>NZ_BAAGTM010000003.1:0-309110 GCF_054781915.1 Aquaspirillum soli | reverse complement strand
GAGGGTAACGGCTGATTGTAGTATGTTTTGGCGGTTTGCTTCACACCGTGTCGCAAAACTGCCCGACGATTCTATGATCTCAACCCTCGAAAATATCCTCTAACCGCTGCGCCTGCGTTAACGATACTCCCCATTGCTGCAACTGCTCCGGCGTCGCCGCCCGTAACCGCGACAACACCCAATCCGGCAACGGCTGACCAAACCGTGCCTCAATCAACGTCCGAAGTAGGCTTCGCATGGCTTGTATGCCTTCTTCACGACCTTCTTCTCTGCCTTCTTCTCTACCCTCTTCCCGCGCAGTGATGATGTCAGTGTTGTAATCCCACACTGCCCGTTCTCGCGCCAATGCCCGTAACCGTTCTTCCTTGGTTTGGCTCATTTGCTCTAGGGATTGCAAAACAGTCATTACCGGTGTGTGTGTCAGCTGTGCCATGATGTGTTGCTCCTGCCAATGTTCAAACAGATCGACCCAATTCTTTAATGCCGTTGGGGCCAGTTGGAGGCGGTCGGCTTTGTCTAACTCCAGAATATCAATTTGCTGTGCTTTGGTGAGGACAACATCGGGAATATGTTGATCGCGCAGTTCAAACCGCCATGAAGCTTGTTCTGGATGTTCAGGGAATAAATCAAAATCCAGTAGATGAATACAAATCACATGCTTCATCTCGCGATAGGATTGACCACTTTCTAACTGTTCGCTGATAAGACGCGAGCTGTAATACAAACTTCACTCTCCCAATCAAACACAACAACGCCCTGCACAATGGCAGGGCGTTGTCTTTTACACGCATACGCGCGATGGCTTACATATTCGGGTAATTCGGGCCACCACCGCCTTCTGGCGTTGTCCAGTTGATATTCTGGGTTGGGTCCTTAATGTCACAGGTTTTACAGTGAACACAGTTTTGTGAGTTAATTTGCATACGGGGGTTGCCCGTTTCGCGTCCCACAATTTCATACACCCCAGCAGGGCAATAACGCTGCTCTGGTGCGTCATACAGTGCCAAATTGATCTGAATTGGAACACTGCTATCTTTCAAACGCAAATGCACCGGCTCATCATCACGGTGATTGGTGTTCGAAATAAATACGCTCGAAAGCTTATCAAAGCTGATTTTCCCGTCCGGTTTCGGATAGTGAATCTTTGGCATTTCTTTGGCTTTTTTCAGGCACTCATGGTCAGCGTGCAAGTGACGCAACGTCCAAGGCGCTTGGCCATTGAAAATATAGGTGTCGATCGCGGAATACATGATGCCGCCCCACAACCCCCAACGGAAAGAAGGACGCACATTACGCACTTTCCACAACTCATCAAACAACCAGCTCGATTTGAACGCTTCGGTGTAAGACGTTGCTTCGTTTTCCAACGATTCACGGCTCAGCATGTCAAACACGGCCTCGGCCGCCAACATCCCCGATTTCATCGCAGTATGCGTGCCCTTGATTTTCGGCACGTTGAGGAAACCAGCGGTATCGCCAACCAACAAACCACCCGGGAAAGTCAGTTTAGGTAACGACTGCACACCACCTTCGGACAATGCCCGTGCGCCATAAGAAATACGGCGGCCCCCTTCAAATACATCACGAATGGCTGGGTGTGTCTTAAAGCGTTGGAATTCATCAAACGGCGACAGGTGTGGATTTTGGTAGTCCAAACCAATCACAAAGCCGACAACGACTTGGTTATCCTCTAAGTGATAGAGGAAAGAGCCGCCATAGGTGTTGTTATCCATCGGCCAGCCCGTGGTATGGGTAATTTTACCGGGCTGATGTTTTTCGGGTTGGACTTCCCACAGCTCTTTGATGCCAATACCATAGGTTTGTGGCTCGGCACCATCGCGCAGCTTGAAGCGGTCAAACAAGGTTTTGGTCAAAGAACCACGACAGCCTTCGGCAAAAATGGTTTGTTTAGCCCACAACTCCATCCCCACTTGGTGGGCATCAGTTGGGTGACCTTCACGGTCTAAGCCCATATCGCCTGTCGCCACACCCTTAACCGCACCGGTGTCGTCATACAACACTTCAGCAGCAGCGAACCCCGGATAGATCTCAACGCCGAGTTCTTCCGCTTGTTGCCCTAACCACCGGCAAAAGTTCCCCAAGCTGATGATGTAGTTGCCATGATTGTGCATCTGTGGCGGGGTGGGCAGTTCAAAGGCTTTTTTCTCTGTTAAAAACAGAAAATGATCGTCCTGTGCTGGTGTATTGAGGGGCGCACCCTTTTCTTTCCAGTCAGGAATCAGTTCATTGAGCGTGGTGGGCTCTAGCACAGCACCAGACAGAATATGCGCCCCGATTTCTGAGCCTTTTTCTAACAGGCACACACTCAGTTCACGATCAGCTGCCGCTGCCAATTGTTTCAAGCGAATTGCTGTGGCCAAGCCAGAAGGGCCGCCGCCAACAACCACCACATCGTATTCCATATATTCGCGTTGCACGCTAACTCCTTTTACACAAGAGCGATGTTAATGCGTTCGAGATGGACAGAATGGTGCATGTTAATCGCAAACTAGTCAAACGAGCGTTTAAATCGCACCACATTGCTGTAGTTTTCTTTGCGCTGCACCATCCCAACCCAAGGCAGTTAACACTTCTTCAGTATGTTGTCCTAATTCTGGCGGTGGGTTTTGATAATCAATTGGCGTACCCGAAAGCTGCACAGGACAAGCTACCTGTGGCACGACAGTACCATCTGCCGCCACCAAATCACGCCGCATTTGCCGTGCAATACAATGGGGATCGGCAAACGCCTCATCGACTGTATTGATCGGCCCAGCTGGCACACCCGCCGCATCTAACGCGCTCAACCAATCTTGACGCGTCCGTTGCCGGAAACAGTCCGCCAACATCGGCGTTAATACCTCACGATGCTGCACACGCGCGGCATTGGTGGCAAAACGCGGATCTTGCGCCCATTCTGGCGACCCTACCAATTCTGCAACACGGGCAAATTGTGCATCATTCCCACACGCCAAAATAAAATGCCCATCCGATGTCGGGAACACCTGATAGGGTACGATATTAGCATGAGCATTGCCCAAACGCGGTGGGGTTTGTCCACCAATCAAATAATTCATATTGACGTTAGCCAAAGTGGCTAGGGCGCAGTCGAACAGTGCGACGTCAATATGTTGCCCTTCACCGGTCGTATGGCGGGCATGGAGGGCAGCTAAAATCGCGTTGCTGGCATATAAACCTGTGAACAAATCCGTTACGGCTACTCCAACTTTATGCGGCTCACCATCAGCAGGCCCGGTAATACTCATCAAACCGGTCATGCCCTGCACGATGTAATCGTATCCTGCCCGATCAGCATACGGGCCAGTTTGACCAAAACCAGTAATTGAGCAATAGACTAATTTTGGATTGATGACTTTGACAGACTCATAATCTAAGCCATATTTTTTTAAACCACCGACTTTATAATTTTCAATTAACACATCGCTATTTTCGATGAGTTTTTTAATAATCTGTTGCCCTTCTGCTTGGGTAATATCAACAGTAATCGATTTTTTACCGCGATTGGCACACAGATAATAGGCGGCAGGGCCTTGTGAACCATCAGCACGCGTTAAAAAAGGAGGCCCCCAACCCCGAGTATCATCACCGGCTTTAGGACGCTCGACTTTCACCACGTCTGCCCCTAAATCTGCCAATAATTGGCTGGCCCAAGGCCCAGCTAAAACTCTCGATAAATCAAGGACTCGCACACCCGACAATGCAGACATTTTCCACTACTCCCAGCGATTGCTGCGTAATAAATAGGCAAAAAAAGACCCGCCCCGCCGTCAGGGGAACTGACGGGGCGGGTGAGGAACAACCCACTCAACTCAGAAGGAGAAGCAATGTAGGGTTTAAGCATTCACCCCAGCTAAAGCCACATACTTAATTTCCAAATAATCTTCGATACCATATTTGGAACCTTCGCGGCCTAAACCAGATGCCTTAATGCCGCCAAATGGCGCCACTTCGGTGGAAATAATGCCAGTATTCACACCGACAATCCCGTATTCCAACCCTTCAGAAACACGGAAAGTTCGACCTAAATCACGGGTATAGAAATACGCAGCCAACCCATATTCAGTGTCGTTTGCCATTGCCAGCGCTTCTTGTTCTGTTGAGAAACGGAACAACGGCGCTAAAGGACCAAAGGTTTCTTCCTTTGCCACCTTCATGGCTGGCGTCACATGCTTGATGATCGTCGGCTCAAAGAACCGGCCACCCAAGGCATGACGCTTACCACCAGCAATCACCTCGCCGCCTTTTTCTTTGGCATCGGCGATGTGTTCTTCCACCTTTTGCAAGGCTTTTTCATCAATCATCGGGCCTTGGGTAATGCCCTCTTCCAAACCATTACCGATTTTCAAACCGGCAACAGCTGCTGCCAATTTTTCAGCAAATTGGTCATACACACCGTCTTGCACCAACAAACGGTTAGCACAAACACAAGTTTGGCCGGCGTTACGATATTTAGAAGCTAACGCCCCCACCACCGCCGCATCGAGATCAGCATCATCAAACACGATAAACGGTGCATTACCACCCAGCTCTAACGACACTTTCTTGATCGTGTCAGCGCATTCACGCATCAACACTCGACCCACTTCGGTCGAACCAGTAAAGGTCAGTTTGCGTACGGTCGGGTTGCTGGTCAGTTCGCTACCGATGGTGCCAGCGGAACCGGTCACCACACTAAACACCCCAGCCGGTACGCCAGCTTCTTCTGCCAACACGGCCAAAGCCAAAGCAGACAGAGGGGTTTGCGAGGCAGGCTTGAGCACCATCGTGCAACCCGCAGCTAAAGCAGGGCCGGCCTTACGGGTAATCATCGCCGAAGGGAAGTTCCACGGTGTGATGGCGGCACAGACACCAATCGGCTGTTTCATCACTAAAAAGCGACGGTCGGCCAATGGACTCGGGATCATATCGCCGTAGATACGTTTGCCTTCTTCGGCAAACCATTCCAAGAAGCTTGCGGCGTAAACAATTTCACCACGCGATTCCACCAGCGGTTTACCTTGTTCCGCCGTCATCAAGCGCGCTAAATCTTCTTGGTTCGCCAACATCAGCTCATACCAGCGGCGCAAAATCGTCGCACGCTCTTTCGCTGTTTTTGCCCGCCAAGCAGGCAATGCAGCATCGGCAGCATCAATCGCAGCGCGGGTTTCTTCGGCAGTCAAAGAAGGCACATGGGCAATAACTTCACCCGTGGCAGGGTTATCAACAGCAATGGTGTTGCCCGATGCCGCGTCACACCATTGGCCATTGATATAGGCTTGTTGGCGTAACAATTCGGGGCGCTGTAGTTGCAGCAACATAGTCAGCTCCTAGCGGGCAATTAGGCCGATTTCATGGCCGATTCAAGAATAGTCAGACCTTCTTCCAGCACGCTGTCTTCAATCGTCAACGGCATTAAGAAGCGAATCACATTGCCATAGGTGCCGCAGGTCAATAAGACCAAACCGCCTTCCAAGGCTTTGGCTTGCACGCGCTTGGTGAAGTCGGCATCAGGTTTACCATCTTGCATAAACTCCACCGCCACCATCGCACCCAAACCACGAACATCGGCAATTTGTGGCACCGCACCGCGCAGGGATTCCAGACGCGAGGTCAGTTTTTCACCAATCGCCAGAGCGCGTTCACACAGTTTTTCTTCTTCAATCACATCAATCACTGCCAGTGCCGCCGCCAGAGACAATGGATTACCGGCATAAGTGCCACCCAAACCGCCGGGGGCTGGGGCATCCATCAATTCGGCACGACCCACCACCGCCGCCAGAGGGAAGCCACCGGCCAACGATTTAGCCATCGTCATCAAATCTGGTGAAACACCGCTGTATTCCGTGGCGAACATCTTACCGGTACGAGCAAAACCAGCTTGAATCTCATCGGCAATCAACAAAATGCCATATTGGTCACAGATCCGGCGCAATTCGCGGAACAGTTCTGGGGGGGCAACATTAAAGCCACCTTCGCCTTGAACCGGTTCCAAAATAATTGCGGCCACGCGCTCAGGATCGACCGACGATTTGAAAATTTCTTCCAAACAACGAATCGAGGTTTGTACGCTGACGCCTTGCACTTTGTTTGGGTATGGGACGTGATAGACATCGGCAGGGAAGGGACCAAAGCCTTTTTTGTAAGGATTGACCTTGCCGGTTAAAGTCATGGTCAACAAGGTGCGGCCGTGGAACGCGCCGGAGAACGCGACAACAGCAGGGCGACCAGTGGCAGCACGCGCCACTTTAATGGCATTTTCCACCGCTTCGGCACCGGTGGTCACAAAGAAGGTTTTTTTCTCACCGCTAATAGGGGCCAAGGCATTCAGTTTTTCTGCCAAAGCCACATAGCTTTCATAGGGAAACACTTGGTAGCAAGTGTGTGAGAATTTCTCTAATTGCCCAGCGACAGCCGCTTGCACCTTAGGATGCAGATGGCCGGTGTTCAGCACGGCAATCCCTGCCGCAAAATCAATCCAACGGCGGCCTTCTACATCCCAGACTTCTGCATTTTTCGCACGCTCAGCATAAATCTGAGTGGTAATCCCCACACCACGCGGGGTTGCAGCAAGACGGCGCGCATTTAATTCAGCATTACTAGGCATAACAGTCTCCACAGAAGGATGCGGATTGATTCCGCAGGTCAAGATCAATTCAAAAAATTTATTGGCTGATACCACGCAGACGTTCCGAACGCCGGCGCAACATTTCAACCGTGACTAACATGGCAATCGAGAACAACACCAACAGCGTCGCCGCGGCCAAAATCGTTGGCGACAATTGTTCACGAATCCCCGACCACATTTGACGGGGTAATGTCCGTTGTTCTGAACCGGCCAAGAACAACGCCACCACCACCTCATCAAACGAGGTCACAAAGGCAAAGATGCCGCCGGATACCATGCCGGGTAAAATCATCGGTAATGTGACACGGCGGAACGTGGTCACTGGATTGGCACCCAAGCTAGCTGCAGCACGCAACAATCGCGCATCAAAGCCGGTCAAGGTTGCGGTCACGGTAATCACCACAAACGGGGTCGCCAAAGCAGTATGTGCCAGCACCATGCCTAACCGCGTGTTGACCAATCCCCAATCGGCGTAGAACAAGAACATCCCCACCGCAGCAATAATCAACGGCACAATCATCGGCGAGATAATCAGTGCCATCACTGGCCCACGCCAAGGGAATTCAGGCCGCGCCAAACCTAAGGCAGCCAATGTCCCTAAGAACATCGACAACAGCGTTGTCGCAATCCCAAAGAACAAGCTGTTGTATAACGCCCGTTGCCATTCTGCCGAGCCGAAGAAATCCAGATACCACCGCAGCGATAACCCTGGCATCGGATAGGTAAAGAAGGCTTCAGCATTAAACGACAACGGCACAATCACCAAGATCGGTGCGATCAAAAATAACAACACCAAACCGGATAAGACTCGTACCCCGTAGTACACCGTTTTCTCGGGCATCCCCGCGTAATCTGGTAGCGCCATGATCTCTTACCCCAGTTTCATGTTGTTGACACCGACAAGGCGGCTATAGATGGCATACAGCACCAAAGTTGCGGCAAATAAGACGGCGGCTAAGGCAGCGGCCATACTCCAGTTCAATGTTTCGTTGGTATGCAGTGCCACAAAGTAACTCAGCATCTGGTCACGCGGCCCGCCCACCAAAGCCGGCGTGATGTAGTAACCCACTGCCATAATGAACACCAATAAACACCCAGCGCCCACCCCCGGCAAGGTCTGCGGCACATACACCTTCCAGAACACGGTCCAAGGATTCGCCCCTAAGCTGGCTGCAGCGCGGGCATACACCGGAGGAATACTCTTCATCACGCTATAGAGTGGCAAAATCATAAATGGCAGCAAAACATGGGTCATCGCCACCACCACACCAAAGCGGTTAAAAATCAGCTGCACAGGGGCATCAAACAACCCCATCAACTGCATCACTTGGTTCACGACACCATTGTTTTGCAACAATACAATCCATGCGGTTGTGCGGACTAACAGCGAAGTCCAAAACGGCAACAGCACACAGATCATCAACAAATTGGCGGTTTTGGCAGGCAAATTGGCCAGTAACCATGCCAAAGGATAAGACAAGGCCAAACACGCCGCCGTCACTAACGCACTGATCCAAAATGTGCGGTAGAGAATATCGAGATGAATGGCCTCATCGTCGGACACACTGACAATTTCGCCACTGGCAGAACGAGTCAGATCAAGGGCGCGCAGTAAAAAGAAATCGGTGTAGCTGCTGCTGGCATTGCGGATCACTCGCCACGTTTCCACTTCCCCCCAGCGTGGGTCGGCATCAATAAACTGTTGCCGCAGGTTTTCGCTCTCAAAACTGGCCACTTTACGGCCGGCTTTCATCAGCAAGCTCAACATCCCCGGCGAGTCGTAGTTCAAACGCTTGGCGGGAACGGCTAAACGCTGTTCTGCATAAGCGGTGTCTAAATCTTGTGCCAAAGCCACAAACACGGCTTCCTCTGGCACACTTTTGCCATCCCATGCCTGAATCATTTGGGCTGTTTTTGGCAGACCTTCAGCCACTTCAGGGCTATGTACCGCACGCCATAACAACTTGCCAATTGGCGCGGCAAAGGTAAACAGAATAAACAGCAACAATGGCGCAACCAACAACGCAGCTTGTAGCTTGCGTCGCCGTTCTGAACGCGCTAAACGCTTTTTAAGGCTAAGCCCAGTGCCCTCGGATAACGGCGCACTGGTAGCAGAAGACAAAGTGGATGCAGTCATAACATACTCTCCGGCGTAGTGCGGCGGCCAAGCGCCGCCGCCACGCTAAGACGGATTACTGGGCGAGCCAGGAGACAAAGCGAGTGTTGATTTCTTCAAAGTGGTCAGCCCAGAATTCAGCACTGGCCGGTAAGGCTTTCTTCATGTTTTCTGGGTTGGTTGGCAAGTCTTGCAACACTTCTTTACTGATGTGTTTCACAGCATCTTTGTTGGTTGGGCCGTAAGCAATGTATTTCGATTGATTTGCCATCACTTCAGGCTGTGAAGCAAAGGCCAAGAATTTCATTGCAGCGTCTTTTTTCGGTGCACCTTTTGGAATACTCCAACCATCGAAGTCATACACCTGACCATCCCACACAATCTTGAATGGTTTTTTCTCGTTTTTCGCGGCATCGAAAATACGACCATTGAAAGCAGTGGTCATCACCACATCACCAGAGTCCAACAATTGTGGTGCTTGCGCGCCAGCTTCCCAGAATTTCAGATTACCTTTCAGGCTATCCAATTTTTTGAAAGCACGGTCTTGACCGGCTTTAGTGGCCAACACCTTATACACATCCTTCGGTGCCACACCGTCAGCCATCAGTGCAATTTCCATGTTCACTTTTGGATTTTTACGAATCGCACGCGCACCGGGGAATTTCTTCAAGTCAAAGAAATCGTTAATAGTGGAAGGTTTCGCACCGGCAAATTTCTTATCGTTGTAGGCATACACATTCGACCACACGATAGAACCGATAAAGCAAGGGGTGATAGAACCGGGCAAGAATTTGGATTTATCAACCAGTTTGTCGATGCGTTCCAAAATCCCCTCATCACAACCGCGCATCCCGTCAGCCGATTCCATGGTGACTGCGTCCCAGCTCACAGCCTTTTTCTCAACCATGCCTTTGATTTTTGCCATTTCGTTGTTCCACACATCTTCAACGATTTTGTCGCCAGTTTTGGCCATGTAAGGCTCAAAGTAGGCTTTACGGATGCTGTTAGAATAAGCACCGCCGCCAGTGGTCACGGTGAACTGTTCAGCCATTGCCATACCGCTAGCAGCCAACAGCGACAGGGCAATCACAGAATAAGACAACTTTTTCATGATGAAACTCCTCTTGAGGTTGCGGGGTCGTACGAGTTATTGCAAAAGGTCAAGCGCACGGCAGTCTTCTAACTTCCAGCCGACGTAAATCGTTTGACCTGCTTCAGGGGTAAAACCAAGATCATTGTTTTGGGTTTTGATGATGAAATCATCGTGACCACACAAGGCAACGCGGACACGCAAATGGTCGCCGAGGTAAATGATTTCTTCGATGGTGGCGCTAAAACAATTGGCATAGTTGGCTAAGGTTTCGGCTTTGTCGGCTACATCCACACGCTCTGGACGTAACGACAGGCTCACCTCACCCCCCACTTGTGTTTTCACAACGGGGAAGGCATGAATCACCGAACCATCGGTTAATCGCACATCGCAGCTTTGTGCTGAGAGGGCTTCCACCTTACCGTGTAAGCGGTTGTTTTCACCGATAAATTGTGCCACGAACGAGTTTTCTGGCCGCTCGTAAAGATCCGCCGGTGCTGCCAGCTGTTGAATCACACCATCGTTGAACACCGCAATGCGGTCACTCATGGTCAAGGCTTCGGATTGATCGTGTGTCACATAAATCATGGTGATGCCGAGCTTTTCGTGCAGATGTTTAATTTCAATCTGCATGTGCTCGCGCAGTTGTTTATCCAATGCGCCCAAAGGCTCATCCATCAACACAATTTCTGGTTCAAAAATCAATGCCCGCGCCAAGGCGATACGCTGTTGTTGCCCACCCGACAATTGGGCAGGGCGACGGTCGGCATAGGCGGTCAGGCGCACCATATCCAGTGCTTTTTTCACTTTTTCATCGACATTGCTGCCAGATTGACCACGTACGGTAAGCGGAAAAGCCAAGTTTTCGGCCACGGTCATGTGAGGGAATAAAGCATAGTTTTGGAACACCATGCCCATGCCGCGTTTATGCGGTGGTACACGGTTAATACGCTGGCCACCCACCAAAATATCGCCTTCGGTTGCGGTTTCAAAGCCAGCCAACATCATCAAAGAAGTGGTTTTACCCGAGCCGGACGGCCCCAATAAGGTGAGGAATTCACCACGGCGCACATCAAGATTCAGGTTTTTTACAATCAGGGTTTCTCCATCATATGTTTTTTGAACATTGATGAAACGTACATGCGGTGCATGGGTGTCTGGATGCGTCATTTTCTGCTTGGCCTCCCCTAACGCCGATCAGCGCGACGGGTTGTCGTTGGTTTTTGTGAATCATGGCCCGTCTTGCATTGCAGGAACCGTGCCAGTTATTTCTTGGCGATTTCATCTGAAAATCGGCTAATTTCAGGTGAAAAAATACTGCTTACGGCAAATAAGCCGTAATTTTCCTCTAATAACTTGCTTGGCGCACCGAATTGGTTTTCAGTGCGCCGTCGCGGTGCATTAAGCGAAAGCTTGAATACCGGTTTGTGCACGTCCCAAAATCAGCGCATGAACATCATGCGTGCCTTCGTAGGTATTGACGGCCTCTAAGTTCATCACATGACGAATCACATGGAACTCATCGGCAATACCATTACCACCGTGCATATCGCGGGAGATGCGTGCAATATCCAGCGCTTTACCGCAGTTATTGCGCTTGATCAGCGAAATCATTTCTGGGGCAGCGCGACCTTCATCCATCAAACGACCCACGCGCAGCGCAGCTTGTAAACCCAAGCTGATTTCAGTTTGCATATTGGCCAACTTCAGCTGAACCAACTGTGTCGCGGCCAAAGGACGATTGAATTGTTTGCGGTCAAGAGTGTATTGACGGGCGGCGTGCCAGCAGAACTCAGCTGCACCCATTGCCCCCCAAGCGATGCCGTAACGGGCTTTATTCAAACAACCAAAAGGCCCTTTCAGCCCTTTTACATGCGGCAATAAGTTTTCGTCTGGCACAAAAACATCGTCCATCACAATTTCACCGGTGATGGACGCGCGTAAGGAAAACTTGCCGTGAATTTTGGGCATCGACAGCCCTTTCATGTCTTTCTCTAACACAAAGCCACGAATTTCATCGGCGTCGTCTTTGGCCCATACCACACAGATATCTGCGATAGGGCTGTTGGTGATCCACATTTTGCTGCCTTTGAGGATGTAACCACCGTCGACTTTTTTCGCACGCGTTTTCATGCTGGCAGGATCCGAGCCGGCATCAGGTTCGGTCAAACCAAAACATCCCACCCATTCACCGGTGGCTAACTTAGGCAGGTATTTCTCTTTTTGTTCGTCTGTGCCATACGCATAGATGGGGTGCATCACCAAGGAAGATTGCACGCTCATTGCCGAGCGATAACCTGAGTCCACGCGCTCTACCTCGCGAGCAACCAAACCATAGGCAACATGCGACAGGCCAGCGCAGCCATAGCCTTCGATGGTGCAACCCAACAGCCCCAATTCGCCCATTTCGCTCATGATTTCACGGTCGAAACGCTCTTCGCGGTTGGCTGTTAAGACACGGCTCAACAGTTTCTCTTGGCAATACGCATAGGCGCTATCGCGCACCATACGTTCTTCTTCAGTCAGTTGATCTTCTAACAGCAGGGCGTCTTCCCATTGAAAGGCCGGACGAGCATTCGACATGAGCAATCTCCAATAAACAGGGCAAAGCGGGCAACCGCAACAGTTCCACACAGCGGAACATTGTTTTACAATGCAGAACAAAACATAGCCTTTCTCTGCTAAGCTGTAAAGAGTTTCTGTCATCAAGTTGATGACGCAGTGCAACAAAAATTTGATAAACACCATCTATCCCATATTTAAAAAATCTTTGAAAAATAAGGAAAAATCATGAATATCCAGACCGAAGAGGCGGTTGGAAATGATGAGGAAAAAGACCGTTTATTTGTGACGGCTTTGGCACGGGGTTTGGAAATTTTGGCAGCGTTCCGTGCGGATGATGCCAACTTATCTAACCAACAATTGGCCCAGCGTACCCAGTTACCCAAGTCTACGGTGTCCCGTTTGTGCTACACCCTGATCAAATTGGGTTATCTGCGACAGGACACAGAAAGCGGCTTATACCGTTTGGGCTACGGTGTGTTGGAATTGGCTTCTTCTTTTTTATCAAGCTTTGATATTCGTGCCCACGCGGAACCCTTGATGCGCGAATTTGCTCACACTTACCAAGTCTCGGTTAGTTTGGCTGTCGCAGATGGCATTGATATGGTTTATCTGGAAACCTGCCGTAGTAGTTCTCGAATTTCGGTACAACTCACAGTCGGCTTACGCGACCCTATTGCGACAACGGCGATTGGACGGGCTTATTACGTCAGTTTGGACAATGAGGCACGGCAAGCCGTGGACCGGAAAATGGCCATCCGTTATGACTCACAATGGCCAGAGATGGCTGCACGTTTACGACTGGCGCAGCGTAGCTTTGTTGAAGATGGCTATTGCACAGCCTTTGGCGAATGTGAGTCAGATGTCTGTGCGATTGGCGTACCGCTGCAGCTGCCCAATAACCAATTATTCAGCCTCAATGCCTGCGTGCCGACGTTTACTTTTCAGGAAAAAAATATGCGCGAGGTCGTAGCCCCCGCCCTGATCAATTTAGCGGCGCAAATTCGTACCGGCAGTCGTCATGCTTGACAGGCAACAGCAAACGGTGGTTTGATGGGGGCCATGAATACCGTAAATCGTTCCCACACCACATACGCTTATTATTGGTGGCCCCTCCAACAGGCGGCCATGCTGCGTCACGGTTAACGAATTTACACCCTCGACACTCAGCCCATGCCGCCGCGACTGGCGGCATGTGTGTTTCTGGTCGTGGTGGCTTACCCTAAAAAGGATTTGCCATGTTTGCCACTTCGTCCAGCCAGCCCCTCACCCTGACGCACCAACAAGGTGCACTGTTAATCATTCTGAATGATGCCAGTTGCTTAGATCGCCAGCCGAACAGCGCCAGCACCTTACGCCAACAGATTATTTCCATCGTACAACGACTGTCAGAACAACAGACGGTTGTCCCTGTTCAGATCGTGCTTGAATCGGCCATTCCTGAATTAAAAACAGCACGTCAGTTGTGCGCTGCAGCTATTGGCCAACCCATGCGCGCTTTCGACCCTGCTTTTGCGCATATCATCGATGGTTTGCTCTGTGATGCTACGACCGCCGATCTACCGCTAGCCAATCACCCAGACCACCATCAAAAAGTGTTGTTAAACCTTGATCCAGAACAGGCCTTAAGCATGATTGAGGTTAGCCCTGACAATGGGCAAAAAAATAGCACGCCCGATGAGCGTGCTTGTTTCGAACAGTTACAACACCATGCGCAACAAGTGCGCCAACACCTGCAACCGCGTTTCAGCCGTTTAATGCAAGGGCTTACGACTCTTTGCGCCAGCCCTCGCGACAAATCCGCAACGACTCTTGGGCTATCTGATTTAGGTCAATTGTTTTGCGCGCCGCACCACGTTTAACCGCCTCTTTTGGCATACCATACACAACACAGGTTTTTTCACTTTGAGCCAAGGTAAACGCCCCCGTATGGCGCATTTCCAACAAGCCATTTGCTCCATCATCGCCCATGCCGGTCATAATAATGCCCAAAGCATTTTGGCCGGCGGCACGCGCCACCGAGCGGAACAAGACATCAACCGACGGTTTATGCAGGCTCACGGGCGGGCCATCGACAACATCGACGGTGTATTGACCTTGAATACGTTTCAACACCAAATGCTTACCACCGGGTGCAATCAATGCGCGTCCACGTTGCACACGGTCGCCTTGTTTGGCTTCTAACACTTCAATTTTGCACAGCTGGTTCAAGCGTTGGGCAAACGCACCCGTAAAACGCTCTGGCATGTGCTGCACAATCACAATACCCGGACAGTCCGCCGGCAGTGTGGTCAAAATTGTTTCTAATGCTTGGGTACCGCCGGTAGAGGTACCAATCGCAATCACTTTTTCAGTTTGAGGAATCAATGCCGAAGCCGAGGGCGGTGGCAAAATCACATCTGCAGAGTGGCGCTCGCGCATCAAGCTGTGCAAGGCGGCAGTAAAACCGACTTGGGTCGACGTCTTTCCGGATAAGGAAAGATGCGGCATGACAGGCGCGGAAGGCCGGGAGTCGATAGGCTGTTTCATGGGGTTCTCCCTGTAAGGCATTCCCAACTGGCCACCACATAGTGACCAGTATCGCAGTTAACGCAAATTGCGTTCCAAGTGTTGCACCAAACGGTGTAAATCATGCGCAGCGTTCTCTAACGAGGCCACCGCATCCCCCACACGACGCAGACTCTGAGTCCCTTCTTCTATCGTCGCATTCAAATTACTCATATTGTCGGCCACTTCATGCGATACAGCCGCTTGTTGCAGGACTCTTTCGCCAATTTCATGAATCCGACTGACCGCACGCTGATTGGCTGCATCAATTTGATCCAGACTATCACTGCTGCTTTGCACTTTTTGTGCATCCGATTTCACGCATACACTGGCCTCGTCCATCGCGGAGAGAGCCAGCTTTGTTTCATGTTCAATACTGTTCACAATATGCGTAATATCGTTAGTACTCAAGGCCGTTCTTGCTGCTAAATCACGCACTTCGTCAGCCACCACCGCAAATCCTCGGCCTGCCTCCCCTGCGCGTGCAGCTTCAATACTGGCATTTAGGGCTAATAAATTGGTTTGGTCGGCAATCGCTTTAATGTTGTCGCTGACTTGTGCAATTTTGCTAATCGACCCGGCCAAGCTGGTAATACGCTCGCGCATGGTATCGACCACTTGCTGAATTTGGCCGGCGCTGTCTAAACATTCACTCATACAATGTTTACCTTGCGTCACCGCGACATTGGTTTCATCGGCTAATTGCTGTGCCTGTTGTGTATTGTGGGAGATGTCGTTGACTGCTGTACTGAGTTCTTCAATTGCAGCAGACACTTGCCCCACGCGCTGGCTTTGCCATTGTGAACCTTTGGTCAAACGCTGCATTTCAGCATGAATCCCATCAGCTTCACTTTCCACCCGCTGTGCACACAACACGACATCAGAAAACGTTGCTCTTAAATTGATGCGCAACGATTCAATGTCGAGCGCCAAGCCAGATAAGCGGTTGTATAACGCTGGGTCAACCCGTTCGGTCAGCTGTCCCTCGGTAATACGCTGTAATGCTTGGCGTGTCGCGCGAATGGGCTGAAACAAACGGTGGTGAATCATCCAGCTCCCAATCACCACTGAGGTCAAGCCCAAAGCACTGACTGGCCATTGCCATGTATCTGGCAAAAACGGCGACGCAATAAAACACAGTCCGGCAGATACCGCCTGTGCTAATAAAAACACCCGCGTCCGGCCGTGAGTAATCAGCGGGGTGGCAGGCAATGTGCTCTGTTTTTCGCGAACAGCACGATAGAGAGCCTCGCACGCTTGCACATCTTCACGTTTCGGCGGTGTCCGCACCGACATATAACCCGTAATCGTGCCATTTTCGGTGATCGGTGTGACATAGGCTTCTACCCAATAAAAATCGCCGTTTTTACAGCGATTTTTCACCACACCACGCCACGGTTGTCCGGTTTTAATGACTCTCCATAAATCCGCAAACGCTTCGGGAGGCATGTCGGGGTGACGCACGATATTATGGCTGGCCCCAAGTAACTCATCACGATGAAAGCCGCTGATATCGGTAAACGAACTGTTGACGTAGGTAATCCGCCCCTTTAAATCGGTCTTGCTTACAATCGGTTTTCCCGGTTGTAAGAAATGCTCTGTTTGACTGACTGGCAGATTGATCTTCATAAATCCCTCAGAACGCCGCTGATTCGTTGCTGTAAATTGAGCAATTGCCCCCGCAATAGGCGCGGGGGCTGATTATAAAGCGATATGTCAATCTGTGTAGGGATTATTTTAAGCAAGGTTTAATAAAGAATAAGACAGCAAATCAAAAGGACAAAATCATATTACATAAAAATATAAAAAATATAAAAAATCAAATCAAATAACGGCGTTCCCACGGGGTGATCTCACTCAGGAAGGCATCGAGTTCGACCTGTTTGGCGGCGATAAAGGCTGACGTAAAAGCCGAACCAAATAGACGTTCTGCAGTTTTTTGTTCTGCCATGCGGATCAAAGCCATGTCTAACGACCGTGCCAAACGACCATCGTTTTGTGCATCGCGGTAAATGTCCCCCTCGGCAGCAGGCGTTGGCATCAGTTGATTCAACATGCCATACAGACCAGCAGCAAGGCTAGCAGCCAAAGCCAGATAGGGATTAGCGTCACTTCCCGGTAAGCGATTTTCGACACGTCTGGCAGCGGGATGGGATAGCGGAATACGTAACCCAGCCGAACGGTTATCATACGACCAAGCAAAATTCACCGGCGCAGTCATATAACGCACAAAACGACGATACGAGTTAACCGAAGGGCATAGCATTGGCATTAAATCGGGCAGGCATTGCTGCAAGCCAGCAATAAAATGAAAAAACAACGCGCTAGGCTGACCATCTGGCAAACTAAATACATTATGCCCCGTTGTATCAATTACGCTCTGATGGAGGTGCATCGAACTACCCGCCGCCCCCGCTAAAGGCTTGGCCATAAACACCACATTAAGATTATGTTTCAAGCCAATTTCACGCAGAGCATATTTAAATAAAAACGTTTGATCGGCTAAATCTAAAGCATCGCCGTGCAATAAATTGATTTCAAATTGCCCTGGGCCTAACTCATGAACAAAAGTATCAGATCGAATACCTAATAACGGTAAAGCCTGATATAGCTCATCGAAGAACCCATCAAACGCATTCAGAGCATGAAAAGTAAAAGCCGATGCGCCTTGTTCTTGGCGACCCTCACGGGTTAGCGGCAGGCTAAAGGGCTGGTTGGGGTCGGGATTCAACGCAAATAAATAAAACTCTAGTTCAGGCGCCACAATCGGCTGTAAGCCATGCGCTGCATATTGGCGCAGCACATTTTTTAGCACTTGGCGCGAGGCAATAGGCGTTTCTTTGCCATCTAAATCAACACAATCATGAATCGCCAACATGCGAGGGGTGCGTGCCCACGGCACTGGGCGCAACGTGGCATAGTCTGGTTTTAACTGCATGTCGGGGTCGGATTCGCCGGTATATTTCACATCAGGAAAATCACCGGTTGCCGTATAAATGGCGATAGCGCGCGCCATCCGCAGCTCTTGCCCAGCCAAAAAAGCCTCGGCTGGCAATGCTTTACCCCGTGGCAAACCATTTAAATCTGGAATGACACATTCAATTTCTCTTGGCTGTAGGGCCCGAATGGCCTCAACCACCACAGCAGGCATCGATTTCACGACATCAACTCTCTAGGTTGTGCGGATGAGCTTTAACACCGCTTCAGCTAAAGCCATATCCTCAGCATAGGTTAATTTGAAATTGTAGGGCGACCCCAACACCAATTTGACGGGGTGACCTAAAGCTTCAACTGCAGAAGCTTCATCGGTAAAGTGTGCAGGATCCTGCGCCAGTGCGGCACGAAGAATCGCTGTGCGGAACATTTGTGGTGTCTGTGCTTGCCACATCTTCTCGCGAGCTACCGTTGCTAACACACGTTGTTGTGCATCAGCCCGTTTTAGCGTGTCGGCCACCGGCAACGCCAAAATGCCACCACTGAGGTCATCGGCCAAGTCATCAATTAAACGGCGCAAACTGGCCGGCGGCAGGCAACAACGGGCGGCATCATGCACTAACACCCAATCCTGTTCTTGACATACCAATTGACGCAAACCATTTGCCACTGTCTCAGCACGTGATTCACCACCGACATACGCAATTCGCAAACGCGTTGACTGAAGACCTGCAGCAGCCAAAGCGGCTGGTTGGCAAAACGTATCATCGGGCGCCAAGACCAATAACACTTGCTCAATCGCGGGCTCTGCTAACAAGGTGCGTAGGGTGTGAAACAACACTGGCTCGCCCTGCAACAACTGATATTGCTTGGGAATCTCACCACCAAAACGCAACCCTTTACCAGCCGCCGGCACAATCGCCCAAATCCGTGCCATGACTTACTTCTCCTTGTTGGATGATTTTTGCTCTGCCTGTTGTCGCAATAGATCGCGAATTTCACTCAATAACGCTTGCTCTGGACTCGGAGCCGGTGGGGCAGCGGGTGGAGGGGTTTCCTTTTTCTTTAAGGTATTGACTGCTTTCAGCCCCAGAAAAATCGCCCACGCCACAATCAGAAAATCAATGATGGTTTGAATAAATTTGCCATAGGCAATCACCACCGCCGGCTGATCGCCACTCGCCGCCTGTAGCGTGATGGCTAAAGCGGAAAAATTCACGCCACCCAACAATAAACCAAGCGGCGGTGTAATCACATCTGCCACCAGTGAGGACACAATTTTGCCAAATGCCGCGCCGATAATGACCCCCACCGCCATATCAATCACATTGCCACGTGCAGCAAAAGTTTTAAATTCTTGAAGTAAACGCATGTTTTAGACACTCCTCAATAAAAAACCCGTCCCGAGAACAGGACGGGTTGGGCCTAAGGCAATTGCATTAAGCCAATTTAGCCAATTGGCCTTGCAGTTTTTCTAACTTGTCGCTGAATTCAGCCAACTGATTGCGGTCGCGCTCAACCAGATGCGCTGGAGCACGGGCGGTATAGGCTTCATTGCCTAATTTACCGGCCAATTTAGCCACTTCCGCTTCTAGTTTGCTGATTTCCTTTTTCAAGCGCGCACTTTCCGCCGCCTTGTCGATTTCCACTTTCAGCATCAAGCGCATATCGCCACTGATAGCCACTGGCGCATCGTCTTCGGGCAAGGCCTCAACTAGCTTAGTCTCGGACAAACGACCTAACAGCGCGATGTATGGCAAGAATACCGCTGCCTCTGGCCCTGCTTCGACCCACAACGGCGCTTTCACTGCTGGCCCCAAGCCCATTTCACCACGCAAATTACGCACCGCATTGACCATGTCTTTCAATGCAGCCATCTGGGCATTGGCGGTTGGGTTAATTTTTTCGGGTGCAGCAACCGGCCATTTTGCCAACATAATCGAATCGCTGTGTTTGGCATTGGCGAGAGGTGCCACGGCTTGCCACAGTTCTTCGGTGATAAATGGCATCAGCGGATGGGTAAGGCGCAACGCCACTTCTAACACCCGCACTAAAGTACGGCGGGTGGCGCGTTGTTGTGCTTCATCACCATTTTGCAACTGTACCTTGGCAAGTTCGACATACCAATCGCAGTATTCATTCCAGATGAACTCATACAAAGTTTGTGCGGCAAGGTCGAAACGATATTGGTCGAGCGCCTCGCCCACTTCGGCCTCGGCCTGTTGCAAGCGGCCAATCATCCATTGATCGACAAAGCTAAAGGTCAACGGCAACGATTCATCTTGACCACAATCTTTGCCTTCCACATTCATTAAGACAAAACGGGTTGCGTTCCACAGCTTGTTGCAGAAGTTGCGATAGCCCTCGGCACGTTTGAAGTCAAAATTGACCGAACGGCCCAAGGTGGCATAACTGGCCATGGTAAAGCGCAGCGCATCGGTACCATAAGCCGGAATCCCCTCGGGGAACAGTTTTTCTGTTGCCTTAGCAATTTGTGGCGCTTTTTCTGGCCGGCGCAAGCCCGTGGTGCGTTTTTCTACCAACGGTTCAAGCGCAATGCCATCAATCAAATCCACTGGGTCAATCACATTGCCCTCGGATTTGGACATTTTTTTGCCTTCATGGTCACGCACCATGCCGTGAATATACACATCACGGAACGGCACTTTGCCAGTGAAGTGGGTGGTCATCATAATCATCCGCGCCACCCAGAAGAAAATGATTTCATACCCTGTCACCAACACGCTGGAGGGCACAAAGGCTTCCAGTTCTGGTGTTTGTTCTGGCCAGCCCATGGTTGAGAAGGGCACTAATGCCGAGCTAAACCACGTATCCAGCACATCATCATCACGGCGCAGGGTTTTACCACCGGCTTGGGCCTGTGCTTCGGCTTCGGTGCGTGCGACATACACGCGGCCTTCGTCATCATACCAAGCAGGGATTTGATGACCCCACCACAACTGGCGTGAAATACACCAATCTTGGATATTGTTCATCCATTGGTTATAAGTGTTAACCCAATTTTCGGGAATAAACCGAACTTCGCCCGATTCGACGGCATCAATGGCTTTCTGTGTGATCGATTTACCCGTTGGATCTTGCTCACTCACCTTAGTCATCGCAACAAACCATTGATCGGTCAACAACGGTTCAATCACCGATCCGGTACGATCACCACGTGGCACCATCAATTTATGTGGTTTGACTTCCAGCAATAAGCCAGCCGCATCTAAATCGGCGACGATTTTCTTGCGTGCTTCGCTGGTGGTTAAACCCGCATAGGCAGGCGGCAGTGCAATATTGCCTTGTGCCGCACCTTCGAAGCTAAAGACCTGTGCTTGCGGCAAAATAGTTGCCTCAAGCGACATCACATTGATGAGCTGGGTGTGATGACGCTTACCCACTTGATAGTCGTTAAAATCATGTGCGGGGGTGATTTTGACACAACCGGTACCAAAAGCCGCATCAACATACTCATCAGCAATCACCGGAATTTGACGTCCGGTCAGCGGAAGTTGCAGTTGTTGGCCGATCAGATGGGTGTAGCGTTCATCGCTTGGATTGACCGCAACCGCGACATCACCCAATAAAGTTTCGGGGCGGGTCGTGGCCACCACCACCGCTTCATCACTGCCCACCACAGGATAACGAATATGCCACATCGAACCATCTTCTTCGACCGATTCGACTTCTAAATCCGACACCGCTGTGCCCAGTTTGGGGTCCCAATTCACCAATCGCTTGCCGCGATAAATCAGCCCTTGTTCAAACAAACGCACAAACACTTCATTCACAGTACCAGCACGCACTTCATCCATGGTGAAGTATTCACGTTGCCAATCGACCGAACACCCCATGCGCCGCATTTGTTGTGTGATGGTACCGCCGGAAACGTGTTTCCACTCCCACACTTTGTCGATAAAGGCTTGCCGCCCCAAATCATGACGGCTCACCCCTTTTTCACCCAGCTGGCGTTCCACCACAATTTGGGTGGCAATCCCTGCGTGGTCTGTGCCCGGTACCCACAGGGTGTTATGCCCTTTCATTCGATAGTAACGGGTCAGGCCGTCCATAATCGTTTGGTTAAAGGCATGGCCCATGTGTAGCGTACCAGTCACATTAGGCGGCGGCAGTTGGATACAAAAAGCCGGCGAGCCCGATTGCATGTGGGGCTGGAAATAGCCCGCTTGTTCCCACTCGGGGTACCAACGGCGTTCAATATCGGCAGGTTCAAAACTTTTTGCGAGATTCATGATGGTGCGGTGCAGTAAAATAGAAAAGTCTTGCGATTATAACGAAAACCGGTGGTCTCGCATGATTGTGCGTGTACGACTGTTGAGGTGGGATTGAAAAAAGTTTGATCTACCCAACATGACAGCGTCCCCGTTTGCGGGGATGTATTTATTGACTTCGCTTTTTTAAAAGAAGGAAATCCCGTGATCTCCGCTCCAATTTCCGTCGGCACGCCCGCCATGTATGTCGGCTTTTTTGCCGCCGTTGTGGTGATGATTGCCATCGATATGTTTGCCTTAAACAAGGCTGGCAACCACAAAGTCAGTGTCAAAGAAGCCCTGTCATGGACTGTGGTTTGGATCACTGTTGCCATGCTGTTCAACGGCTGGCTATGGTGGCACCTTGCCAGCGATCCTAACGTTGGCCGAGACATTGCCAACCACAAAGCATTGGAATTTCTCACTGGCTATGTGTTAGAAAAATCATTGGCAGTGGACAATATCTTTGTCTTCCTGATGATTTTTAGCTTTTTCAAAGTTCCACCGGAATATCAACGTCGAGTCTTGGTGTATGGCGTGTTGGGGGCGGTGATTATGCGCGCCATCATGATCTCGATTGGCGCCGTGTTGGTGCAAGAATTCCATTGGATTTTGTATATTTTCGGGGCGTTCTTAGTCTTTACTGGCTTGAAAATGATGATGCCAGAAAAAGAAAGCGATGATGATTTAGCCAACAATCCATTGCTGAAATGGTTGCGCGGTCATATCCGTGTGACACCAGAATTTCACCAAGAGAAGTTCTTTATTCGTGACTCTAGCGGCTGGGTAGCAACACCGATGTTATTGGTGTTGATCATGATTGAGTTCTCGGACTTGATTTTTGCTGTCGATAGCATCCCCGCTATTTTCGCCGTGACCACCGACCCGTTTATTGTGATGACCTCGAATATCTTCGCTATCTTGGGTCTGCGTGCGATGTATTTCTTGTTGGCCGATGTTGCCGATCGTTTCCACTTGTTGAAATATGGTCTGGCTGCCGTATTGACCTTTATCGGTGCGAAAATGCTGATGGTGGAATTTTATAAAATGCCAATCGCTGTTTCGCTCGGTGTGGTGTTCTTCTTCTTGACTGCCTCGGTTGTCGCCTCGTTAATCGTGACCAAAAAACATTGACCCCGCGTGATATTTCCACCTCACCGAATCGGTGGGGTGGAAGTACAACACACTACGGCTGCTGCCAGCCAAAGGGGGACGATTGTTCCAACGCGGTCACCGGCACAGCCATGTGCAATACCCACTTCTCTTTCACATCGGGAAACCGAATCGGATAAAACACCGACAGTTGTTCACCATTGGCCGAAGGCTGAATCAACACGGTTCCTTCTGCCATCGCTTGGCGCACTTTGTCGGTTATCTCTGGGGCTTTTTTGCCTAACCAAGCTGGGTTAGGGTGGCTGGCATAGATGCCGCCATAAGAGATTAACTGTAACTTGGCTTGACGATTAAATGCCGTTTGCCGCGATAAAATCTGTTGAAAATCTGCCAGCGGATAATCTGCACCGACCACCCCCAAAAATTTCCCTTCACGCACAATCGGCACCACCAGTGACATTAACCATAACTGCTGACCGCCAATACTATCGACATACGGCTCGGTCACGAAGCGTTTCAAAGTGCGTTTTGGCGTGTAGTACCACGGATAGACTTTCTCTGGCTCGGGAACTGTCTGCAAAGTATAAGTCTCGGCAGCAATCTCACCGCGTAAACGATGCCACCATGTGAATAAACGCCCACTGGCATCATAAGGTGCAACGCCGGCATAGTGTGCATCTTGGCCATCAAAAGCGTTGGGTTCCCAATAGGAAGACAACCCCAGCAATTTAGGATTTAAACGTAGGCCTTGCTGAGCGAGTTCATCGGCTAAGGGTCGCCGATTACGACCGCTGGCGATTAAATCAACTAGACCATTGGCAAGATTCTGAGCCATCCCAAAAGAATAGTTGATTTCATTTTCAAGATAAAAAGCGTGGGCAGCAGCCACTTCTTTGAGTAGGGCATAGCGTTGTTGTTGCAGGGCTTTACGGCTCGACCAAGTATTCAGCAACAACAACACCGATAGCAGACACAGCGCCAACAGCGTGGCATACCACAGTACGTTATGTTGTTTGATTCGTTCAGCTATTTTCATCTTGATGACACCCGCTGATCGTGGAGACGGATGAATCCAAGAGTAACACCGATCAGCAAGCGAAATAGTGAATTTTCTTGTCGCGACTTTGTCAGTCAACCAACGTTGTGGTATAGCTGCCCGATATTTTTTTAACCCGATTTGTGGAGATGTGCGTGTCAACTGCAACCGCAACAACCTTAATTGACGCCCGTTGGATCATTCCTGTGGTACCCGAAGGCGTGGTACTTGAAAACCATAGCATTGCCCTAGCGGGAGAAAAAATCCTTGCCATCATTCCACCAGAAGCACGTCACCAGTGGCAGGCAGAGGAAGTGATTTCGTTGGGTGAGCATGTGCTGATGCCGGGATTAGTCAATCTTCACGGCCACTCCGCCATGACCTTATTACGCGGTGTGGCAGATGATTTACCTTTAATGGATTGGTTACAAAACCATATTTGGCCAGCCGAAGGCCGCTTGATGTGTGATGAATTTGTTTATGATGGCAGTGTGCTGGGAATGGCAGAAATGCTGCGCTCGGGCACCACCACCATTAACGATATGTATTTCTTTCACGGCGCAGTTGCACGGGCCGGTTTAACCACCGGCATGAGAACCGTCGTCGGCTGTACCGTGATTGAATTTCCCACGGCTTACGCCAGTACAGCCGCAGAACATCTCAGCAAAGCCTTGGCCGAGCGCAGCGAATTTGTTGGAGAAAAACTGGTCAGCTTTGCCCTAGCGCCTCATGCGCCATACAGTGTCAGTGACGCCACTTTCCGCGAGGTGTTAGCGGTAGCGGAAAAAGAGGATATGTTAATTCATTGCCATATCCAAGAAACACAAGGCGAAGTGGAAACGAGCCTGAAAGAACATCAACAGCGGCCGCTGGCACGCTTACATCAGCTTGGCCTGTTATCACCGCGCCTGATTGCCGCCCACATGGTGGCAGCAGATGAAGCGGATATCGCGTTAGCCGCCCAATGCGGCATCAGCATTGCCCACAACCCGACCTCGAATATGAAACTGGCTTCTGGCATTGCCCCCATCAGTCGCTACTTGGCAGCCGGTATCAATGTCGGCATCGGCACCGATGGTTCCGCCTCAAATAACAAGCTCGACATGCTGGCCGAAACCCGCATGGCAGCGTTATTAGCCAAAGTCGGCACGCTTGATCCAACCGTAGTGCCTGCGGCAACCGCATTGCGCATGGCCACTTTGAATGGAGCACAAGCCCTCGGGATGGCCGATAAAATTGGCAGCTTAGAAGCAGGAAAATGTGCAGATATGATTGCAATTAACCTGAATGCCGTCGAAACCGCCCCCGCTTTCGATCCTATTTCTCATGTCGTGTATGCCGCTGGTCGTGAACAAGTTGAGCATGTGTGGGTCAATGGTCGCCACGTTTTGAAACAGCGCCAACTCGCCACAGTGGACTATGCTGCATGGTTACAACGTGCTGAAGCATGGCGACACAAGGTGGTTAGCGCGTAAATTGCGAAAGGATGGGATATGTCAAATCAAGAAACACAGACTGCCAACGTTGACCCACTTGAGCTCGATAAGTTTAGCCAAGTAGCGCATCGTTGGTGGGATACCGAAAGCGAATTTAAACCGCTACATGAGATCAATCCGCTGCGCTTATCGTTTATCCAAAAACACTGCGAATTGCAAGGTGCCAAGGTGTTGGATGTGGGATGTGGCGGCGGCATTTTGTCCGAAGGGTTAGCCAAAGCAGGCGCCGAGGTGACAGGAATTGATCTGGCGAAAAAGTCGATTAAAGTCGCCAAATTACATGCCCTCGACCAAGGGCTAACCATCGACTATCAAGTCGTCGCGGTAGAAACTTTGGCAGAACAAGCGCCAGCCAGTTTTGATGTGGTGACCTGCTTGGAGATGCTAGAACACGTCCCCCATCCAGAAAGCGTTGTGCGCGCTTGCGCCAACCTTGTCAAACCGGGTGGGATGGTTTTTTTCTCGACCTTAAACCGTAATGCCAAAGCCTATTTATTGGCAGTGGTGGGAGCAGAGTATGTGTTGAGAATGTTACCGCGTGGCACCCATGAATATGCGCGGTTTATCAAACCCTCCGAACTTAGCCGCATGGCACGCACTGCCGGTCTTGATCTACAAGAAATGACTGGCCTCAGCTATCAACCGTTAACCAGACAATATCAACTCGGTAGCGATACAGATGTGAACTATTTGATGGCGATGCGGCGTCTATCTTGACCTGTTCTCCGGCCCTTGGGCCGGAGATGACAATATGTGCAGATTGCAACACTCCACGATACACATCAGCAAATCTGGCTAAACGCCGGCAGCAGCGGCTTTTAGCGAAAAATGCTTGCTAAACCAATACCTCATTATCACCTTAACAATTTCGACTCTCTCATCGGGTGTCGTGCTGAACAGTGCTACACCAAAATCATGCTTTGCAACAAAAATGTTGCAAGTTTGTGACTCACTGATTTCATCTAGCAAAATCACGGTTTTATTAGCTTTGGCTAGTTTGTTAAGACCACGCTACGTTTTTCTGTCATCTTAGGTTCTGGCAAATTGTCATAAATGCGTGTTATGGTTACTCCCATGCGGCGGTGCAAAACAACCCACGCCCCGCTAAATTGCTTATTGAGGAGAGCGCCATTGAATACGCCAAACCAGAATGAACTGTTAGAAAAATTCTTTTCGAGCATCACGGAAACCAATTCCCGCATGTTGCAGCAGTTTGTTAACGCCATGAGCCAAACCGCTTTCAGCGTGCCACAAGACAAGCTTAATCCTTTTGCTTCGCTGTGGACGACCCTGTTCCAAAACCCAACCACGTTGTGGGAAGCCCAAACCAAGCTCTACCAACAGCACATGGACTTATGGATGACCATGTTGGGCACCAAAAAAGCAGAAGAAGAAAAAGGCGACAAACGCTTTGCCGCACCAGAATGGAATGAACATCCGTTCTACAACACCCTGAAACAGAGCTATCTGTTAACCTCGAAATGGTTGACCGAGATGGTCGATGGCGCGACAGCCGATGATGAGCAAAAAGAAAAAATGAGCTTCTTCACGCGTCAATATATTGATGCGATGAGCCCAAGCAACTTTGCTTTGACCAACCCTGAAGTGATGAAGCGTGCCATCGAAACCAAAGGCGAAAGCTTGGTCGAAGGGATGAAAAACATGCTGTCGGATATGGAGCGTGGCCATATCTCGATGACTGACGAATCAAAATTCGAAGTGGGCAAAAATATTGCCACCACCCCAGGCACAGTGGTGTTTGAAAACCCACTGTTCCAACTGATTCAGTACACCCCCACCACAGAAAAAGTGCATGAGCGCCCGATGTTGGTCGTGCCACCGTGCATCAATAAGTATTACCTGATGGATTTGCAACCAGAAAACTCGATGATGCGTTATCTGGTTGAACGCGGTTACACCACCTTTATTATTTCGTGGAAATCGGCAGACGAGTCGATCAAAACTTATAAATGGGATGACTACATCGAGTCTGGTGTGGTGAAAGCAGCGGAAGTGGTGCGCAACATCACTCGCCAAGAAAAAATGAATGTCTTGGGCTTCTGCGTGGGTGGCGTGATTTTGACCACTTCGTTGTGCGTGATGAAAGCCCGTGGTTTGGATTGGTTTGAATCGGCAACCTTTATGACTTCGCTGGTGGACCACTCCGAACCAGGCGAAGTGAAGATGTTTATTGATGAAAACCTGATCCGCACCCGCGAAATGAAAGTGGCAACCGGACAAGGTGGTATTGTCGCAGGTAAAGAAATCAGCCGGACTTTCTCCAACCTGCGTGCTAACGACTTAGTGTGGAACTATGTCGTGAACAACTACATGCTGGGCAAAACCCCGCCTCCGTTTGACCTGTTGTATTGGAATAACGATTCGGCTAACTTGCCAATGCCAATGCACACCTACTTGCTGCGCAATATGTACTGGGAAAATAATTTAATCAAACCCGGTAAATTAGAGCTGTGCGGTGTGAAAATTGACGTCAGCACCATCACCATCCCACTGTATATCTTTGCTGCCCGTGAAGATCACATTGTGTTGTGGCAATCGGCTTACTCTGGCTTGAAATACCTGACTGGCGCACAAGAAAAACGCTATGTTTTGGGTGCCTCTGGCCACATCGCCGGTTCGATCAACCCTGTGACCAAAGATAAACGTAACTATTGGGTCAACGACAATCTGCCAGCCACTGCCGAAGCTTGGTTTGAAGGCGCAGAATCGCGTCCGGGTAGCTGGTGGAAGGATTGGGATAGCTGGTTGACACCGCGTTCGGGTAAAGAAATTGCCGCACCGAAAACAGCAGGCAGTAAAGACTACAAAGCGATTGAACCAGCACCAGGCCGTTATGTAAAAGAACGTGCAAAAGAGCTGATCTCGTTATAATGGCGACACATCCAACCCATACTTCGGTGTGGGTTGGGTGCCATACCCAAAAAACAAAAAGGAAATGACTATGCAAGATATCGTGATTGTTGCTGCGCGCCGCACTGCGGTGGGTAATTTCGGTGGGTCTGTGGCAAAAGTGTCGGCATCAGACCTCGGTGCGACCGTGATCAAAGCGTTGTTGGAAGACACGGGTGTCAAACCTGAACAAATCAGCCAAGTGATTTTGGGCCAGGTATTAACCGCTGGTGTGGGTCAAAACCCTGCCCGTCAAGCGCTGTTGAAAGCCGGTATTCCTGTTGAAGTGCCAGCCAGCACCTTAAACGTGGTGTGTGGTTCTGGTCTGCGCGCGGTGCATCTGGCCGCACAAGCGATTGCCACTGGTGAATCTGAAATCGTGATTGCTGGCGGTCAAGAAAGCATGTCGCTGTCGCCTCATATTTTGCCAGGCTCGCGTGATGGTTTCCGCATGGGCAATGCTCAGCTGGTGGATACCATGGTCGCAGACGGCTTGACCGATGTGTATAACAACTACCACATGGGTATTACTGCTGAAAACATCGCTGAAAAATACGGTATCAGCCGCGAAGAACAAGATGCGTTTGCTTTGGCATCACAAACCAAAGCGGCGGCTGCACAAGCGGCAGGTAAGTTCGATGCTGAAATCGTGCCAGTGGTCATTCCTCAGAAAAAAGGCGATCCTGTTGTGTTCGCCAAAGATGAATTTATCAAAACCAACGCCACTGCCGAAGGCTTAGGCAAACTGCGTGCAGCCTTCAAAAAAGATGGCACCGTAACCGCAGGCAATGCCTCGGGTATCAATGACGGCGCTGCAGCAGTGATGTTGATGACTGCAGCGAAAGCCGCTGAATTGGGTCTGACACCTTTGGCAACCATCAAATCCATCGGTTTGGGTGGTGTTGCACCAGAAATCATGGGCATGGGCCCCGTCCCTGCCACACAACAAGCGCTGGCCCGTGCGGGTTGGACAATCGACGACCTCGATCTGATCGAAGCCAACGAAGCCTTTGCTGCACAAGCTTTGGGCGTGGCTCGCGAACTGAAATGGGACGCCGAAAAAGTCAACGTTAACGGTGGTGCCATTGCCATTGGTCACCCAATCGGTGCGTCTGGCTGCCGTATTTTAGTGACCTTGTTACATGAAATGGTGCGCCGTGATGCCAAAAAAGGTTTGGCAACACTGTGCATCGGTGGTGGGATGGGTGTCACACTGGCAGTTGAGCGTTAATTCTTATCCCCTTAACGCTGACCGCTAAGAAAATCCCCTGTGAATAAGCAGGGGATTTTTTATTTTTTACTCTTAAAAAAACCGGAAAACCTAAAAATGCTTAAAGTTATTAAAACAGCAGAAGAATGGAAAAAATTATTAAGTCCGGAAAGCTATCGCATTACACGAGAAGCCGGTACCGAACGTCCTTTCACGGGCGAATATTATGCCACTACAGCAAAAGGGGAATATCATTGTATTTGTTGCGATAGCGTGTTGTTCGAGTCTGATACCAAATTTGATGCTGGCTGCGGTTGGCCCAGTTTTTGGGCGGAAGCCGCTGGCGACAAGATTACCCGCCACCGTGATGTTTCCCATGGTATGGAACGCGTGGAAGTACGTTGTGCAAGCTGTGAAGCCCATCTTGGTCATGTCTTTCCCGATGGGCCTCCACCAACAGGTGAGCGTTACTGTATCAATTCGGTTGCACTGCGTTTTGTGGCAAAAGCGTAAGCTTGCAAAATAACTTAGAAAAAACAAAGCTGTTAGCGCACCTACGTAGCAGAGAAGAGTAAAAAAGGATTTTTTATAAAAAAGATATCGTTTCTGCTTTTTTTTCACTGGCAAATCAATTTATCATGGGGGCCGATTTGCCAGCGGATTCTTTATTTTTGTGATGGCAAGGCGTTCACTTAATTAAGCAACTTTATTTTCAGGCTGCTGCATCCAGTGCAGGAGACGTCCTAACGAGGATGAACCATGTCGTCAACCACGCTGCCCCCGACCTATCGCCGGACTCAATCTCTTAAACTCAAAATTTTATTGTGGTTTGTGCTGATCAATCTGATTACGGTTGTCACATTCAGTGTCAGTGCCTACCTCAATAAAGCCAGCGATGTACGTACAGAGATGGATGCTCGCTTACGTGCGGCCTCGTATGCCTTACCACGCATTATTGGCGATGCCTACTTTGATCGGGCACAAACCCCCGATAGTGTAAAAGAGGCTGAGTATCGAGAACTGGTACGCAAATTAGGGGCTTATGCAGAGGATGTCGGCCTTAGTTACACCTATGCAATGGCAATTCGTGGCGACAAGGTCATGATTATTGCTGATGGTGCAACTAAAAAAGATGTTGAGTCGAATAATTATGCAGCCTATTTTGAGCACTATTCCGATGCCTCGCCTGCTGTGCTCGAAGCCTACCGCACACAAACACCGCAGTTTGATGAATACACCGACAAATTTGGCAACTTCCGTTCGATTTTTGTGCCATTCCAAACAGCAAATGGCACCCGCTATGTTGTTGGAGTGGACATTCAAATTAGCTACTTGAAAGACTTACTTTTTAACAGCGCATTAAAACTAGGGGGATTGGCGGCCATTTCGTTAAGCATTGCCGTGCTATTGTCGTTATTTGGTGCACGGTTAGTGGTGCAACGGATTTTATCAGTGGCGCATGAGTTAGAGCATATTGCCCACAATCGCGATTTATCCCGTAATGTCAGCAGCAATACCCAAGATGAAATTGGTCGCATGGCCTCTGCCATGAACAGCTTATTAGAATTGCTACGCACCACGTTTGTTGATGCCCGCGTGGTGTCAGAATCGAATGCCTCGATGGCAAAACAGTTTGTCACCACCTCAGACGACCTTGCGGGGCAAGTCCGTGATGGCAGCGGCCAAGTGACTGAAATTGCACGCGATGCACAACAAATTCGTGACAATGCTCAACACTCAACCGAATTAGCCAACCAAGTCAAACAAGATATCAGCCACGCCCGTGAACGTTTAGCCAACGCCAAGCAAGATCTCGACGCAATGGTGTCTTCTATCCGCGATAGCGCACAGGCCAACACCAGCCTAGCGAAAGATTTGGATAAACTCTCGGTTGATACACAAGATGTAACACGTGTGCTGTCCAGCATCGCGCAAATTTCTGAACAAACCAATTTATTGGCACTGAATGCAGCGATTGAAGCGGCCCGCGCAGGGGAACAAGGGCGGGGTTTTGCTGTGGTAGCGGATGAAGTGCGGAAATTGGCCACACAAACCCAAACAGCCCTGACAGAAACCCACACCACCATCGATCGCATTGTGGCAGCGATTAATGAGGTATCACGGCGCATGAATGATACTGCCGCCGGGACAGCACAATTAGTCGATTCTTCTATCGATGCCCTCAAATCGATTGAAGACATGACAGCACTGATTGGCAATACCGCCCAAGGGGTAGAACGCTCAGTCGCACGTTCCCATGATATTCAAGATGCAGTCAGCGGCATGAGCAGTCGCCTCGGCCAAGTGACGCAGGCATTGTCACGCAGCGCAGAGGAAGTGGTAGAAATTCAAAGTGCCGCCGATCAACTCGGGGCAAAAGCAGATGAGTTACGCAATAAGCTCGAAGCCTTCCGCGTTTGACACCGAGGGTATGCACAGCAAAAAAGCCAAGGTTTTCGCCTTGGCTTTTTCACGTTTTACCCTTAAAGAAGCGATAACACCCAGTTAGTGTGCAGATTCGTACTGCCGCCAAACACAGGGTTTACCTGCTTTTTTGTCCAAAATATTGAGATACGCTTGATGCGCTGCCAATTCATCGGCATCTGCCGGTAAGACAGGCAGTGGAGCACGTTCGGATTGTTTCATTACCGCAGTGGTCACCGTCTGTTCCTGTTCGGGGGTGTTGCTCACCTCCATCATCAGGCTCTCTTGACCACGCGTCATGGCAAGATACACATCCCCCAACAAAGCACAGTCAATCAAGGCACCGTGAAATGTCCGTGCAGAGCGATCAACCCCGAAACGGTCACACAAAATATCAAGATTATTGCGTTTGCCAGGAAAGCGTTCTTTTGCCATCACCAGCGTATCAATCACCCCTGCAACCACCTCGTTCACCCGAGGTCGGTTCGCTCGCGCTAGCTCACTGTTTAAAAAGCCGACATCAAACGGCGCGTTGTGAATAATCAGCTCGGCATCTTGGATAAAGTCCAAAATCTCATCTGCCACATCAGCAAACAGGGGTTTGCCGTGTAGCATGTCTCGGCTAATGCCATGTACCTTTTGCGCTTCAGGGTCAATATCACGCTGGGGATCGACATACAGATGCAAGCTGCGCCCCGTCAATTTTCGGTTCACCATCTCTAAACCGGCAAACTCAATCAAACGATGGCTGCTTGGCTCTAAACCGGTGGTTTCGGTATCAAGAATGATTTGTCGTGTCATGCCACACATCCCTCGCTAATCGCACGGTTAGCCAAGGCATCCGCACGTTCATTTTCAGGATGTCCGGCATGGCCTTTCACCCATTGCCATTGCACAGCGGTATGACGAGTTGCCGCGTGTTCTAAGGCCTGCCACAAGTCTGCATTTTTCACCGGTGCTTTGTTTGCTGTGCGCCAACCGCGCTGTTTCCACCCTGCTAACCATTCCGTCATTCCCTTTTGCACATATTGTGAATCGGTAAAGACTTTGATCTGACAGGGGCGTTTCAAACTGTTTAATGCTTGAATCACCGCCAACAGCTCCATACGGTTGTTGGTGGTCTCTAATTCCGCCCCAAACAATTCTTTTTCTTGGCCACGCCAACGCAAAATCGCCCCCCAACCGCCGGGGCCGGGATTCCCTTTGCATGCCCCATCGGTGTAAATTTCTACCCAATCTTGTTGTGTCATATCATCCTAAATGTACTGATTGGTGTGGTTGACACGCTACCGCTGGTCGAGGTCTGCGTGTACTCGATACCGCCACCAGTGGCCGTGTCGGTACGGTTTTCCAACTGGGTGCGATCAAGCGCATCCCACGTACTCGTTTCACGATTTCCAAAGCATAAACCCCACTCACCACCGGCCACAACCGATCACCCGCTTGCTCCATAAAGCGACAGCGTTCAAAACCTTGTTGCCGTTTCAATGGTGGGGCGTAACATAAAAATCCCCCTCCACACGGTTCGAGTGCCAAGGGATTGAGCCATTGTCGCAATCGCAACAAGCTGACAAAGCGCCCTTGCCACGGCATCCCTTGACAGCGTTTCATCCGCCGTTTCATACCCCATAAACTATACGGATTAAAACCTGTAAGGATTAAACGGCCTTCAGGCATTAACACCCGTTCGGCCTCGCGCAGCACTTGTTGGGGCGAGGCACAAAAATCCAGTGTATGCGGTAATAACAGCAAGTCGAGGCTTTGTGTAGCAAACGGCAACTGTTCTGGATAGGCCAATACCGCCACCGGCGCTGGCATCGGTTGTGGGCTTAAGACAATTTGCCACGGGATACGGTTTTCGCGCAGAAATGGGTAGCCATGAAACCCGACCTGTACCGCCCGAAAGCCAAAGATATCCGACACAGCGCGGTCGAAATACGCTTGTTCACAACGAATCACGTATTGACCCGATGGCGTCTGCAGCCAATCATGTAGCTCTTGCATCGCTATTCCCTGCCATGAGGACTCTATGTTACGCATCCTAGCCCTTCCCGCTTTTCAGGATAACTATATTTGGCTGCTGCATGATCAACACCACGCGGTGGTAGTAGACCCCGGTGATGCTGCTGTGGTGCAGCAAGCCCTGAGCACACGTCAGCTCACCCTGTGCGGTATTTTACTGACTCACCATCATCACGATCACACCGGCGGTGTTACCACACTCGCCACCGCAGGGGTGAAAGTGTATGGCCCGGCTGGGATTGCAGGTGTCACTGATGTGGTAGATGAGGGCAGCACCGTTGAGTTCACAACACCAGCCTGTCAATTCAGTGTGCTGGCCGTGCCAGGCCACACCCAAGATCATGTCGCTTACTATGGCAATGGTGTCTTATTGTGTGGTGATACCTTATTTGCCGGAGGCTGTGGCCGTATTTTTGAAGGCACTGCCGCCCAGTTACACCATGCCTTACAACGGTTTTGCCAATTACCCGATGACACTTTGCTCTATTGCACCCACGAATACACGCTGAGTAATCTTGCCTTCGCTTTACAAGTCGAGCCTAATTCAACCGTCTTACGGCAACGTTATGCCCTAGAACAAGCCCGCCGCCAGGCCGAACAACCGACGCTCCCTAGCCAAATGGCACTTGAAAAACAAACCAATCCTTTTTTGCGGGTTCACCTTGCCAGCGTGGCACAACCAATTCAACAACACTGTCAAATCGACACGGATGATGAAGTGACGCTATTCGCCGCGCTGCGTGAGTGGAAGAATCGCAGTTAAATCGCGGCAAAATGTGCCTGTAATGCAGTCAAAACCGTTTGGGCGTGGCCAGCGGCTTTTACCCCACGCCATGCCTGAATAATCTCGCCTTGTGGCGTGATAAGGAAAGTGCTGCGTTCAATCCCACGCACTGTTTTGCCATACATCTGTTTTTGTTTTATCACGGCGAAGGCTTGGCACACGACTTCATCGCGGTCGGATAACAGAGGAAAAGGCAATGCCAGTTTGGCCGCAAAATTTTGATGGGTTTTCACACTATCACGCGACACCCCACACACCGCCACGCCCAAGGCAACAAACTCATGATACAAAGCCGCAAATTCTTGATTTTCAGTCGAGCAGCCGGGGGTGTTGTCTTTGGGATAAAAAAACAGCAACACAGGGCGAGTTTGTTGTGACAGTTGAAACACGCTGCCATCATGGGCAGGTAAGGCAAAATCAGGACATAATGGTGCGGACATTGCTGTCATCGCGATACCTTCTCATTCTTGTCTAAAACAACATGGCACCATGCCGCAGCCAACTCATCAGGTCAAGTGCTTTGCATCTCTTCTCGTTTCTTCTGACTACCACTCGCTTAATGAGCGCCAGCCATCACGCGCTCACACTCATCTTGCGCCAGCCACAACGCTTGCTGCTGCACCTTGGAGATAGCGCGCTATTCGCTTGGCCGATTTTGACGCTCATTGGTATCGCTCTCGGCATCAGTGTGGTACACCAGTTGCACTATCAATTGGGTAATGCCATTGATACCACGCTGAAATGGTTGGCCTATCTGATGTTATTTGAACTGGCACCGCTATTCAGCAGTCTGTTACTGTTAGCGCGCAATGGCGTAGCCTGTGCCAATCAATTTGCCCCTTATCAACTGCATGCAGACAATGAAATCAAACTGGCCAGCCTGATCGGGGTGCGGCAACTTGCCTATATGCTCTCGGGCTGTGGCTTGGCGATTTATTTGGCAGTGGCCAGCTTGATTGCCGGTATTGTCTATGCCAAACCGCGTTATCTATTTGAAGAATGGCAACAATTATTAGCCCAACTACCGCTTAGCCTTTGGCTTAGTCTACCGTGTAAAACAGCGGTGTTTTGTGGTGTGATAACGTGGTGTTGTTGCTTGGCTGGTGTGTTTTCTAGTCGGCGGCGACATGCTTCTCTCGCAACGTCACGGGCGGTATTCAGTTCGTTGACCGCTGTGTTTTTATTGGATGGTTTATGGGCTGTGTTTTGGCCACTCGACGCATGAAAAAAACATTGTCTTTCCAACGCTTGCCAACATTAGGTTTTAACCTGAGAGTCGGCATTTTTTTATGTGGTGCCCTCGCACTATTTATCAGCATTATTTTCACCGCTGGCCAAGCACAAGGCTGGTTTGAGGAGCATAGCCAGCTGCGTTTATATGCCCAGTCGGGCGCAGACTTAAAAAAAGGGATGCCGGTTCGCTTTCGTGCTTTTGATATTGGCACCGTAGAACATTTCAGCCTGCAAGAAGATGGCCATGTCGAAGTGGTATTAGAAATCAAAACCCGCTATCTGCGCTTTTTACGTACCACCTCGTCAGCACGTATCGCGCGGCAAAGTGTGATTGGTAATAGCTATATCGCACTCGATACCCTCGATACCCATGCCCCCCCTCTACGCGAAAATGGCTATCTTGCCCTCGCGCCAGCAGCCGATTTAGAACAAGTAGCACGCGAGTTACAGATTAAACTAGAGCCGGTTGTCGATGCCATGAACGATATTGCACAGCGTTTGCGAGATCCGAATGGCGACCTCAATCAAACCCTACGCAGCTTGCAACAGGCCAGCGCCGGCCTGGTCGAAACACAGGACAAATTAAATCGTGTGCTCGATACCAGTCAGGGATTGTTAGAACAAGAAGTGAAACAAACCTTACAAAGCAGCCAACACACCTTACAGACGGTGCAACAACATGTACCGCCGGTGTTGGCCGATATTCAAGCCACCAGCACGGCCGCCAGACAGACCGCAGAGGCAGTGAAAAACATCACTGAACAAGCCTCACCCCACGCGGCTGGTATTGCCCAACAAACGGAACGTTTATTAGATAACAGCAACCAAACATTAGATGCCGTGCGGGGCAGTTGGCCATTACGCCATTTATTCCCAGCCACACCGGCGGTGGTGGAGCAAGACAGCCATGATTAAACACGCGCTTCTGCTGTCTTTTGTTTTGATACTGCATGGTTGTGCAAATACAAGCACTCCCGCCTCACACAGTGATGCTATTCGCCGTGGCGATGCCTACTTACAACAAGCGAATGAGGCCCTACAAGCGGATTTACCGAAAAAAGCACAACAGCTGCTGCAAAAAGGCTTGCAGGAATATCGCCGTCTCGATTGGCAAGCTGGCATCATTCAAACGGAATTGGCGTTAATCAGTCTGCACATTCGACAACAACAATGGCAGACCGCCGCCCAACGCCTAAACCAACTCAAGCCTAACTTGTCTGTGGAGCAGCCTTCTATCCGTTTACATTGGCTGACCCGTCAAATTGCGGTGTCACTTGGACAACAACAGTGGCAACAGGTTGAAGAGGCTTGGCAGAATGCCGATGCGTTATGTGCCAAACGCTGCCCACAACAGGCAACACTGCATAACCAGTGGGCACGTTATCAATTGGCACAACAAAAATTGCCGGAGGCGGCGCGCGCGGCGCAATTGGCGTTAACCGTCGCAGGTGAAAACATTACCGAACGTGCCAACGCCCATCGGGTTTTAGCGCAAGTGGCGTTTGGCCAACAACAATGGGCGCAGGCACAACAACACTACGACAGCACCTTAACTCTCGATCAACAGAGTGGGCGTAGTGATCGCATTATCACCACCTTGCAAGGACTGGCAGCGGTTGCCGTGAAAACTGGGGATGCGGCGCTTGCCCAACATTATCAACAGCGCGCCCAAGCTGTCGCCGCTGCCCGACCTCGTGAGCCATAACGTGAGCTATAAAATGAAACACAAATCACCACAATATTTGCAAAAATAAAACATTAAATCTGTTTTTTCAGCTAGCCGTCTATCCAGACGGCTATTTTTTTGACTAAAATCAACATAAGCAACAATTTTTTATATTTTAGTCATTAAATCAGCATTAAGACAAAATTTGTCATAGTATCTGCAAATATACAGTCTAAAATGCAGAAGGTTTGAGCACTGTGGATGAGCCTGGCATGAGCGGGTTTTTGAACGGAGATTTTTATGGGGAACCTCAACATGCTATCGACCCTATTCGGTAAGAATATCCATCAACAAGCGATGGAACAGTCATTGTTTGCCGCCGTGACGATCAATGACAAAAATCAGATAGTGTTTTTTAATGCTGCCGCAGAACGCTTGTTTGGCTACACACGACAAGAATTGTTAGGGAAAAACGTCGATATACTCATTCCAACAGCGTTGCGTGCTGGGCATGATGACAAGGTCAACCGCCATCGCGAGACCGGCAGCAATCGGATTGTGGGCACCTCGCGAGAGGTACAAATTCAAACAAAACAGGGCACCCTGATTTGGGCGAGATTGGCACTCAGCCAGTTGCTGGTAGGACAAAAAAAGTTCTATACCGCTTTCATTCGTGATGTCACGCGAGAACGCAATTACCGTGAAACCATCTTTCAAACCTTAGAACAGGCGCTGGATGCGGTTGTTACCATCGACGAAAAAAACAATATTACATTTTACAACCCAGCCGCAGAACGCTTGTGGGGCTATTCACAACAAGAGGTACTCGGCAAAAATGTCAGCATGTTGGTACCTCATGCCATCCAATCACGACATGATAGCTATGTCGAACAAAACCGCCGCACCCGAGAAGACAAAATCGTTGGCAAAAGTCGTAAGGTAGAAATTTTTCGTAAAGATGGCCGCAAACGCTGGGGTGAGTTGTCGCTGTCTCGTGTCGAGCTCGAAGGCAAAATCTGTTACACCGCTTTTGTACGCGATATTACTGAAGACGTTGCCTTACAAGAAAAAATGCATGTGCTGTCGTTGGTAGCAGATACCACACGCAACTCGGTAATTATCTGCAATGCAGCAGGGGAAATTGAATACTGTAATGCCAGTTTTAGCCAACTGACCGGCTATTCATTCGACGAGATGCAAGGCAAACGCCCGGGGCAATTTTTACAAGGTGCCGATACCAACCGCGAAACGGTCGAACAAGTTAGCCAAGCATTAAAACAGAAAAAATCGATCAGCACCGAAATCCTCAACTACCACCGCAATGGTAAGCCCTATTGGATTTCAATGACCATCAATCCAATTCTGGATGAAAAGGGTGTACTACAGCGTTTTATTGCCATTGCCGCTGATATTACCGCCACCAAACAAAATGCTTTGGAATTTGAACAACGCTTAGAAGCCATTTCGCAAAGCATGTTAGTCGCTGAATTCACAGCTGAAGGTGCCTTGCTAACCTGTAATACCGCGATGGCCGATTTTATTGATAGCAAACAATCGCAGCCCTTACAGAGCTTATTACCAAGAAATTTATACCAACAGGTATTGGCAGGTGCATCGGTTGAATGTGAATTACGGCCAGCACACCAGCCAGAACAGATGTTGAACGCCACCTTGTCTGGGCTGAAAGACCGCCAAGGCAAAGTGAACAAAATTTTATTGTATGGTTACGATGCGTCGAATCGTTCCGCCGCGATCAGTGAAACACTCAAAGCGATGCAACAAGTGTTATCTGTGACAGAACGCATTGGCGCAATTGTCGGCAGTATTCATAGTATTGCTGATAAAACCAATCTGTTATCACTGAATGCCTCGATTGAAGCAGCACGTGCTGGTGAAGCAGGGCGCGGATTTGCCGTGGTCGCTGATGAAGTTCGCGTGTTGGCCGGTCAATCGGGCACCTCAGCGAAACATATTGGGCAATTAGCACAAGAAGCGCAAAGCTGTGTGGCGGCGCTGTCGGATTCGCTACAACGCCTCAGCCAATCTCAACGCGGCCAAGGATAATAAAAAAATACCCCCCGCCGAGGCGGGGGGTATACATGTAGAAAATATTGAACTTAGTCGCGGCTCATGCCAGTGAACGCCATCAACAGCTGCAACAGGCTAGTGAACAGGTTGTAAACCGCAACAAACAAGGTCAGGGTCGCAGACACATAGTTTGTTTCACCGCCATGAACGATTTCGGACACTTGGAACAGAATTAGCATCGAGCTAAACAACACAAACGCTGCGCACAAAGTCAGGTGCAGCGCAGGAATTTGTAAGAACAAATTCGCTACCACCGCCACCATCAACACAACAGCGCCGATGCTTAAGAAATTGCCCAAAAAGTTCAGCTGTTTTTTCACGGTAGTCGCAATCGCAGCCATCACAAAGAACACCGCTGCGGTACCGCCTGCAGCCACTGCGATCAACTGACCTCCGTTAGCCATTCCCAAAGCAAGTTGTAGGATTGGGCCAAGCAACACACCCATGACAAAGGTAAAGGCCAACAGTAAGCCTACGCCTAAGCTGCTGTTGCGATTGCGCTCAACAGCAAACATCAGGCCATAAATCACCGCCAACATGGCAATGGTCGACACAATCGGGCTGGACTTCATAAAGCTGAAGTTCAGGTTCACCCCGAACATCGCGCCTAGCATCGTCGGAATCAGTGAGATGGCAAGCAGTAGATAGGTATTCCGCAGCACTCGGTTTTGGCTGGCAGAAAGGAGATAAGATGTAGATGATGTCGGGTACATGGTAAGCCTCCTTAGGAATGGCAAAATCGTCTTCCGGCACAGCTAATTTTTATCAAACCTGCCAAATTTCAAGACGTGCTTGTGACTTTTTAACTGAGTTTCCTTGTTTTTAGCTTAAATCTACGTTATTATTCGCCTCCCTCAAGTGCGAGGATGGCGGAATTGGTAGACGCACTGGATTTAGGTTCCAGCGCCTTTGGCGTGAGAGTTCGAGTCTCTTTCCTCGCACCAGCATGACTTTTGACATGCCTCACATTGTAATTTCCCAGCTTTTCAGTTTTACTCATCACATCACACAATTTCACCGCTGGCTCATCCAAATCAGGCTGTTTTTACTCGCCAAAGTTTAAATCGGCGTTCACTAAATGGTGATTTTGCTGGGCGGAACGATGAAAAGCACTGTTAATGGTCATGGCAATATCCCAACCAATCTGACCACCCACACCCAATCCAATCACTAGCAAGACAGCTAGCCAGTATTTTGCTTTCCCTTTCATATTACTTTATCCCTTTCTGTCATCGGCAGAATGCTATGGACAGGCAAGCCTGTGACCGTCCAGCCTTCGAAATGCAAACAAAACCCACAGCGTTTCAGTGCTTCGGCAAAGGTCTGCTGAATTCTCCCGATTATTTTTTGTGTCATCGTCATCATTCCCACACTAAATACGTCTGATGCCTGAAAACGCATAATACAAAAGCATTGTATATGGTTTCAAACCCATTATTGCATTATTTTTCCTAGCATTTTCGGCTGTATGTTGGGAAAACTTGAGAAATTTTTACGCAAGACAAGTTTTTACGGACGTAAAGTAAATTGATGACATGAATTTGGCAAATAGTGTTTTTTTGACTTTATTTCGGCAAAAAACAGCAGAAAAACCAAAAAACAAGTCAAAGGCGCGACGAGGTTTACAAATGAAAGGGAAAAGATTGTTTCAAGATTAAAATGGCATCGCAATTTGGCAAATTGCCAACAATTGTGCACGCATCTCGGCTAAGGACTGACTCAGATCGACTGTCTTAAATCTGAGACAGTGACCGTGTAACACCAACCATTCATCCACAGTTTCAGCCACCACAGGATGTAATAACACCCCTGTTGCCGTGTCTGCTAATGGGTCGCCACGCCCTTCTTGGGTTCTTAGATAGGCATAAAGCTGATAAAGATAGGGACTGTGTAACGTGCGTTCACGGTACCAACCCGATCTTAACAAAGCGGTTAATTTGGTATCGATGACAATACGATGAGCTGGGGCAGTGCGCTCTAAGACAATGTCGGTTTTCATACGTGGCAAGATGGTGGTGATGCCACTGCTTTGCGCCTCAACAGGCCAATGCCAATGTTGGCCGGTTTTGACCTTCCATTGTTGAGGGTCTAGCACAGCACGATAGAAACCGGCTACCGCCTTTTCAAATAAACGGCGGAGACTTGTCGGATCTTGGATAGGCGAGGGAAGTTGAGCGGAATTGAGGGCCGGATGAGGCAAGCCCAAACGCAATAATAATTTGGCAATCAGCATTAACCGACGATCAGTCGCCTCGCGTAATTTACCTAAGCGGGAGACTGTTGCTAGAGCCTGCGAAGGGGATAACGCCGTGACACCAAAACCGTGTAATTGCTGTGCCAACCGCTGGCATTGCTGTTGCTGACTGAGATGACTTGCCCAAGCCCCGGCCTGTTGCACTGCGGCCAGTAGCACACGATGGAAAGCAGTGTCGTAATCTAAAGCAGAAAACTGACAAACCACTTGACCACGCAATAAGCGTTGTTGCACCAAGGTCGGCAAAACTTGGATACGCCCACGCACCTGAGCCGAAGCAACCTGCCGTGGCAAATGCTCAACCGCCAAGGGGCGGCGTAATTTGCGCACCAGCTCAGGTAAAAACAGTTCAATCAGAATATGTGGCAGACGATCAATCGCGTTTTCAATATCATGTGGAGCATAGTCAGGTTCGATTGCCAATTCTGAGGCATACCACAACAACCACCATACATTCCGAATCGGAATCGCTTGTTCGTTCAACACCATTTAGACCGGAGCAAGCAACTGCTGGCAAAGTGTTGTCACTTCATCGGGGGCATCAAACCAATACTCTTGCAATAAAGGCTGGATTTCAGTGGTCACTGATTGACACCACCAGTCCCATGCAGTGGTGGTGGATAATGCAGTATTAGGCGTGGCATAGCTATGACCCAAGCAGAATGCTGGCCCGAGGCGAGGGTCTGCCGCGATGTGTTGATTTAGCTGCAACATGCGTTGTTGTATTGCTTCTGCCAATGTGATCGGAACAGCACAGTGTTGTTCCATCCATTGCAACCACAAGGCATTAAACACTGGGGATAGAGTGAAAAACGCAAAGCGGCGCCGCAAAGCAAAATCGACCACGGCTAAGCTGCGATCGGCGGTATTCATGGTGCCAATCACATATAAATTGTCTGGCAAGTAAAAGGGACGCAACTGACCGTCGGCATCTGGATAATTCAACAATAACGCCTCACTTGGCGTACGTTTACTGGCCTCGAGTAAAGTTAAACATTCACCAAAAATCTGTGCAGGTTGACCACGGTTAATTTCCTCAATCAACAAAACAAAAGGTAAATCGGGATAACGCAGTGCGTGTTGTGCCAATTGCAACAACACACCATCACGAATCAATAATTTACCTTCGGCTGTTGGTCGCCAACCGCGTACAAAATCTTCGTAGCAAACATTGGCATGAAATTGCACTACGCGCAGTTGTTGTTGTCGCTGATACCCCATTAAGGCAAATGCTAGCCGTTTTGCTAACCACGTTTTGCCAGTGCCGGGGGGGCCTTGCAGAATCAAGTTTTTCTTGTGACGCCATACCGAGAGGAAACGTGCCAAGGTCTCTTGAGGTAAAAAACAGCCCTCACTGACGATATCCTCAATGCTATAGCGATCTAGTTCACTTTCGGAGAGAGGTTCTTCCGGCTCGGACAGAACATCAACCGGAGGGAGCGTGGTCACAGCCGGCAGAAAATCGGCAATCTGTTGTGGTTGCTGATCGAAGGCAAAAGCAATCAGCGCATCCCCTCGTGGATCGTGACCATAGGTCACCGCTTGAATGGTGTTGCGAAAAGTGTAGCGGTACCATTCATTGACTGTGGGAAATTGATATAGCCAATTCACCGCAATTGATTTGCCATTGAGCGGATTCGCAGTGATCACACCAATGGCTTTGATATTCATCACTGACACCACCTTACCACGCTGCTGCAACAGCGGTGGCAAACCATGTTTGCGGGTATAGGCAGCCTTCACCGCAATATATTCTCCAACCTGCATCTGACACACTAATGCTTGATAGCGGTCGTTATAACCATTTTCCCAAATGCCATCTGCTAAAAAGCGCGGCAGTTGGTCATCTTGATGGCCATATAAAGCACCAACAAACCAATGACGTGGTGGACGCTGGGAAAGTGCAGGGAGAGAAGGGGGTTGACTCATGATAACGGCAGACAAGATCCAACGATGGCCCAGCATGATACGCCAACCACCGGCGGCGAAAAGCGTCGTCTAACGATTTAAGCAGCGAGGGCGAGCGCAGATTGTCGGCACCGCAATGCAAATTGCTCTAATAATGCCAAACCTTCGGCCCATTCAGTATGGCCTGACGCAACATTAATATGCCCAGCGTGAGGTAACCACGTTAATGTCGCCCCCCATTGTTGAGCGATAACCTGTGCACGCTGAGGCACACAAAACGGGTCGTTATCACTGGCAATAACCGCCACAGGACAAGGAAAATGAAGCGTGGGGACAGGCGCAAAACGGGCCAAGCACTCAGGTGCATGTTGACGCTCCACATCCGCCGGCGCCACCAAAAACACCCCTGCAAGCTTTTCAGATGGATGATGTTTCAAATAGTGTGCAACGGTAACACACCCTAAACTGTGGGCAATGATAATCACCGGTTTGTGTGCTTGGCGAAGGGTTTGGTCAAGCTGATGCAGCCACGCCGCTGGCGTCGGATCGACCCAATCGTGGTTTTCCACTCGATAAGCCTTCAACTGCTGCGCCCAATGACTTTGCCAATGTTCCGGTTCCGAACCTTTCCAACCTGGTTGAATCACATAGTCAAAGGCTTCTAACACTGCAGATTCCCACACCATCGCCAAGTCCTCTTTGCTCTCGCTGAATAAGTACCAGCATAGCCTGAAACCATTACAATCTAAACGAATAAAAAACGATTTATTTATTCTTTTTAGTGGTTTGCAAACACTTTCGCAGAGCGTGGATTTTCAATTAGCAGCGTTTGATAGCGTTGGTTTGGCACACCGGGGGTCTCCATTCCGGGCGAACCTGTCACCATCCCAGGCACAGCCAACCCAATGGCTTTCGGCTTTTGCAACAACAGCTGTTTAATATCCTGCGCGGGGACATGCCCCTCGATCAAATAACCACCCACTTTTGCTGTATGGCAGGAACCATATTCTCTTGGCATGCCTAATTGTTGTCGCGTTTGGTTAATGTTAGCCACCTGATGAATTTTGACTGCAAAGCCAGCTTGTTCAAGATGTGCCGCCCATTTCTTACAACACGGACAGCTGGGGTCCATATACATCTCTGCCTGCAGCGGTGTTTGGGCAACAGCCGACAGGCTCAACAACGCATAACACCCCGCCAATAACCACGGTTTCCATTGATTTGCCATCGTAATTCCTCCCTACCATCAGATATTGAACAACCCCTTTTGACAGTCGGCTAAGATATCACGTTCCCGTTGATAGACTTGTGTTTGCACAGACATCAAACCAAGCAGCGTAGAAAAAACATCATCATGACTATAAGGCTGTGTTGACTTTTTACGCATACACGCCAAAGAAACGCCATTTTTTTGTTGCCAGTCGCGAGAAAACCACATCACCATCGGAATATGCTTTTGTGCATCGGGGGCGAAAAGATAAGGTGTTGCATGTAAATACAGATTATTTTCTCCTAATGATTCACCATGATCAGAGAGATACCACATTGCGGTGCTGATCCCTTGTTGCTGCTTTAATAAAGCAACCACCTGATCTAACACATAATCGGTATATAAGATGGTATTATCAAAGGAATTAATAATTTCTGGTTGAGTACATTTTTGCAATTCCGCTGTTTGACATTCTGGCTGAAAAACTGCAAATGTTTTCGGATAACGCTTGTAGTAGGCTGGACCATGACTGCCTTTTTGATGTAAGACAATCACCGTATCACGACTGATTTTCTTCAGTTGTTGTTGTAAGCTTTCCACCAATACCTCATCAAAACATTCTTGCCCTTCACAGTGATTTTTTGATGGCCGTTTTTCAAACAGATTCTCCGAATCAACACGTTCACAAACCCCTTTACAACCCGAATTATTATCTAACCATAACACATCCATTTGCTGAGTATGTCGCAATACATCAAGTACATTTTCTTGACCCGCTGCCACATCAAGTTCAAATTTTTCTCGTGGAATGCCAGAAAACATACAAGGGATGGAAACAGCGGTTTCTGTGCCGCACGACCACATATTCGAAAAATTAATGATGTCTTCAATTTGGCTTAATTTGGGATTGGTTTGGCGTGAATAACCATTCATCGAGAAATGATCAGCACGTGCAGTCTCACCGACAACCAACACCAACACCTGCGGTTGCTGTGAGCTAACCGAGTGTTTAGCGTCTTGTCCCAGTAACACCAGTTCTTTTGGCGTTGCAAAATGCTCTTTCAAATAAGAAGAAGTGGCTTGCAGGTAGTTAAACGGGGTAACAATAAAACGAATTTCACGATGATTACGAAAAAGCGAAGCAAAATCTTGATAATAAGAAAAACCAACAACAGCAATAGTACAAAATGCAGCCAAGATAAAAGCACTTCGAACGAATAGCTCACGATAAAAACGGCGATATTGAATTTTAGTTTTGACTATAAAAACAGTGGGCAACAAAGCCGTTAATAAAAGCCAAACCACCATGCCCCAAGAAACTAAGTCAAGCGATTCTAAAAAATCAGTCTGTGCAGCATTTCTCACCATGTTTTTATCAATCATCACACCATATTGCATCATAAAATAACTAATGGCAGATGTTGCAATCAACAGAGAAAGCACAATTGGTTTAAACAAAAACGGAATAAGCAACAAACAAAAAACCAAATATAAAACAGCACCAATCAGCAAAAAAACCATGAAGATAACGGTGAACTCATCGAGCCCCATCGGACTCAACCAAGCAGAAAGATGCTGCCAAAAAGAAATGTTAAAAACTACAATAAAAAACAGTGTGCAAAGCAAGGCTATTTTTTCTGGCTTTTGAAATAAAAAATTTCGATAATTAATTTTTAACATCATTAAACAGAGGGAAATTGAATGGTAATCGAAAAACCAGCAGGGGAGGAAAAGTTCACCTCAGCATGGTGGAGAGCAGCAATTTCTTTAATAAGTGATAAACCAATACCAGAACCACTTATTTTTTGACCAGCTGGACGATAAAAACGGTTACCAAGGTTTGCTAATACTTCTTCGGACACCCCAGGCCCATTATCTTCTATGGTGAGACAATTATTATTGACAGAAACCTGTACCATACTAGCACCATATTTCTCACTATTGTCAATAGCATTTCTCAACATCACAGCAATCAAATCTTCATCGAGTTGAACCAGACAATCCGTTTCATCTGAAGTAGAAAAATCGATTTTTATCCCGCCATCACACTTAATTTCTTGTAATTTATTTTTCACCACTTCAATTAAGCTATTTTGTTTAAGCGTCATCACCTGACTATCAACACGCGCTAATAAGAGTAATTGCTCAACCAAACGGTGAGCACGCTGAGTAGACAAACGAATATTACGTAGACCGCGTTGTTTTGCTTCTTGGCGTTGTGTAGTTTCTATCACATCTAAGCTCAATAAAATCCCTGCCAAAGGGGTGCGGAGCTCATGCGCAGCATCAGCAACAAAACGTTGTTCTCGCTGTCTAAATTCAGCGATTCTAATCAATAGTTGATTCAAAGCCTGTGGCAATACTTCAATTTCTTTCGGTACAGGCATCGTAAAAGCAGATAAGTCGTCACCTGGGCGACAAGCCACTTCTTGAGAAAATAGCCTTAATGGTGCAAGGCCGCGCCATACACCAAAAATCATCGCAATGCCCAACAACAATAAACAAATCATCACCACAGGTGAAACATCTTTTGCTACATCTGCAGCAAGATAATTACGCACATCTAACGAGATAGCGACGATGATTTTTTGATCGTTTTTAATTTCACTGTGTGTTTGCCAAGAAGTGTCAGCCAGATCAATTTTTCCGGTGGCATCAATCGGGAAAGGTGGAAATTGATTGGTAGCTATCAGATGCTTGGTTTTGATATTGTACAAACTATACTTAGCGAATAAAGAATAATCCTTATCTAAAACCAAATCACTTGGAATTTGCATCAGAACCTGTTTTGGTAATAGTTGATAAAATCGCGCCGCTTCAACTAGACGAGTTTCTATGATTTCATCCACTTCGTGACTAACCTGTCTGGCCACCAACGCTAACATCACAAAGGTAGCAATCATAATTCCAAGAAAAATATTGACACTGAGATTCAATAGGATAGAGTGTTTTTTTAATTGAGCCGCCACCCTTCACCTCGAATATTTTCTATGTAGGTGTCACCTAACATTTTCCTAAGCCGTGATAAATGCGAAGCCAACGGATTACTGTCATGCTCCACTGCATTACCATACAGGTAATCATTGAGTTGTTGATAAGACAATATTTGTTGCGGATGTGTCATAAAAGCATGCAGCAGACGCAATAGAATGGCACTCGACAACAAAGGTTGTTCTGCTTTCCACGCCATAGAAGCATCATGGGTCATACGCAAATCACGCCATACGATATAACTCACTGTCTTTTTGTGGGTTCGTCTAATCAATGCCTGTAGTCGCGCAATCAACTCTGCCAAATTAAAGGGTTTAGCTAAATAATCATCTGCTCCAGCATTCAGTAACTCAATTTTGCTGTCTAATTGGCCACGAGCGGTGAGCACTAATGTGGGAATGGCGTTTTTATATTGACGTAATGTTTTTAGTAACACTTCACCATCCAACCCAGGCAAACCCAAGTCTAAAATCAGCACATGATAATCATGATTGTTTTGTAGTTGCGCTAGACCTTGCAATCCATCCTGACACCAAGTGACCTCAAAATTCGCATCCCATAAACCATCTAATAAGCTTTCACCTAAGATTGGATCGTCTTCTAATAGAAATAGCTTATACTTCTCTTTTACTGGATTGTTCATTAAGTTTCACCTTCTTTTTACCATGAATCATGGCAGCAATCAGATTGTCTTTTTGCAAGAAACTTTCAAGAATAGCTGCTGTCACATGAATAAAAACCATGACATAAATCATATTAACTAGCCATTCGTGTAACTCTTCAACCCACTCCTCACCCCAAAATTGATCTAATGTCATCATCCAGCCACTAACAATTAAGGCTGACATTACACCCCATAAAGCAAAAATCATCATGGCAGCTAAGGGATTATGCCCTAAACCATGCTTTTCTCCATCATGAATATGTTTAATGTGTAATACAATCTGTTGTGACGTAGGGAAAAAAGAGGAAAATCTTGCGTACTGAGTACCGATAAAGCCCCATATCCAGCGAATACACATAATAGCGAAAATGGCATAACCTAAGTAACGGTGAATTTCATCGCCTTCTTCAGTTAAAAATGCGTTAATGAAAAATAGCCCTGCGACTAGCCAATGTGAGGTACGAACCCATTTGTCCCATACCAATACTTTATTTTGCATTATCGTTCTCTATAGAAAAAGCCAGCAGCAGCTGGCTTTTTCGTTGAAATCAATTAGGATTCTGTCTTGGTTTTCACAACTTTACCATCAACAGGATTGAAATAGACTTCCACTTTCTGACCTTGTTTGTTCTTGCCATAGATTTCATAGCAATTACCATCGGTCACTTTGAATTTCTTAATTTGATAGCCTTGCTCAACCAATTGTGCTTGGAACTTATCCTGATTTTGCCAAGTGCTTGGTTCTGCTTGGGTACAGGTTGGGCCAGCCACAGCAACACCAGACAACAACGCCACGGCAACAGCAGATAACAGTTTCTTCATTACATTCTCCCTATCGAGGTCATTACCACAAGTTCGGCAGGGACCATTAGACAGGGAGAGATTCAAACCTAACTTAAGTAGGTCACAAGCAGCGAAGAAATATCATCAAGACCAAAATTTTTAACAGCAAGCAGAAAAAGCCTCATCTATACTTCATTACTCGCAATTTTGTATCGTGATTGACTATGTTAAACAAATTTTCTTTGCGGATTCGGCTATGGCTGGTGGTGTTAATTGCGTTGTTTGGCGTGCTTACGCTCGCAGCGGTCTCGGCACTGCATGTCCGAACGCTGATGTTAGAGGAGCGTAAGGCACAAATTCGTGCGTTAACCCAAGGGGCTTACAACATCCTTGATTACTACTATGCCCAAGAAAGCAGTGGCCGGCTAAGCCGTGAGCAAGCGCAAAGCTTAGCCAAAGAAGCCATCCGCCAAATCCGCTTTAATGGTCCAGATGGAAAAAGTGACTATTTCTATATCTGGACGCCCGAGGGGGTCAGTGTGATGCACGCATTGAAACCCGAATGGGAAGGCAAGCCGATGGGGGAAAAAATCGAGGATGGTAATGGCCAGAAAATCATCCTTGAACTGGCTAAGCTGTTACAACAGCAAACCAAAACCTATATGGACACCCACTTCGTCAAGAGCAATAACGACCCAACGCTTTATCCAAAATTGTTATATGCCCAAAAATTTCAGGCATGGAATTGGATTGTTGGCACTGGGGTTTATATCGATGAAGTCAAACAAGCCTTTCACCAAGCCTTGCTCTACCAAGGCAGTATTGCTGCGGCAGTGTTGTTGCTGATTGGTAGCATCTGTTGGTTGGTCACACAGAGTGTATTAAACCAGTTGGGGGGAGAACCTGCTTGGGCGACAAAGATCATGCAGCAGGTCGCAGCAGGCCAACTGAATGCCGATCTCGGCAAAACTCAGCCCGGCAGCCTTGTCCATGCCCTCGCCAGCATGGTGCAATCGTTACGCAACATCATGACGGATATTCATCATAATGCCGATTTGCTGGTTCAGCATGCAAAAGTAATTCATGTTGCATCGACGCAATTAGCCAAAAATACCGATGACCAAGCCGATGCAACCAATTCGATGGCAGCAGCCATTCAACAATTGACCGCCACGTCGAGTCATATCTCAGACAGCACAGAGAAAACCGAGGCCGATTCCTGTACCGCCGCCAACTTGTCGAAACAAGGCAAGGCGCGTGTCGATCAGGCAGCCGTGGCCATACAAAGCATTGCAAGTACCGTTGCCTGTGGTTCTGAACGAATTCGCAATCTTTATGAACAGGCCAATCGTATCTCTTCGATTGCAAATGTAATTAAGGATATTGCAGGCCAAACCAATCTGTTGGCATTGAATGCCGCGATTGAAGCAGCTCGGGCCGGAGAACAAGGTCGAGGTTTTGCAGTGGTGGCAGATGAGGTGCGTAAACTCGCAGAAAGAACCTCCTCGGCAACCATTGAAATTGAGCAGATGATTAGCAGCATCCAAAAAGAAACCGGCGAAGCCGTTGCCTCAATGGATAGCGCGTTGCCGGAGGTAAAACAGGGGGTTGATTTAGCACAAGCCGCCGCCGAGTCGCTGCATCAAATCGAACAGGGCGCATTGCGTACACTCGACCATGTGCGAGAGATGGCGCACGCCATTCGTGAACAAAATGCTGCCAGCAATGCTATTTCAGAACGGGTTGAAACTGTGGCCCAAACCGTGCAGGAAATCAGTGGCACCATGGACCACACCATGCACTCAGCAAAAGATTTAGAACAGGTGGCAGCGCAACTGCGCGAGTTGATTAAACACTTCCAACTCTAAGCTCTCATTGGATCTATACCGCTGTTGGCCGCTGAAAAGCGGCCAATTTCTTTTTCAAATCGTCTAATCGAAATGGCTTACAGAGAAAATCGTCCATACCTGCCTGCAAACAAATTTCACGGTCACTCTCAAACGCATTCGCAGTTAAAGCGATCACATACGGTTGTATGGCTAATGGTAATTGGCGAATGGCTTGTGTTGCCGAGATACCATCCATCACCGGCATTTGCATGTCCATAAACACAATATCGTATTGATGTTGCTGTACTTGTTCCACCGCCACCGCTCCATCGACCGCCGTATCAGCAGGAATCCCTAATTTAGCCAACAAAGCGACTGTTAAAGTGCGATTGACAGCGTTGTCATCGACCACCAGTGCGCGCACCGACTGTGTGGCCATCGACTCTGTTTGAACCATGCTAGGCGCTGTACTGCATAACGCTTCACCAATCCCAAACCGTACCGCAAACCGAAAAGTAGCCCCTGCGCCAGCTTCACTTTCAACGGTAATCCAACCTTGCATTGCCTCTGCCAGTCGGGCACAAATCGCCAACCCTAAACCAGTCCCACCATATTGCCGAGTGGTTGAAGCATCGGCTTGAGTAAAAGCTTGAAATAAACGGCTTTGCTTTTCTGGTGGGATACCGATTCCACTATCTTGTACCGCACACCGCAATTCCACCGCATGTTCAGAGAGAACATATTCTGCATGGACTTGAATCTGACCACGTGGCGTAAACTTGATGGCATTCGAGAGTAGATTAGAGAGAATTTGGCGCAGGCGAGTGCTATCACCTATCACCAAGTGATTCAGTTCACCCTTGATGGCCACGTTGAGGTGTAGATTCTTTTGGTGAACAGCCGGCTGAAATAAGTCAAGTGTGCTTTGTAGCTCTTTGCGTAGGTCAAACGCCCTTTGCTCCAGTTCTAAGCGGCCAGCCTCAATTTTAGAAAAATCAAGAATATCGTTAATGAGAACCAATAGGGCATCACCACTGCTGCGAATGGTTTCTAAACATTGCTGTTGTTCAGACGACAGCGGTGATAATTCCAACAGCTGTGTCATGCCCAAGATGCCATTCATTGGCGTGCGAATTTCGTGGCTCATCATGGCCAAAAATTCACTTTTTGCGCGGGTCGCCGCTTCTGCCCGTTCTAAAGCTTGTGTTAATTCTGCGGTTCGTTCCGCCACTTGCTGTTCAAGATTGGTGGCTAATTGCTGTAACTGTTGGTTGATGTGATACAGCTGTAGGCTTTTTTGCTCTAATAATTGTTCTGCTTGTTTGCGTGCCGCGCGTTCACGTTCAAGCCGCCGCGTGAGGCGGCTGACTTCATCCTGAGTGGTACCCGATTTAACAACGGGTGAGCATAAAGCGTTCACGGCGTGCATCGCCTTCTCCGATAGATTCACGGCTAATGTTAATTTCACCACCGAAATGGGCCACACAACCGCGCATCAAACCTTCTGCTAAATCTTCAAAATGCCGACCAGAATGATAGAGCAATTGCAGTCTTGTGGTGTCGTGGTGTTCTATGATAAAGCGCGGTAACTCAGCATCAGGATACAATTTTAATACTTCGGCATGAATAATGTCTTCAATACCAGCTAAAAATTGAAAAGCATCGGTTACACCGACAAAAAAAGCAGGATACCCCTGCACAAAACGACCAAATAGATGTTCACCAAACGCCAACAACAGATCTCGCACGCTCAAACCGGTTTGTTGTGACAGCGCCAGCACCAACGCCACAATTTCCTCATGGGGATAGGTGCCTACAGCGGTATATACCCCACCCGATGGCAGGTTAGCCGCATCAATCACATCATCGACCAAATCAGCCGAAAAACGTGCCTCGACCATTTCCAAAAACTCTGTAAATACGACGCCTTTCATCTGGCTCTCCATGCTGGTTGTCATTGCCTTTAGCACGATAACAAAAATGCTCTGACAACACCAACACCTTATCCTTAAATCAAAATACCAACAATTTAGTTATTTTTAACAAATGAAACAAATAAAATGAAACAAAATTGACAACGCACGCTCAGTAATTCACGAAACCATTTGATTATAATTGCAAAAAATAGAATTTTTGTTCAAAATTTATGGAAAGATACGGAGTCAGTCGCCAAAATTTTGGCTTGACTCAAAAAAAGACAGCATAAAAACATCAAAATCAACAAAAAATGGACAACGCCATGAAAGCCCAATCTTTTACCACCGAGGTTGAGACACAGGTTCCAGCCGGACAATTTATCTATTCTCGGACTGACCTCAAGGGAAAAATTGTTGAGGCGAATCAGGCTTTCGTGGACATCAGCGGCTATTCACGAGAAGAGATGATTGGCCAGCCTCATAATCTGGTGCGGCATCCTGATATGCCTAGCGAAGCATTTGCTGATATGTGGCGAGACCTGAAATCGGGCAGACCTTGGCGCGGCATTGTGAAAAATCGGCGCAAAGATGGTGGATTTTATTGGGTGGTTGCCAATGCTTCTCCTGTCCGTGAAGAGGGGAAAATTGTCGGTTATCAGTCGGTGCGAACCCGTCCGACGGTTGAAGATGTGATGGCAGCCAAAGCTGCTTATCAACGCCTGCAACAGGGTGATCGTTCTATCCGTGTTTTTCACGGTCGGGTTGTCCCCAAACGTCGTTCCTTATGGGCTTTGTTTTGCTGTTCCGAAGTTCAGCCTTGGCTATTGAGTGGCAGTTGCTTGTTATTTACCGGCTTGTTTTTATTGCGTGTCGTGTTGGGATGGACGTGGTTAGACAAGGTGTTACCCATACTGGCTACCTTGTTGTTGACCATCACCTTATTTTTTATGCTGGTTTTCATGCCAGCATTTCAAAAGGGCTTACAACAACTGACCGATTACCTTGAAACATTGTTGCTATCAGGTGATTTAACCAAACGATTTGACCTACAACGACAAGACCCCCTCGGCATTATTGCCAGAAAAGTCGATCGTTTTGTTTCTTCAGTACAAGCCACCATTCAATGTATGGGAGATGCCGCGCGCCAAGTTCGCGATATTGCCAACGAGGTGGAACAAGGCATGACCCAAGTACACGTTGCGGCACAACAACAGAATATCGCCTGTTCCTCTGCGGCCCATGAAATCAGTGCTGTCACCCGTTCCATCGCCGATGTTGCCAACAGTGCTGGCCACACCTGTCAGGTTTCCGCCTCGGCCAAACAATCCTCTGAGGCAGGTAGTGTGGTAGCACATCAAGCCAGCCAAACCATCGTCTATTTAGCCGATGCAGTGAAAGCGTCAGCGCAACAAGTTGAACAATTAGGGCAAGAGTCGGAAGAAATTTCCCGTATCACAGCAGTGATTAAAGACATTGCTGAACAGACTAATTTATTAGCGTTGAATGCAGCCATTGAAGCGGCAAGAGCCGGCGAAACGGGGCGGGGTTTTGCAGTCGTGGCAGATGAAGTCCGCAAACTCGCAGAACGCACTAGCATGGCGACTGAAGACATTAGCCGCATGGTACAGGCAGTGCAACAAGAAACGGTCAAGGCGGTGGCGGGAATGCGTTCGGGGGCGCAGCATGTAGAACAAGGGGTACAACTGGTTGAACAAGCAAAAGGGGCATTGCATGACATTAACCAAAAAATGCAAACCACGACTGAACGCGTCAGTGAGATTTCATTTTCTGCCCAACAGCAAAATCAAGCCGTTCATACCCTAGAAGAACATTTGGGACAAATTGCGGTAATGACAGAACAAAATCGGGTGGTGGTGTCGTCTACCAGTGACACCGTTGCACACCTAAACAAAATGGTATTGCGTATGGAAAAATCCGTTACGCAATACCGCGTTAAGGGCTAAAACTTATTTCACACCATACACTTGGTCAAACACGCCACCATCTGAGAAATGCGCTGTCTGGTTCTTTGCCCAACCGCCTAAATCGGCAATCGAGAATAGTTTGACCTGCGGGAATGTATTGCGATATTGGGTAGCGACCTGTGGATCGATAGGTCGGTAGTAATTCTGGGCAATCAAGGCTTGTGCCTGTGGGGTGTATAAGAATTTCAAATAGTCCGTCGCCAGCTGTCGTGTGCCTTTTTTATCGACGTTCTTATCAATAATTGCCACTGGCGGCTCGGCCAAAATTGATAGCGAGGGCACCACAATATCAAATTTTTCGGGCCCTAATTCTTTCTTTGCCAAAATGGCTTCGTTTTCCCATGCCAATAACACATCACCAATCCCACGTTCGGTAAAAGTCATGGTTGAACCACGCGCCCCTGTGTCCAGTACCGGAACGTTTTTATAGAGTGCGCGCAAATAGTCTTTTGCTTTTTGTTCGGTGGCCCCCGGCTGTTTTAATGCCCAACCCCACGCAGCTAAATGGTTCCAACGCGCACCACCGGATGTTTTTGGATTAGGGGTAATCACTTGCACCCCAGGCTTGACCAAATCCCCCCAGTCTTTAATCTGTTTGGGATTGCCCTTGCGAACCAGAAAGACAATGGTGGACGTATAAGGAGAGCTGTTATGAGGCAGGCGGCTTTGCCAATTTGCTGGCAACAGCTTAGCTTTTTGGCTAATTTCATCAATATCATACGCCAAGGCCAGCGTGACCACGTCTGCACTTAAGCCATCGATTACCGAACGGGCTTGTTTACCCGAACCGCCGTGGGATTGTTGAATCGTTAAGGTGTCTTTGGTGTTGCGTGCTTGCCAATCTTTGATAAAAGCAGCGTTGATCTCTTTATATAGTTCACGAGTCGGGTCGTAGGACACATTTAAAAGTGTCACTGGCGCGGCCCAAACCGATGAAGACAAACCGACAGCGGCAAGCAACCATGTAAAACGAGTCATGATGTTATCCTTAATTGAGTTGACTCGCCTAGCTTACCCCACCCACAACCAAGTAAAAAATAATAAATAACGCTTCTTTTATTCTCAATTCGTCTATTGATGATATTGACCAAGGGGGATCGGTATTTCAAACACCACACAACAGCCGCCATAATAGCTATCTTCAATCCACACCTTGCCGCCACAACTTTCTACAATACGCCGCACAATCGCCAAACCAATCCCCGTGCCACCACCATCGCGTTCACCAAGGGCATTCGATTGTAAACGCTCAAACACACGAAACACCCTTTCACGATAAGTCGCCTCGATACCCACGCCGTTATCACACACGGTATAGCGGACGCTGTTCACATGACGTTCACCGTGAATGACAATATGCAGTGGTAATATCGGTGGTGTTTTCTCTTGATGGGACGGCTGAGCATGCCGCAGGGCGTTTTCTAAAATCGTTTCGAAAATTTGATTGAGGCGTGGCGTATCAATCCAAACCGCCGGCAACGCTGGATGCACCTCTACCTCGGCATGATATTGCTGTAAAGCAGGGGTCAGACGTTGTAACAATACAGTCAATAATCGATTGACATCCACCTCCACCATTTGACCACGCGGTTGATCGGCGGCCAAATAACGTTCGACATCACGCAATAAATTCTGTTGGCGCCGCGCCTGTTGGCGAATAAAGTTTAAGGAAAACGCCACTTCGGGATCATCCTCAACGCGATTGCCTAGTAGAGAAGTCAAATGATCGGCATACGAGGCAAGACGGCGGGCAGGTTCTTGCAGATGGTGGGCGGTCACTTCAGCGAAGCGTTGTAACTCGGCATTACTACGCGCCAGCTGCGTCATCATCTGTTTTTGCTGGGTAATATCACGGCTGACATGCACCATCCCCATCGCCTGTTCGCCCCATGTCACAGGGGATAATATGACTTCAAACCAGCGTTGTCCTAAGCGATCCTCGACCTCGATACGATGTCCTGTTCCACCTTGATAAATCTGTTGGCACACCGGACAGTCTTGAATCGACAGATGTGAGGCATGTAATACATCATGGCAATGTCGGCCAACACACTCGGCCTCGGATAGATTGAACAACTTACGAGCCGCAGCATTGGTTTGGCGAATTTCACCATTCACATCAATCACCACCGTCGGGTCGGGAATGGCATCGTAGGTTGTGGCGGCATGGGCCATTAACCGGAACGGCCCCGCTAGGGCATATTCCACCAACGCCACATAGATATACCAATAACCAAGAATTTTAAACAAATGGCCAATCAGGTTGGATAAGCCATAGACATCAACATAAAAAGTAAACGCCAACTCGGCAATAATCGTGGCCACAATCGACACTGAAATCAGCGCCACCATGTGAGGATCAAAGCATTTTCGCCGCCAATAGAGGTGTAAACCAGCCAATATCAGCAATAACACGATGATATATTCACTCACGATTTTAAAAGGCGTGAGTCCTTTTCCTTCAATAAAGGCATCGGGAAAATAACCCGACATAATCCATGCCCATACCGCCAGCGCAATCCCTCCCATCGTGGTAATCAGCCAACCACGGTGTAGCGTACGCCCTCCAAACCACGGCACGGCCAATAACAACAGCGCCTGTAAATAACGGGTTGCAACCCAAACTTGGGTGGGTAAATTGGCATCAGTCACGCCGGGATAAATATTCATTCCCTTGTAAACCAAGGTATGAAATAAATCTAAGGCGCCCAACCACAACAAACCGGTACCGAGAAAAAGCAAAAACGGATTACGCGAAAAACCATAGGTATTCCATGCCACGATAAAAGCACTGGTTGCCACTACGATAGACACCAGTTCTGCCACGGTATGGAACAATAAAAAGCTGAAAAAACTTAACGGGATTAACAGCATCACCGCCAGTAGGGGCACAATCGCTCGCCGTCCAATTAGCATGGACTTGAGCGATTGTATAATTTCTGAACCATACCCATTCATTGGTTTTCTTTCACGCTTTCAAGCGTCATTTCCGTCAAATAGGGAATTTCAAAGGTGAAACACGAACCCAAGCCTTCGCCAGCTGATTCCACCCACAATCGCCCACCATGATGTTCAACAATTTTGCGACAAATCGCCAATCCTAAGCCAGTGCCTTCATAGGCCGAGCGAGATTGCAAACGCTGGAACATTTGGAACAAACGTCCGGCTTGCTCCGGCATGATGCCAATTCCATTATCTTGAATCGACACCGACCACATACCATCGCCGACCACTGCCCGGATTTCAATATGTGGCACACGCTCCGCCACACGAAATTTCAAGGCATTACCGATCAGGTTTTGTAACAAACGCAATAGCTCATCCGGACTGGCAAACAGGCGTGGCCATTCACCCTGCACTGTGATCTGTGCGCCCGACTCACGCACCATTGGCTGTAAGAATAACAGCACTTGTTGCAACACCTCTTGGCTTTCTATCCAAACAGGGGGTTCCCCCTTGCGGCCAACACGCGAATATTCCAACAACCCAATTAACATCGCATCTAGGCGTTTTGCACCATCAATCGCAAAATGACAAAATTGTTGTTGGTCTTCATCTAATTGATTACCCAAACTTTGCCGCAGCAATTGCAAATAACTCGAAATCATCCGCAGTGGTTGCCGCATATCGTGAGAAATACTGTAGCTAAATTGCTCTAGCTCAGCATTGGAATGTTCCAACGCATGGGTTTTTTCTTGCAATTCGGCTTCGCTGGCTTTGAGCGCACTGATATCAATTGCGGTCACCGCCACCAAACGCTGTTCGGCTAATTGCACCGGAATGGCATGTAACATCACTGCGATCTGACGGTCTGGTAGCGCAATATTGAGATGGTCAATTGTCGCCAACTGCCCCTGAATGGCCTGAGCCAACAGCCGTTGCAATGCTGCTTGTTGTTCAACCTGCGGCCAACAAGGTAAGTCAACTAAGGTTGCACCCAGCACTCGTTCCCGTTGTCCATGTAAGACAGTTAAAGCCTGCGAATTGACTTCTAATAGCCGCCCATCACTATCAACAATCGCCGCCATCAAACTGGATTGTTCAAATAACGCGCTAAATAAGCCTTGGCGATAGGCCAACGCTTGGTTAGCCTATGCAATTCTGTGCTCATCACGCTTCATCCGCATGATAAACAGCACAAACAGCACCATTAACACCACAGCAAACACCGATACCCATGCCACTTGTCGGTACCAATCGGCCAAATAATCCTCATCCGCCAAAGCCACCTGCACATAAAACGGATATTTTTTCAACACACGAAAACTCGCAAGGCGTGGTCTAGCATCGGTGGAGGCGATAAACCGTAATGAACCTGCGCTCACCCCCGCTTCAATTTGTCGGCGCACCGCATTACTCGGTGGAATCGGTTGATTGATGTCTTGCTCTTGTACGCTGCTATAAGGGGTGCGGAAAATCAGCCGGAAATTATCCGACCGCCGCAGTAAAGCACGCCCTTGATCGCCGACATCCAATTTCGCGAAATCATCGGCCAAATCGTCAAGGTGGAACAGGGCATTCACCACACCGATCAATTCGCCATCAGCGTTACGAATCGCCAGCGATTGCACCAATGCCCACTTTCCTGTGGCACGAGCGATTAACGGGTCAGAAAAGACATAATTTAACGAGGGGTTGGCGCGCAAGCGTTGGAAATGCGGACGATCAGCAATTGAAAACGGGCGCCATTCAGCATCAGAAGACAACAATAATTGACCATCGGCATCAAAAATAAACAACCCTGCTACGGCAGGAAAATCAACAATTAAATTCGCCAGCCGTTTTTGCATTGGCAATAGCGATTCTGAAGGAGTGCGGCTCCATAAGCCTTGGCTACGCACTTCGTCTGCCACAAAAGAAAGAATGCCATCCACACGAGAAAAGTCAGCCGCCACCCGTGTTTCTAAAACCTGCACCAAGTTATCAGTATTGATCTTGGCACTGTTCACGGCCTGTTGATGACTCGCCCACAGGAAATAGACCATTGTGGTAAGAAGACATAGTAAACCAAGGCTAAACGCCAACACCGGTGTCCGCATGGTTTGCATAGGCAAGGAGGATGAAGCAGAAAGTGGTGCCATAACGGTAACCCTAACGCTGCAATAGATTGATGTAAAAGTGAAAAAATAATAGAAAAAAGTTTTTTCACTTTAGAAGATCAGCACTGCGATAACTGACATTATTATACAATCTATCATATTTATATTTTTTGCGAAATCTCAATAAAAAAGCCCTGTTGTGGCACCAACAACAGGGCCTTGCCAACCAATCAGAAAGCCATTTAATTTTGAATCACAATTTTTGGCATCCGGCTCGAATAGTCTCGTGCTTTTTCTCCGACTTTAATTGCCACTTTGCGCGCAATTTGACGGTAGATTTCTGCAATTTTGCCATCTGGATCAGCAACAACCGAGGGCTTGCCTTCATCGGTATGCAATCGGATCGACAAATCCAGCGGCAGTTGACCAATCAACTCCACGCCATATTGCGCTGCCATTTTTTCACCGCCACCGTGGCCAAAAATCGCTTCCGTGTGGCCACATTGCGAACAAATGTGCATCGCCATGTTTTCTACAATGCCCAATACCGGAATATTGACCTTTTCAAACATCTTGAGGCCTTTTTTGGCATCAAGCAGGGCAATATCTTGCGGCGTGGTCACCACAATCGCGCCGGTAACAGGAATTTTTTGTGACAAAGTCAATTGCACATCTCCTGTGCCGGGCGGCAAGTCGATGACTAAATAATCCACCTCATCCCAACGGGTGTCGTTCAGCAGCTGCATTAACGCTTGCGTCACCATCGGCCCACGCCACACCATCGCCTGATCTTCATCCACCAAATAGCCAATCGACATGGTTTGCACACCGTAGTTTTCAACGGGATAGATTGATTTACCATCAGGAGATTCAGGACGACGGCCAGCCAACCCCATCATCAAAGGTTGTGAAGGGCCGTAAATATCAGCATCTAAAATACCAACTCGCGCCCCTTCTGCGGCCAAGGCCAACGCTAAGTTAACCGCCGTGGTCGATTTACCCACCCCACCTTTGCCACTGGAAACAGCAATAATATTTTTCACCCCCGACAACAAAGGCACGCCACGCTGTACGGCATGGCTGACGATCTCGCTTCGCACTGCAACACGCGCTTCACTAATGTCGGTTAACTGCAACAGATGATCGGCGATGTGTTGCTCTAATGTGGCCCACTGGGTTTTTGCCGGATACGGCAACACCACGTCCACTTCGACCACACTGCCTTGTAATTGAATACGGCGAATGGTTTTACCTGTCACCACATCATGGCCGGTATTGGGGTCGATACAGGTTTGCAGATGGTCGCGCAACTGTTGTTCGGTGTAGGTCGCGGTAGGCTGACCTTGTAAAAGTTGTTTAATTTTGGCAAACATGGCTGGGCTCCAAAGTAATATCCGACTATTTTAATCAACTTTTATTCATCCTGACCAGCATCACCGGTCTGGGCCGTGGCTGCGGTATACTTGCGTTTTGACTTCTAACTGTATTCGAGACCGTTACGCCATGACACAACGCAAAATTCTGGTCACCAGCGCCCTTCCTTATGCCAATGGTTCGATTCACCTTGGCCACATGGTTGAACACATCCAAACCGATATTTGGGTACGCTTTCAGAAAATGCGCGGCCATACTTGTCACTATGTTTGTGCGGATGATACTCATGGCACGCCCATTATGTTGGCAGCAGAAAAACAAGGCATCACCCCCGAACAACTGATTGAACGAGTTCATGCTGAACATTTCGCCGATTTCCAAGGTTTTCACATCGGTTACGACAACTATTACAGCACCAACAGCCCCGAAAACCGTCATTACAGTTACGACATTTATCAAAAGCTGCGCGATGCCGGCAAAATCGTCAGCCGCACCATTGAACAGCTCTACGATCCAGAAAAGGGCATGTTTTTACCCGATCGCTTTGTTAAAGGCGAATGTCCGAAATGTCATGCCAAAGACCAATACGGCGATTCATGTGAAGTGTGCGGCGCAACTTATAGCCCCACAGAATTGATTCACCCCTATTCCGCAGTCAGTGGCGCCACGCCGGTCTTACGAGAGTCGGAACATTTCTTCTTCCGTTTAGGGGAATGTGCCGATTTCCTACGGGATTGGACGGCTGGCCACAGCCCCCTCTCTGATGGCCGTGACCAACCCCACTTACAAGCAGAGTCACTCAATAAGATGAATGAGTGGATTGAAGGTGGTTTGCAAGATTGGGATATTTCACGCGACGCGCCTTACTTTGGTTTTGAAATTCCCAACGCCCCCGGCAAGTATTTCTATGTCTGGTTGGATGCACCTATCGGTTACATGGCCAGCTTTAAAGCCTTGTGTGATCGCGAAGGGTTGAATTTCGACGAGTATTTCAAGGCCGATTCAAGCACCGAGCTTTATCATTTCATCGGCAAAGATATTCTTTATTTCCATGCCCTATTCTGGCCAGCCACTTTGCAATACAGCGGCTATCGCACTCCAACCGGCGTTTTCGCACATGGTTTCTTAACCGTTGACGGTCAAAAAATGTCGAAATCGCGCGGCACATTTATCACCGCCCGTAGCTATCTCGATTGTGGTTTGAATCCAGAGTGGATGCGTTATTACATCGCCGCCAAACTCAATAGCAAAATTGAGGATATCGATTTATCGTTGAGCGACTTTGTGGCACGGGTGAACTCAGATTTGGTTGGGAAATTTATCAACATCGCCAGCCGTGCCGCCGGTTTTATCAGCAAGCGCTTTGATGGCAAATTGGCTGCCCAACTCAGTGACAGCAGCTTATTAGATGCCCTCACCGCCCCAGCAGAAAGCTTGGCACACAGCTTTGAACAACGCGAATATGCTCGTGCTTTGCGTGATGTGATGGCCTTGGCCGATCAGGTGAATTTGTATGTCGATGCCAATAAACCGTGGGAATTGGCCCGTCAAGAAGGCATGGAACAACAGCTACAGCAAGTCTGTACCGTGTTAATCAATGCGTTCCGCCTGCTCACGATTTATCTCAAGCCGGTGTTGCCAAAATTGGCCGAACAGGTCGAACAGTTCTTAAATATCGCCCCACTGACTTGGGCAGATAGTCAACAGACATTGCTCGACCATACCATCCAACCTTATCAACATTTAATGCAACGGATTGAACCGAAATTGATTGAACAACTGATTGAAGCCAATAAACAAAGCACCCCTGCTGTCAGCGAAACGGCAGCGGCGAACTACGAACCTATCGCAGACACGATTGCCATTGACGACTTTGCCAAAGTCGATTTGCGCGTTGGTGAGGTGTTAACGTGTCAATATGTCGAAGGTTCGGATAAATTGCTGCAATTTACCGTCAACCTCGGCTTTGAAACCCGCAATATTTTCTCGGGCATCCGTAAAGCCTATGCCGAACCAGAAAAATTAGTCGGTCGTAAGGTGATTGTGGTAGCCAACTTAGCGCCACGCAAAATGCGTTTTGGCGTTTCACAAGGGATGATTGTTTGTGCATCAGGAACCGACGATAACAGCGGTCTGTTCTTGTTAGATGTCGATCAAGGCGCACAACCCGGTATGCGTATCGGTTAACTGTTTTCTCTGAAAATTTTTACAACACTGCGCCAGCGGCTAAACACCGCTGGCAACAGCTTTTAGCGCAATTACACGCGTGGCGCAGCGGCGGTAAATTCTAAAGCTACCGATTCCCCTGCCACCGTTGGATCACTTTCTCCCGTTGCAACCGCAGCCATAGCGGTCATGTCTTCTTGCAAATCCGCTTCAAATTCGCTCACTGGTTTAGCGTTCACCAAACCTTCAGCTTGCACCAAAGCAGCAATTTCTTCTGGTGTCGCTTCCACGGCAACCGGTTCTTGCTGTGCCAAGCCCAAATCAGGGAAAGCCTCCTCCGCTGTCTCATCGACAGACGCAGCCGAAGCCTGTGCCGTAGCAGTGATTTCATCGGCTGCCGCTAAAAAGGCCTCGACTGCTGATGTTTCAGAAGCAGGGGTAGGCATTTCACCGGCTGCTTGCAACATGGCCGCCACTTCTTGCGAGTCTAGCAAGGCGCTATCGCTTGCCACGACAGCCTCTTCATCGTCAAAGGCCACGGGAAATTCTGGGGCAGCGTCGGCTTCTGTCACGGCTTCGACTGGCATATCGCTTGCAATCGACTCAGCAGCAGCGGTCACCTCCGCCATGACCTCAGCGTCAGCACTTGGGTTGTCTTCTACGGCAGGTGCTTCCACCACGTCAGGGGTTTCTGATACCAGACTGGCCATCTCTTCTACCGGTGTTGCAGAGGGTTTGACTGCCGCACCGGACAACAGCGAAGCCAAAGCAGCCACTTCTTGCGAATCTAACACCGCGCTCAGATGTTCTTCTAACAATAACACAGCATCGTTTTCGGCCAATTTCGCCTGATCGATCTCTGCGCGCACGTCTTTGATTTTCTGCACCAACACAAAACACAGCTTCCAAGCATGGCTTGGTGCCGCCGGTTGTTTCCCCAAATCAGCAGAACTGACATCAAGCAAGTCAGCATCCGCATCATAGTCGTTGGGTTGGCGTAGAGAGGTGTTTGGGTCTAGTTCAAGTAAAAGTGCATTCAGTTTTTCAGTCAGGGCAATTGCCGCTTTTTGATAAAAGGCCTCGGTATTGGGCTTCATAGGGATTCACCGCTCTCAAGAAAGTACACGCATGGGCGCATGATTCTCTTCCTGTTTGTGTTCACAGATGCACTCAAACAGGCATCACCTTCCCGACTATCTCTAGAACCCCTCCAGAAATAGCACCGCCGTTACCGGCTGGATTCGCCACGGGTAGAGCAGTTACGGTTGCCAGCCGTTCATCAAAACTGATGAGGTCATCGCAAGGCAAACGCTTACGATACGACAATCATGCCACAGCTGAGAGCGAAAAAAACCCCGATGTGGTGACATCGGGGTTTTTCGGGTCATCAAGCTTAGCTTATTTCATGCCACCCACGGTTTGCAGGGTTTCCCACTTGCCGTCTTTCACTTGGTACACCGTCACAGCACCGTTCACCAAGTCGCCCTTGTCGTCAAACTTGACCTTGCTGGTCACACCAGCATATTCGGTTTCAGCCAGTTTTGGAGCAAACGTAGCCGGATCAACCGAGTCGGCTTTTTTCATCGCATCGACCATCACGCGCACTGCGTCATAGGCATAAGGCGAGTACATTTGCACTTCGCCATACTTGGCTTTGAATTTTTCGTTAAACGAAGCAAACCCCGGCATTTGATCGCGTGGCATACCGATGAAGGAGGCGTAGTGACCTTCGGCAGCTTCGCCAGCCAATTTCAGGAATTCTGGCGAGTAGATCCCGTCAGCACCCAACAATTTGACTTCGATGCCCAATTTCTTCATCTGTTTTGCCAATGGACCGCCCTGAGCGTCCATCCCACCAAAGAACACCAGATCAGGCTTCGCAGCTTTGATAGACGTCAAAATCGCCATAAAGTCGGTGGCGGTGTTAGAGGTGAACTCACGCTTCACCACTTTCGCACCTTTGGCCTCGGCAGCCTTCACGAATTCGTCAGCAATCCCTTGACCATAGGCAGTGCGGTCATCAATCACCGCCACATTTTTCACTTTGAGGCTTTCTACCGCAAAGTTACCCAACGATGCGCCTTGTTGCACATCGTTTGCCACCACACGGTAAGCGGTCTTGAAACCTTGCTGGGTGTAAGCAGGGTTGGTAGAGGAAGGCGAAATTTGTGGAATGCCCGCGTCAGCATAAATTTTCGATGCTGGGATGGTGGTACCGGAATTCAAGTGACCAATCACGCCCACCACTTTTTTGTCCACCAAGCGTTGTGCCACTTGGGTTGCAATTTTCGGGTCGGCTTGGTCATCTTCAGACACCAACTCCAGACGCACTTTTTTGCCACCGATGGTTAACCCTTCGGCATTAATCTCGTCCACCGCCAAACGGGCACCGGACTCGTTATCTTTCCCTAAGTGGGCAATCGGGCCAGTCAATGGTGCAACACTACCGATCAGAACGGTGGTTTCTTCAGCAGGCGCTGCCGCAGCAGGTGCCGGAGCCGCAGCATCGGCGGCAGGCTTAGGGGCCTCGGATTTACCGCAGGCGGACAACGCTAATACAGCAGAGGCAATCAGGGTTAAACGAGCATACTTCATGGGGACATCCTTCACGTGAGCTTAAGGGAACGGGGATGATTATTATGAGTGCTTTGCCAGACTGTCAATCACATTGCCACATATGCCTTTAGCTTAACTTACCACCCAATTCGGGTTGCCGACGTTCGATAAATAGGCTGCAACCACTGGTTTTTTTCGCCACTTTTTTCGCTTCGGCGGCAACAGCAGAAATATCACGGTGTGAATGATAGAGCGTTGGTTCAATCCGAATCGCACCAATTGATAATGCCGTCAAGGGTAAAAAAGCACTCTCACCATTGCGCTGCACCGCTAAAAATCCACCAAGATCTAAATGTTCTGGCCGGAAAAAACGTTTCACCTGTTGTTCAAAAGCCGCCAAAATCCCACGGCAACGGGCTTCCCAATCGTCACTGCGAAATAACACAATAAAATCATCACCACCGACATGGCCGACAAAATCCTGATTAGGGTCGGCATGTTCTAATAACAGATGGCCGGTAAATTGAATCAATTCATCGCCTTGACTAAAACCGTATAAATCATTAAACGGTTTAAAGTGATCTAAATCACAATAAGCAACCGTGAATAACCGCCCTGTCAGTAACTCTTGGTCAATCGCTTCGTTAATCGGCACATTCCCGGGCAACCCTGTCAGTGGATTGGCATGACGGGCAGCACGAATTTGGATTTCGTTGATTTTTTTCATCAAGTCAAAGCCCGTTCCCATGCCGAGATAACGCCCTTGATCGGTGATGATAAAGCCATCAATCAAGTAACGGCGTTCTGCCGCCACCACAATGCTCGACAAGGTTTGAATACTCATCGAAGCGTCAACAATCAAGGGTTTAGGATCCATCATCCCAGCACAGGGTTTTTTCGCATATAGCTCGCGGCTAAACGGGCGTGCAAAGGTTTCGAGCACATGATGTCGCCGCAACAAACCGACTGGTCGGCCATCATCCACCACCGGAATAGCGAACAAATCGGCATCTTCGGCAAATAAGCGATAGGCGGTGTCAGCTGGAGCATGTGAAGCAAGGGTATCCACCGCCACCAATAAATCCCCCGCTCGATCTGCCGTTACAATGATTAAATTGCTTTCTTGCTGGCCAAAAGGACTGTGTTGGTGATGACGGATTTGAAACTGACGAGCAGGTAAGGCCGATGGTTTACCGAAAAAATAGCCCTGCCCAAAATTGACGCCAAGGTCACGCAGGGTTTGATATTCAGCTTGGGTTTCCACGCCTTCGGCCACCACATGGCAACCATTATGCTCAGCAAGTTGAATAATACTGGTTAAAAAGTGCCGATGAATCGGGTTTTCGTCGATGTTTTGGATAAAAAACTTATCCAGCTTCACAAAATCAGGGGAAATTTCTGCCCAACTACGCAGATTGGAAAAACCTTCACCCAAATCATCTAATGCCACTCGTAAACCCTGTTGACGATAAGCATGTAAACGATTGCGTAAAGTTTCAAATTGACCAAAGGGTCGGCTTTCGGTCAACTCAATAATTAAACGCTGTGGGGATAGCCCCTGTTTGAGCAACTGTGGCACCAATCGGTCTGGGTGAAAAGACTCAGTTTGTACCGTATCCGGCCCCAAATTAATCGACAGCGACCCCTTCAAATCGAGTTCAACAAAGCGTTCGAGCACGGCGGCAAAGCAAGTTCGCTCGAGCGCTTGCGTCATATTGCAGCGACCTGCGACTTCAAATAAATCCTGCGGCGAATACAAACGGCTTGATGCCGGGCCGCGAATTAGGCCCTCGTAACCGATGATAGAGGAGGTGGAAAAATCGACAATCGGTTGAAACACGGGTGTCAGACGCTCGCCCTCGATGATGGCAATCAGTTCGCCAATCAACGCAGGTTCAAGTTTTTCGGGGAGAGAAGATTGAGGCAGTTCACGGGTAAGCATGTTGACAACCCTTATCGCAAGGCAGTGAGCTAAGGGATACAGTGTAGCGAGTGATGATGAATTTTTTTTGACAGGTCATTCGCAGTACCTGAAATTTGAGAAAAAATTTCAAAATCAGCGTAAACCAGCGGAAACAACAATATAATGCTTTTACATCGCTGCCAAACTGTGACCAAGACCATGCCTACTTTTCGTCTGTCGTTGTTTGCCCCCTGTTGGCATACCCTGCTGATGTTAGGTGCGGGACTGTTGTTCTGTTTCGGCCACAGCCTAGCTAATCCAGCCCCGTCTCCGCCTCCAGCAAACAGCCCCCTCCATCGTTTCGTACTGCAACTGAAATGGCAACACCAATTTCAGTTTGCAGGCTATTACGCCGCCGTACAAAAAGGCTTTTATCGCGAAGCGGGTTTAGAAGTACAACTGGTTGAGGCCACCCCCGATACCGATGTGGTCAAAGAAGTGTTAGCGGGTCATGCTGATTTTGGGATTAGCAGCACCAGTTTGTTACCGCTGCGAGCCCAAGGGCATCCGGTGGTAGCGATGGCAGCCATCTTTCAGCACTCAGCACAAATTTTTATCACACGGCCAGTGCCCAGCAGTGACGACCGCCCTGGAGTGTTTCCCAATTTGCACGGCAAAAAGGTCATGATCGAATCACATGCAGATGAACTGTATGCCTATTTACAGCGAGAAAAAATTGATATTGGCACCATGACACCGGTGGCGCATAACTTTGGTATCCGCGCCTTCACCGAAGACCGCGTCGCCGCCATGTCGGGCTATCTGACAGATGAACCCTTTTTGTTACAACAACAAGGTGAGCCTTTTCAGGTGTTTAACCCACGTCATGTCGGCATTGATTTTTATGGCGAGATTTTGTTCACCACCGAAGACACTATTGCCAATTACCCAAAACAAGTCGAGGCCTTTCGTAAGGCTAGCTTAAAAGGTTGGGAATATGCTCTCAATCATCCAGAAGAAGTGATCCAGTGGTTACAACAACGCTATCAAACGCAAAAATCGGCAGCGCATTTGCGCTTTGAACACCAAAAAATGCAAGAGTTGATTCAACCGGACTTAATCGAAGTCGGCCACATGCACCAAGGGCGGTGGCAACACATTGCCCGCACCTATGCCGACCTAAATATGCTGCCAGCCAAGTTTTCACTAGACGGCTTTCTCTATCACCCGCCAGTCAAAGAAACCCTACCGACTTGGTTACGCTACACCATTGCCGGCGGGGTATTGTGCATGGTGTTAGGGCTGTTTGCTGTGGCGTATATTTTGCGCTTGAACCGCGAGTTAGCCGGACAAATTGCCACCAGCCAACACATTGAAGCCGCCCGCCTCCGCGATCAAGGCCGCATCCACGCTGCGAATGAACGTTTACAAGGCATGATGACGCATCTACCGATTGCGCTGGCGTTGGTCAATGCGGATACCCAACAATTTATTTTATTAAATCCAAAATTTGTTGCGACCTTTGGCTATCAACGAGAACAACTGCAAGACATGGCCACTTTTTGGGCGCAATGTGCGCCTGAACGCAGCAGCTATCTGCAAGAATATTGGCAACAACAAATCAGCAATGTCATTCGGCATGGTGGGGAAATTCCACCGTTTGAATTTCATGCCCAACACCCAAACGGACAACAAGCCATTTTGCAATGTCACATGGTGCAATTTGACGATTGGCAGCTGATTGCCTTTGTCGATTTAAGTGAACAAAAACGCTTGGAATCGCGCTTGCAATATATGGCGTTACATGACGAACTGACCGGTTTAGCCAACCGTACCTTATTGCGCGAACAGGTGGAACAGGCAATTCATCATGCAAAACGGCATCAATCCATGCACTTTGCGGTATTATTTATCGACTTGGATGGTTTTAAAGCAGTGAATGATGAGGCAGGCCACGCCATTGGCGATGAGGTGTTAAAAGAGGCGGCGCAGCGTATTAAACAGAGTTTACGGGCCAGCGATCAGCCAGCCCGCTTGGGCGGGGATGAGTTTGCGGTGATTTTGCATGATATCCAACGACCAGAAGATGCGCTCACCGTGGCACAACATGTGCTAGATGTCTTGAAACAACCCTATCCGGTGGGAGAACGCGAGTTTGATTTAAGTGCCAGCATCGGCATCGCGCTGTATCCAGATCATGCCACCGAAGTCAAAGCCTTGTTACATGCAGCGGATGATGCCATGTATCAAGTGAAACGCAATGGTAAAAACCAATGCCAACTGGCACAAAATCGTGCCCAACCGTCTGTTTCAATCTAAAGGAAAACAGCTATGGAAGTGATGGTGTTGCTGGCTCTTGCTGTGGTCATCGTATTGGCCAAAGCGATCAAAGTGGTTCCTCAACAGACCGCTTTTGTGGTCGAGCGTCTCGGCCGTTTTCACGCAGTGTTATCGCCGGGCTTAAATATCATCATTCCTTTTGTGGATCGCTTGGCCTATCGCCATTCTCTGAAAGAAATTCCGTTAGATGTACCGAGCCAAATTTGCATTACTCGCGACAATACACAATTGACAGTGGATGGCATTTTGTATTTTCAGGTCACCGATCCACAACGCGCCAGCTATGGCAGCAGCGACTATATTCTTGCAATCACTCAGTTGGCACAAACCACGCTGCGTTCAGTGATCGGGCGCATGGAATTAGATAAAACCTTTGAAGAACGGGATGAAATCAACCGTGCAGTGGTGGCGGCATTGGATGAAGCGGCAATCACGTGGGGCGTGAAAGTATTGCGTTATGAAATTAAAGACCTTGTGCCACCCAAAGAAATTTTGCACTCGATGCAACAACAAATCACTGCCGAGCGCGAAAAGCGCGCCCTGATTGCTTCTAGCGAAGGTCGCAAACAAGAGCAAATTAACTTAGCCACTGGTGAGCGCGAAGCCGCGATTCGTAAATCGGAAGGCGAACAACAATCGTTAATCAATCAATCGGAGGGTGAAAAACAAGCACGGATTAATAAAGCCATGGGGGATGCTGAAGCCATTCGCTTAGTCGCAGCAGCCAACGCCGAGGCCATCGCCAAAGTCGCACAAGCGTTACAACAAAACGGCGGCATTGAAGCAGTCAATTGGAAAGTGGCCGAACAATATGTTCAGGCTTTCTCACAATTGGCCAAAGAAAGTAACACACTCATTATTCCTGCTAATACGGCAGATGTGGCGGGGATTGTCGCCACAGCACTCAACACTATTAAAGCAAGCACTGACCCTCACTTGCCAAGGCTGTGAGCTTGCGAGGATAATCGTTCACTATGAAATTTCTCTCCGACCTCTTTCCGGTCATCCTGTTTTTTGCTGCGTTTTACCTCACCCGCGACATGTTTATTGCAACGGGTGTTGCCATTGTCGCGACCTGTTTACAAGTCGGTATCACTTGGCTACGAACTCGGCGCGTTGAAACCATGCAATGGGTCTCTCTGGCGTTAATGTTGGTGCTCGGTGGTGCAACACTGTTGTTGCACAATAAAGCTTTTATTATGTGGAAACCCACCGTCCTCTATTGGTTGATGGGCCTTGGCCTTGGCTTTGCCCATTGGGTCTTGCGGCGGCAACCTTTACGCGCCATGTTAGGTCAACACCTCAACCTGCCTGATCCGCTGTGGTCGCGTTTGACGCTGGCGTGGGTGGGCTTTTTCTTGGCCATGGGCGGCTTAAATCTGTTTGTGGCGTATCAGTTCAGTGAAGAAATCTGGGTCAATTTCAAGCTATTTGGTGGCATGGGATTGATGTTTGCTTTTGTGTTGGCACAAGGTGTTGTGCTGGCACGTTATATGGAAGACGATAAAACGTGATGTTGTATATGATCTTGGGGAAAGATGTCCCCGACTCACTCGCGCAACGTTTAGCAAGCCGGCCAGCGCATCTGGCACGTCTGCAAGCGCTACAAACCGAAGGCCGCTTAATCATGGCTGGCCCGTTACCGGCAATTGATAGCCCCGATCCGGGTGCAGCAGGGTTTACGGGTAGCCTGATTGTGGCGGAGTTTCCTTCTTTGATCGACGCCCAAGCATGGGCTGATGCCGACCCTTACTTAGCTGCTGGCGTGTATGCTTCCGTCGAGGTCAAGCCTTTTAAAAAGGTTTTGCCCTAATGGATGTCGCACAAGAAATCCATCAGCGTCTGACCGTATTACAGCCAGAGTTGTGCGATCTCGATGATGATAGCGCTGCCCATCAGGGCCATGCCGGTGCGGCAGGCGGGGGCGGGCACTATACCTTAACGATTGTCAGCGCTGCTTTTGTTGGTAAAAACCGCGTTGCCCGCCATCGCCAAGTGTATGACTTGTTGCAGGACTTAATGCCGCATACTATCCATGCCCTAGCGCTTAAAACCTATGCACCTGGTGAAATTTAACACTGGTCGTTGCTTTTTTCTGAATTTGTCTTAAAGGACCTGATATGCGTCTGACTCAAATCGCTGCTTTATGTTTGGCTGCCAGTTTAAGCACGGCGGCCTTCGCTAACGATAAAGTGGCCGCAGTCGTCAATGGCACAGAGATTCCACAAGCGGAATTAGATGCGTTTGCTCAACAAGTGGTAAATAGCAGCGGTGGACGGGTCAAAGATTCGCCAGAATTGCGTGCCGAGCTGAAGCAACAGATGATTAACCGCACAGTCATCTTGCAAGAAGCCAACCGCCGTGGCTTAGAAAAAACCCCTGAATTCAAAAATCGGATGGAAATTTTCCGCAAAGACTTGTTACAACAAGCTTTGTTTGAAGATATTGCCAAACAAAACCCTGTGACAGAAGCACAAGTCAAAACCGAATACGACCGCATCAAAGCCCGTTTAGCGGGACAAAAAGAAATGCGCGCACGTCAAATCGTGTTGAACAGCGAAGCTGAAGCACAAGAAGTCATTGCCCAACTCAAAAAAGGCGGCAAGTTTGACGAATTGGCCAAACAAAAATCGAAAGATCCTGCAGCAAAACGCACTGGCGGTGAAATGGGCTGGGTCAACCTCGGCGCAGTCCCACCACAGTTAGCCGATGCCCTCAAAGCCTTGGGTAAAAACCAAGTGAGCAGCCAAGCCTTGCGCTCTGACGTTGGCTTCCATGTCTTTAAAGTAGAAGACATCCGCGATGCAAAAGTGCCAACTTTTGAAGAAGTGCGCCCACAGCTGCAACGTCAAATGCAAAGTGCACAAATCGAGAAAGTGTTAATCGAGCTGCGCAACAAAGCAAAAATCCAGTAAGCTAATCTCGTTTTGTTGATCTCAATGGCCCGTATCAACGGGCCGTTTTCTCATAAGAAAATCTCTCTATGCGTAATCTGTTTTCAAAAACTGTTCTTGCGGCTGTCCTTGCTGTTGGCTGTAGTGCTTCCGTCTTCGCCGCAAATAATACTGTTGCCACTGTCAATGGCATGGCTATCCCACAGGCACGTGCCGAAGCCATGATGCGTCAATTAACCAGCCAAGGTCAGCCAGACACCGCCGAAGTGCGTGCGATGGTGCGTGATGAACTGATCATGACCGAGTTGTTGCGCCAGCAGGCGACACAAAAAGGCTTGGATAAAACAGCGGAATACAAAGCAGAGTTAGAAGGCTTATCTGCTCGTTTATTAGCCAATATGTATGTGCGTAACTGGGTTCGCACCAATCCTATCGGCGAAGCCGAATTGCGCACCCGCTATGAACGCTTAAAAGCACAAATGGCACAAAAAGAGTATCACCCACGCCATATTTTGGTTGCCACTGAAGCAGAGGCGGTTGCTTTGTTGGAAGACCTGAAAAAAGGCAAACGCTTTGATGAATTGGCAAAAGCCAAGTCATTAGACGCCGGTAGCAAAGAAAAAGGCGGCGATTTGGGCTGGATGATGCCCAATGTGCTCGACCAAGCTTTTGCTGCAGCCATGATGAAGCTCGAACGCGGACAAATCACGGCAACGCCGGTCAAGAGCCAGTTTGGTTGGCATATTATTCAGTTGGGTGATGTTCGCGACAGCGAATTCCCACCATTAGAAGGCATCCGTGCCCAACTGACACAACAAATTCAGAATGAGCGTCTGCAAGGACATCTCAACCAGCTGAAACAAACAGCCAAAGTGAATTGATATGCGGCAGCAACCACGCTGCCAACTTGATTGAAAAAAGCGACAGTGGAATGGATAAACTGTCGCTTTTTTGTTTTTTGTCATACTGTGAAACACGAATTTATATTATTTTTTGTTTTATTTGAAAAATACTCGTGCAATACCTCATTTTCTTTTCTTTTCGCATCATGTCATTTTTGTAGATGGTCGTTATAATCGTTGCAGCCAGATTCTTTCGCTAAGGAACCGCCGTGAGCTTCGTCAACACTTTGCAAGATATTTCTGTTGTGCTGGTTGAACCCTCTCTGATTCAAGCACGCTTAATTCAGGAGCATTTAGCAAAACAAGGCGTCGTCATGGTGAGGCATGTTTGTCAGGGACAAGAAGCCTTAGTCGAACTAGAACGCGCCCCTGTCGATCTACTGATCAGTGCCATGTATCTACCTGATATGTCGGGCTCTGATTTAATTACACAAATCCGTGAAGCACCGTTTCTTGCCGATCTCGCTTTTATTCTGATTTCTAGTGAAACCCGCCCACAGGTGTTAGAACCTGTCCGTCAATCCGGCGCCTCGGCCATCTTGCCTAAGCCGTTCACTGATTTTCAACTGGCCACCGCGCTGCGTGCCACCCTCGAATATATCGCCCCCACCAACAATGCCCTACCCATCGAGCTTGATTTTGATGCACTGAGGGTGTTGATTGTGGATGACAGCCGTTCGGCGCGGCATTTTATCCGCCATGTCTTTGAACAGCTAAAAATTCAAAACTTTTTTGAAGCCGGCAACGGCAAAGAAGCCGTCGCGGTATTGTCAGAAAATTATGTCGATCTTGTTGTCACCGACTACAACATGCCGGAAATGGACGGGCGAGCCTTGGTCGAATATATCCGTCAACAAAGCTGGCAGGCTTCCGTACCGGTGTTGATGGTATCAAGTGAGCAAGACGAAAGCCGGCTAGCAGCCGTCGAACAAGCCGGCGTATCAGCTATTTTTGATAAGCCGTTTGATCCATCGCGTGTTCGTGAATTGGTGGTGCAAGTGTTAACCTCGGGCGGCTAAACGGGTATGGCGTGCTGTAACAACAATTGCACACGCCGTTGCCCCCGAAATTCGTTGACCTGTAATTGATAAACCGCTTGGATGACATTGGGCAAGGGGTCGGGGTGATTGAAAAAAATCGCATCCCACGTTTGGTTAGCAAAGCCCAAGCTCAGTTTACGATGTTTCTCGGCAACCACGCGCTGTGCAAGCACAGTAAATTCACCACTAAATAACGGTGGCGGAAAACCTTGCCCCCAAATCAAACTGTCTAACTGTTCTGCTTGTTGTAAAGTCATGTCCTCTGCCAACAAAGCACCATCAGTTTCAATACGGCGAGTGAGATGGTATTCATCCAGCCATAGTTGCGCGACTTCTTCAAAGGCAGCAGCAAAACGTGGAAAATCTTGTTCGCGTAGCGCCACCCCCGCCGCCATTGCATGGCCACCAAAGCGTTGAATTAAGTCGGGATAGCGTTTGGCAATCCAATCCACGGCATCGCGCAAATGAAAGCCCGGAATAGAACGACCCGAGCCTTTAATTTGATCGTCATCAGCAGGAGCAAACACAAAGCAAGGCCGGTGGAAACGTTCACGCAAGCGCGCAGCCACAATTCCTACCACTCCCTGATGCCAGTCATCACGAAACATCGCTACGCTATAGCGGCTGTCGTCTAGGTTGTCTGGCAAAGCCGCTAATGCTTCTTGCTGCATCCCCCCTTCAATTTGCCGCCGTTCACGGTTGAGTTCGTCAAGTTGTTGCGCCAGTTGTTGTGCGCGAAGTCGATCATCCGTTAATAAACATTCAATTCCCACGCTCATATCGTCTAATCGACCTGCGGCATTCAAGCGCGGGCCAAGGGTAAAGCCCAAGTCAAAGGCACTGGCACGACCCAGCTGGCGGCCACTGACTTCAAATAGAGCCCGAATCCCCTCGGCACACTGTCCTTGTCGCATACGCAACAAACCTTGTTGTACCAAAATACGGTTGTTCGCATCCAAACGCACCACATCAGCCACCGTGCCAAGGGCAACCAAGTCTAACCATTGCGCCAGATTGGGTTCTGGCCGTGTCGCAAATGCACCACGCTGTCGCAACTCGGCACGCAATGCCATCAACACATAAAACATCACCCCCACCCCAGCCAAATGTTTGCTAGGGAAGGGACAGCCGGTTTGATTGGGGTTGACAATCAATGTCGTGGGGACTTGCTCACCCGGTAAGTGATGATCGGTAATCAGGACTTCTAAGCCCAAACGATGGGCGTGCTCCACCCCGTCCACACTGGCAATCCCATTATCCACAGTCAACAATAGCTGCGGCTTGGGTTGGCAAACACGCAAGGCAAGGTCAACAATTTCGGGAGTCAGTCCATAGCCATATTCAAAACGATTGGGGACCAGATAATTAACCTGTGCCCCCATCGCACGCAAACCACGCACCGCACAGGCACACGCCGTTGCACCATCGGCATCATAGTCAGCGATCACGGTCAGGGTTTGCTGAGCAGCAATTGCATCTGCCAACCGCCGCGCCATCGCTTCGATATTGTGCAGATCGTGGAATGGGACGAGATGATTCAAGCGCGTTTCTAGCTCGGCACGGTCTTGCACCCCTCGGGCAGCAAAAATCCGCGCCAGCAACGGCGATATCCCCTGTTGTTGTAATCGCGTTGCGCTTTCTGGCACTGGACGTACCACAATATCCGACATGGCCTCGTTCCTATTCTGCAGAAAATACCGTCAGGGGGCGTGGCCGCCGCCAAATTTGCCAGCGCATACCGGCGGTGAGCTGTGCCACAAAACCGTTATGGTCTGGTGCAATCAAGGTAAGACGGGATAATTGGCCGCTCGACCACGCTTGCCATGCCGGTGCAAACCAGTTTTCTTCCAAGATGGCCATACGTTGCAACCATTGATAGACGTCCTCATAACGCGCTGGACAATCGAGGCTATCTAACTCCACTAAAACCTCAGCCTGTTCCGGCCAAGTCGATACTGCCGCCGCATAGTCGTATGGTGCGCTATCGAGTGGGGTATGGCTAAGTTGTGCCAATGCCGCCAAAACCGGTTGCTCGGTGGCAATATGAGAAAAATTGGGTTTGGCCACCTGTGTAGGCAACGGCGTTGTTTCTCCCCAAAACCAGACGCTATTTAATGCTGGTTCACCCTGTTGTTCACGTTGTTGATTCACAGGATGTTCAAACCACAACATCTGGACTTCGTTGAGATAGCGTGACCAACGCTTACCCTCGGCCCCCGTCGGCATCGCCTGCCGCATGTCACGCAAAATGGCCTGTTGCAATGGGGTGAATACCGCCTGTGGTGGTGCCGCAAGGTGGACATACCAGCGATCAGGCGTGGGCGTCAAAAACCGCATCCCTTCGGTGGCAAAGCTGGCATTTAATGTGGCCGCCAATGCTTCAGCCTCAGCCAAAGAGAAGGTCAACACATCCGGCCCCACCAGCCGCATTCCCTCTTGGGTGATCTGAACATGCACAGGATCGGCCCGCAGATAATAGCCGTCCTTAATTGACAGCCCATCGTAATGGGCAGAGAGCGCCACCTCCGGCACATCAGAGACACCAAACCAAGTTTGGTAATACTCTGCCCGTGAGCGGGAGACAGGTTGTAGCTGACTGCGGCCCAAACAACGCGCCAACCACGGCGCTTCAAGATGGCGATACACCGCAGCCGCATCATCATGCGGCCACGACAAGCCGGGGATCAATAGCGTTAAAGCACGCATTAGGCGACAGTCACCTTAGCAAATTTACGTTTACCCACTTGGAACACCGTGCAAGTTCCACTCACCAATTGCAACCCCTTATCGCTCACCCGTTCACCGTCGGCTTTAACCGCACCTTGGTCAATCATCCGCAACGCTTCCGACGTGCTGGCGACCAAACCAGCTTCTTTTAATAAACGTGCAATCGCAATCTGTCCCTCTTCGGCAGTAACCGTGATTTCAGGGAGGTCATCTGGAATCGCATTTTTCTGGAAACGCGCTTCAAAATCGGCCAAAGCCGCATCCGCAGCCGCTTGATCGTGGAAACGCGCCACCAATTCTTGCGCCAGCATCACTTTAGCATCGCGAGGATTGCGGCCGGCTTCAACTTCTGCTTTCAAAGTGGCAATGTCTTGGGTCGAACGCAGCGACAGCAAATCAAACCAGCGCCACATCAAGGTGTCAGACACCGACATGGTTTTACCAAAAATTTCGTTCGCCGGTTCTGACACACCGATGTAGTTGCCCAACGATTTAGACATCTTGTTAACGCCATCCAAACCTTCTAGCAACGGCATCATGATCACACACTGCGGCTTTTGCCCGTGTTGTTGTTGTAGGGTACGCCCCATCAGCAAATTAAATTTCTGATCGGTGCCGCCCAACTCAATGTCTGCCTTCATCGCCACCGAATCATAGCCTTGCATCAGTGGATACATAAATTCATGAATTGAGATTGGCTGATTGCTGTGAAAACGCTTGTGGAAATCATCACGTTCCAACATCCGCGCCACCGTTGTACTGGCGGCCAGTTTCAACATGCCATCTGCCCCCAACTGACCTAGCCAATGTGAGTTAAAACAAATTTCGGTTTTTTCTGGATCAAGAATTTTGAACACTTGTTCCGCATAGGTTTTGGCATTCGCCTGTACCTGCTCGGGTGTCAGCGGTGGGCGGGTGGTGTTTTTGCCAGAAGGGTCACCAATCATGCCGGTAAAGTCACCAATCAAAAACATGATGTGATGGCCCATGTCTTGTAGTTGGCGCATTTTGGTTAACACCACGGTGTGACCCAAATGTAAATCAGGTGCCGTCGGGTCAAAGCCAGCTTTGACTCGTAATGGGCGGTTTTCTTGTAACTTGGCCACCAATTCGGCTTCAATCAATACTTCATCTGCACCACGACGAATGATGTCGAGGTTCGCTTGTAATGCTTCATTCATAATGTGTTGTCCTAAATCACTTAACCATAGCCAAGCATTTGTTTTCTTTTGAATATCTGCCAGTCACGCTAGTTTCACCGATGGCAGCTTTCTGCTAGGATGCGTCGTTTATTAGCTATCCTGCAATGCAGCGAAACAGGCATGGATTATCGCAAACCCCTCACGCAAGCGCAAAAAGCGACTTTTCTCTTCGATCAAGATAGCCCTTGGCGCAGTCATCTTGCTTGGCTCAGTGCAACCGCGATTGTACCGGCTTTAGCGATGGCCACAGCTTTTGCGATTGCGCCCAATAGCGCCACCGACGCCACCCCCAGTCGGGAATGGATCACCGAAAGCCTCGCCCTACCCACCGTCAATACCTTGCCGATGAGTGGCAATCGCTATTGGCGAGCTGAGATTATTCAACGCGGTGACCGCTTATTGACAGTCTTGAGTCGGCTTGGCATTCAACGGGCAGACAGCACGAGTTTGTTACAGCAAGACGAGATGTCGAAAGATTTGCTCAAACTGCCAGCCGGCGCCACTTTGCATGTGCAAACCAACGACCAAGGCCAGTTATTCGCGGTGCGCTTTCTAAAAGATGACGCACAAGGTGAAACGCAGTTGGTTTGGTTGCAACGTCGCGAAGGTCATTGGCAAACCCATGCGGATGCGATTGAACCGCGCCGCTTAGAGGGTGTGGCACATATTCGCTTGCAGGGGAAACAATCTTTCCAACAAGCCGCCCAACGCGCCGATCTGCCGCGAGAAGTCTTACAACAGCTGCAAGAAATTTTCTCCGACCGCATGGCACTGCAGAGCTTACGCAATGGCGACAGTGTGCAAGTGGTGTTTGAACGGTTGTATTACGAAGGCGATTTAATTGGCTATGGCCAAGTGCTGGCCGCCAATGTGCAACGGGACAAACAGACTTTCACTGCGTTTTATCATCAACATGACAGTGAATCAGGCAGCTACTACGACGGCAATGGCCAACCCTTAAAACAAGGCTTTACCGTCGAACCGGTTGAAGGGGCGCGCATTACCTCTGGTTTTGGTATTCGTGTGCATCCGGTGTTAGGGGGATTGCGGATGCACCAAGGGGTTGACTACGCCGCCGCCATCGGCACCCCTGTGCGGGCGCCTGCCGCCGGTCAGGTGGTCAGTGCCGAATATCAAGATGGCTATGGCAATGTTGTCACCTTGCGTCACCAAACCCGTTATCAAACCCTATATGCCCACCTATCCCGTTTTGGTGAACAGGCCAAACCCGGCAAAATGGTAAAAGAAGGCGACATTATTGGGTATGTTGGCAATACGGGTCGTTCAACAGGCCCGCATTTGCATTTTGAGGTGCGCGTTAATCAACAACCCGTTGATCCAAGCAGTACCGTCCTCAAAACCCCGCCTTTAAGCGGCCCAGCCTTAGCCCAATTCAAACAAGTTGGACAACGCTATCAACAGCAACTGGCCATGTTGCGACAATTGCCAGTACAACTGGCACAGGCAGAATAATGCAATTTGACTGCAACGCCGAGGATCGGTTTATTGGTTTAATGTCTGGTACCAGCCTCGATGGGGTGGATGCGGTATTAGTCCAGTTTCCTGCCCCACAGCAGGTGAGCGTGTTAGGCCGCGCCCACTTGCCTTACCCTGCCCCACTACGGCAGGCCTTATTGCGGCTACAAGACACCCATGCCGGCGAGTTACACCAAGCGGCCTGTGTGGGTAACCAATTGGCAACCTTATACGCTGAAGTAGTGGGTCAATTACTCAGCATTTGCCAACTTCCCCCCAGCGCCATCAAGGCAATCGCGTGTCATGGCCAAACCATCCGCCATGTCCCTGAACAAGGTTATACCCTGCAAATTGGCAACCCAGCACGCCTAGCCGAACTCAGTGGAATTGATGTCGTGGCAGATTTCCGCAGTCGTGATATTGCTGCTGGCGGTCAAGGTGCGCCGCTGGTGCCGGCTTTCCACGCGGCTTTTTTTGCCCATTCACAACAACAGCGGGTGGTAGCTAATATCGGGGGCATTGCCAATATCAGCATTTTATCGCCCGACCGCCCCGTGCTTGGTTTTGATACCGGCCCCGGTAATATGTTGCTTGATGGTTGGATTCAACAACAACGAGGGCTGGCGTGGGATGAAGGGGGGCAGTGGGCCAGCCAAGGTCGCGTGTTACCCGATGTCTTACACCGTCTATTAGCCGAACCGTATTTCAGTCTGCCCCCGCCCAAAAGCACAGGGCGTGATTTATTTTCACTGGCATGGCTACAGCGTCTGTTATCTGGCGAGGAAAGCGCGGTTGATGTGCAAGCCACCTTGCTTGCGCTCACTGTGGAGAGCCTCAGTCGAGCCATTGAACATCATGCCACCGAGAGTGAAGCAGTATTCATCTGTGGTGGCGGCGCATACAATCATGCTTTGATCACCGCACTGCAACAACGACTCACCCCGCGTTTGATTAGCACTACTGCCACCTTGGGCATACCCGAAATGGATGTTGAAGCAGTCGCCTTTGCTTGGTTAGGACACGCATTTTTTGCTGGTCATGCCGGTAACCTGCCAGCGGTGACTGGCGCACGCGGCCCACGGCGATTAGGCGCATATTATCCGGCTTAAGCCGTTATAATCCATCTCATTGCCCGTCATTAAGGATGGAAACCATGGCGCTCTTCAAACGTAAAGCAGTGGTGAAAAATCAGGCTTTACCCCCTTACTTGAGCACGTGGCTCAAGCAAAGTCGTTGGGTGCTCTATAGCCTAATCAGTGTGTATCTGATTATGGTATTAGTCAGTTACACCCCGACCGATCCCGCTTGGTCACACAGCAGCAGTAGTGATACCCCGATTACATTGGGTAATTGGGGCGGCGGCTTTGGTGCATGGTTGGCCGATTTATTATTGTATGGCCTTGGTGTCTCAGCATGGTGGAGCGTGATTTTCTTCGCGTGGCAAGCCATCAATAGCCACCCACGGTGGCAACTGCGGCGTTTACTACGCTCTAGCCGTCCTGCTCGTTGGGCTGGATTTGTTTTGTTTTGCATTGCCAGCAGTAGCTTTGAAGCCATCCGTTTTCATAGCCTAACCGCCACCCTACCCTTAGCCCCGGGGGGTATTTTGGGCAATTTAATTGGTGATGGCCTAATGGCGGTGTTAGGTTTTACGCTCACCTCACTGTTGGTATTTATCGGCATGGGCATTGCGTTTTCGCTGTCCACCGGCTTGTCTTGGCTAGATACCGCAGAAAAAACCGGTGAATGGATTGAAAACTTGGTGTTGAGTGTTGTCCCCATCTCATCACGTCGTGCTGCACTGGACACGGTGCCAAGTACCGCTGCACCGGTTCAGCTGCAAGAACCCCATTGGGACAGCGCGCCTCTGCCACCGACATTCAGCAAAACCACTGCCGAGCCAACACTAGATCGTCTGCCCGAAGTCGAAACACCGGCTTTTGATCCCCATGCCATTTTCACCCGCACCGCCGATAGCCCTCCGCCAACACTGAAAACCACGGTCGTCGAACCCACCACGCCCACCCCACCGAAGGTTGAGCCGATTCCAGACCCCATCCCTGCGATGGTGGAAGAAGCATTACCGCCTTTGGCAACCGAGACGATCAATCCGCCAGTATTAGAAACCGCTTTGCCACAACCGGCTTTAGAACTGCCGACGTTAGACAGTGTGGCACCCACCGCACCTGCGGTGACTCGCCACACTCGTAAAAAAGTCGAAGCAGAAAACACCTGCATTTTGCCTGAGGCACCGGCTCACGAACCGTGGGAAGACACCCCGATTTTCTTGGAGCTGCCGCCGGTGGACAGTATTGAATCAGACAACACAACGACAAATAAAAAGAAAAACTCACTTAAACAGACTTGACCGATGGACATATTCGAGTCATTGTCTGGTTTTTGTCCAATACAAAATTATGAGCCATTTCCACACCGAACCTGCTTACCGACACGACCAAGTGGCTAAGCTTGGTATTCTCCTTATCAACCTCGGCACCCCCGCCGCCCCCACGGCAGCGGCCTTGCGGCCTTATTTAGCCGAGTTTCTGTCAGATCGGCGCGTGGTTGAGATTCCCCCGCTGGTTTGGAAATTGATTTTACACGGGGTGATTTTGCGAGTACGGCCAGCGAAGTCGGCACATAAATATGCTTCGGTTTGGCAAAAAGACGGCTCACCCCTAGCCATTTACACCCAAGCACAAACCAATAAATTAGCCGCACGCTGGCAACAGCGTTACGGTGAAGCAGTCGTGGTGCGCTATGCCATGCGTTATGGTGCGCCAGCTGTGGCTGATGTAATGGCCGAGATGAGAGCACAAGGTGTCACTCGTTTTGTGGTATTGCCGTTATATCCGCAATATGCCGCGTCTAGCAGCGGCAGTGCTTTGGATGCGGTGTGTCGGGCATTACTGAAAAGCCGCAATATGCCGGAAGTGCATACCATTCGCCATTTTCACGATGATACTGGTTATATCGAGGCGCTCGCCCAGCGCATCGAACAGTATTGGGCCGAACATGGGCGAGGGGATCATCTGTTGATGAGCTTTCACGGTGTACCACGCTACACCCTCGACAAAGGCGACCCCTATCATTGTGAATGTCACAAAACCGGTCGATTGTTGGCTGAGCGCTTAGGGCTCGATAAGTCGGCCTACACGGTGGCATTCCAAAGCCGTTTTGGTAAGGCGGAGTGGATTAAACCTTATACCGCAGAACGGCTACAACACTTTGGCCTTGCAAAAACTCGCCGCTTAGATGTGGTATGTCCGGGGTTTGTGGCGGATTGTTTGGAAACGTTGGAAGAAATTGCGATGGAAGGTAAAGAAACCTTCCTTGAAGCAGGGGGTGGGGAATATCACTATATTCCTTGTTTGAATGACAGCGAGGGATGGATTGAGGCATTGGATCGTCTGGTGAGCCAACACGCCGCGCCTTGGCTACCGCCCATCGTCCCCGACCTCGCCAGCCGGCAACGTACTCTCGACCGCGCCAAAGCCCTCGGCGCTACGGCTTAAAACGACATGCCACACCCTGACGGTGTGGCATGGTTGTTTTGACTTATCGCCGCCAGCGCCCTGCGCTTAACAGCCGTTCCAACAAGTGCATGTCTTGTTCATTTTTCAACAATGCCCCTGTCAGCGGTGGCTGTTGCTGTAGCTGCTGCGCGTCCACTTCATGTGCAGTCAACAACCGCAGCCAATCTAACAATTCCGAGGTAGATGGTTTTTTCCGCAGCCCCGGGACTTCGCGCAACGCCAAGAAACACGATAGTGCTTCTTCTACCAATTCACGCTGTAAATTCGGGTAGTGCACATCAACAATCTGTTGCAAGGTCTCGCGGTCGGGAAAACGAATGTAATGGAAAAAACACCGCCGCAAGAAAGCATCTGGCAGTTCTTTTTCATTGTTTGACGTGATGATAATAATTGGCCGTTGTTTTGCTTTGACCAATTCGCGTGTCTCATAGACATAAAACTCCATCTGATCGAGTTCACGCAATAAATCATTAGGAAACTCAATATCGGCTTTGTCGATTTCATCAATCAACAAGACCGGCGCTTGTTCCGCAACAAACGACTCCCAGAGTTTGCCGCGCACAATATAGTTGCCAATATCGTGCACCCGCGCGTCACCGAGCTGTGAATCACGCAAGCGCGACACTGCATCATATTCATACAAGCCTTGCTGCGCTTTGGTGGTCGATTTAATCGGCCACACAATCAATTCCCGCGCCAAGGCACGAGCCACTTCCTCTGCCAGCAAGGTTTTACCGGTGCCGGGTTCACCTTTAATCAATAAAGGACGTTGTAAGGTAATGGCAGCATTGACTGCCATCATTAAGTCAGGTGTCGCAACGTAGCGGTCGGTTCCAGAAAAACCCACCGCCGCTGTCGTAGTAGAAACGGTCATGTCCCCTCTCATGTACGCGAAAATTCACGTTCCAGAATCTCTAAAGTGAGATGCCAGCGTTTCATCATGTGGCGCAACAAAGCCATTTCTGGTTCGCTGATGGTGTCATCGGCTTTGCACAAATCGAGTGCCAAGGCGCAAATCAGGACCCGCTTTTGATAATCGGTGATTTGATCAAACAGATAATCAACCCGCTCTGGATCAATCAGATGGATTAAGCCGTTGTCGTCAGCTTCTGCACTGATGTCGTCGCAATAACGCATCAACACTTCCAAGAAGCGTTTGCGCTCAATCCCGATCAACTCGAACAAATTCAGTTCTTCAATCGTATCCAACTCACGTTCGTCCATCACACCATCGCTGATGATAAACATGGCCAGAATGCGAGCCATCGCTTCTGGGCTATTCACGGGGTAATCTCTCATGGTTGTCTCTCTTCGCCAGCGCAGGCTTGTAGGAAGCATTCAGGCACTCGCGCCACTTTGCGTGCCTGATAATCAAAAAACACAATGCCGGTTTTGACGCGAGCAATTTCTTGCCCGTCACTGATACGACACAAACGATACAGTAAATCACAACCGTACTTATTGAAATCTGCACAGCTGACACCGACCTGTAAAACATCACCATGAAATGCCTCGGCTTTGTAAATCACAGCCGCATCGCTCATGATTAACCCCAAGCCACCGATGTCGAGTTCGGAAAATCCTAACGATTTCAGATAACGTAACCGTGCCTCGTGAGCAAGACCCAGCACTGCATCGTTGCCCAGATGGCCGCCATAGTTAATATCACGAATCGAGACGGTGATTTCGGTGTAAAACGCAAAATGTTCAGGAAGTTCAAGTGTTAAACGTGCCACAGGATGCTTTCTTATAGAGACTCATCGAAAAATGAGTGTAAGACGGTGTTTATAGTTTGCACAAGCCCCGCCCCTCATACCCACTTTGCAAAGGAAAAACCATGTATCAACGCCTCTATGTTCCAGTCGATGACAGCCACACCTCACACCGCGCGCTTGATGAAGCCGCCAAATTAGCCAAAGAATCGGGAGGAATGGTGCGCTTAGTGCATGTGGTGGATTTGGCACAGTTTGGCTGGGGCGGCAGTGAGTTTTTGGATGCCAATGAGTTGCAAAACAATATCCGCGAGGCAGGTCATAAAGTCTTGCAAGAAGCTGCCGACCGCCTGCAAGCAGCGGGTGTGCAGCATGACCAGCAATTATTAGAGAGCTGGGGCGAGAAAATTTCGGAGGTTTTACTGCAAGATGCCGAAAATTGGCAAGCCGATTTAATTGTGATGGGCACGCATGGCTGGGGCGAGTTGATGCAGTTGCTGTTGGGCAGTGTGGCCGAAGGTGTGCTACGCAAAGCCAACTTACCGGTGTTGCTGCTACGCAGCCAAGATAGCTAAGACAGCGGCACCACAACCCAGCCCGCGCTCGCGGGTTGGGAAAAATCATGGATGCCGGTGCCTGTTTCACCAAGGGGCTTAACCCAATCAGATGATTTAGTCTTGTTGGAAGGGATAAATTGAGCCCAGCGCTAACAGTTGCGTCAGTTCGTCCAAAGCTGTCCGTGATTCTTGCAACAATGTTGGATCAGCTAAATCTTCTATGCACAGACGATCACGATAATGTCGATTGACCCAATCGGTTAGCTGTTGATAACGCTGGTCGTTGATCCACACTTGAGGATTCACCGCTGCCCGTTCGGCTTCAGTGAGTACCACGCGCAAACGCAAACACGCCGGCCCACCTCCATTTTGCATGGACTGTTGCAGGTCAAATACTTTGAGTTCGGTAATCGGATAGCGGCCAGCATTCAAGATATTCTGTAAATAGCGCCACACTTTTGGCTGCTGCTGACACTCCTCTGGCACCACCAAACACATGCTGCCATCTGGCCGACTCAATAATTGACTATTAAATAAATAACTTTGCACCGCCTCGCTCACACTGACCGCCACCGCCGGCACTTCAATCGCTATCAAATCACTCCCTATTGCCTGTAGTTTTTGCCGTAACTCTGCTAACACCTGCTGCGGTTGATAAAAAGCATTTTGATGGAAAAACAATACATTACGATTGCCGACGGCGATGACATCATTGTGAAACACCCCTGCATCAATCGTCTGTGGCAGTTGTTGGGCATAGACAACGCGCTCTGGCGCTAAACCATGTTGACGGGCAATCGCTTGCGAGGCTTCGCGGGTTTGTCGCGCTGGAAAGCAGCGAGGCATAGGGGCGTGGGGGTCTGTCATGGCTTGGCCATAGACAAAAAAGGCAATACCAGCTTGACCATATTCCGCACAAAAACGGGTGTGGTTGGCCGCGCCTTCATCTCCAAACCAAGCATGGCTAGGCAAGGCGGCATGATGTGCGAAGTAACGCTCATCGGCAAAAATCGCCTGTAACGTACGCGATGTTTGCGAATGTTCAATCGTGCGATGCAATTTATTGTGCAAGTTGGCAGCAGTGAAATGTACGCGACCATCTGCCGTATCAGCCGAGGGACTGACCGTCGCCGCGTTCGCTGTCCACATTGCCGAGGCAGAAGAACAAGCAGCTAATAAAAAAGGGGCGTGTTGTTGTGCTTGCATCAAGACATCGGCATCAGACCCTGTAAAGCCAGCCGCACGCAGCACGGCCAATGCCGGACGCTCTTGCGGCGGCAAAACCGCTTGTGGAAAGCCCAAGTCGGCCAATGCTTTCATTTTATCCAGCCCTTGCAAAGCGGCCTCTCTGGGTGAAGAAATCGCAGCGCCATTCTCGATTGAAGCCACATTGCCATACGACAATCCAGCATAGTGATGCGTTGGGCCGACTAAACCATCAAAATTTGCCTCATAAGCAACCATCTCAGAAGTCTCCTCATTTATTTTTTTATAGCGATGCCAAGCCGCAGCATGACAGTTGAGCGTTCTCACCCTGCCACTGGGTCACATCGAGCATAAAACAGTGCTGTATTTCATTCTACGCAAGCCACAGCAAACAAGATTGCCCCAGCGCGACATGCTTTTTACAGATTGTCATTTTTTTAGCCAGATCGCCCAATAACATCGCTAAGACAACACCAAAGCCATTTTTTTCGCCTTTGTGCTAGAAACGACATAACCTGTCGTAACGCACTGCTATCATGCCAAGCCATTAAGCCATCATCTTTTTTCGAGGTTGTGCTCATGTCTTCCCACGATACCCTAGTGCGTCGTTTATCCGAGATGTTATTCAAGCTTAACCAAGGCGAACGCCTCGACCCTGCGGCCTTGGCAGAAGAATTCGGCGTCAATATCCGCACCATCCAACGCGATTTAAATGAACGGTTTGCCTATCTTCCATTAGAAAAACATGATCGCCTGTATGCCCTCGAGCCGAGTTACCTTGGCCGCCTGACTTTTCACGACATCAATCGCTTTGCTTCGCTGTCTGGTCTTGCCGGTTTATTTCCTCAAATCGATCAACACTTTTTGCGTGAATTATTCGATCACCGTATGCAAGAAGCCATGTTGATTCATGGCCATTCGTATGAAGATTTAAGCCAACAGTGGGAATTGTTTAAACAGCTGCAACAAGCCATTGTGCAACATCGACAAGTAACTTTTATTTATCAAAAAACAGAAGGGGAGAAAGAAGTCACGGTTAAACCTTATAAGCTGATTAACCATACAGGCATTTGGTATCTGGCAGCTGTCGATCAAGATAAAGTGAAATCGTATTCTGTGGCCAAGATACAAAAACTCTTTGTCAGCCAACACACTTTTCCGCCCGATCAGACGATTTTAGACATGCTTCAGCATGAGGACAGTATTTGGCTGAATAAGCAAAAAACTGAAGTGATTTTAAAAATCAGTGTTAAAGCAGCTCATTATTTCCGGCGTCGTAAATTGATTGCAGGCCAAGTGATTGAAAAAGAGTTAGAAGACGGCGGTTTGTTAGTCTCTGGTCGCTTTGCCCATCCTAATCAAATTTTGCCGATTGTCCGTTATTGGATTCCAAATGTAACGATTGTCAGCCCAGAGGCATGGCAACAAGATATGGAACAAGAATTACGCGATTATCTAAAGCAATGAGTATGGCTATGTTGCTATGGGCAGTTATTTTACTGTTGATTATTATCACAGTTTATCTGATTTTTCTTTACTTTCATCATTTCGACTCATTAACCCTAATGTTGATATTGGTGTTTGGTATTTTCTTGTTAGTGCTTTTCTATGGCACTGGCTTTGCATTAACTATCGCATCGTTATGGCTGTTACAAGCATGGGGGGCGTGGCTTGGGTTTTGTTCTGTGTTAGTGAATTTATTGCTTGGTGTGGCAATGGGTTGGTTGTTGTTTGAAAAACATTTATCAAAGGAGCGTGTGAAATGATTAAAAAATCTTTGTTGGCGGTTACCGCCATGATGCTAACCGCAGCGGTTTATGCAGAGCCCATTTCTGGTGTGTTAACCATTGGAAAACAACACTCGGCATTGGTTTCTGTAAGTGAGGGATCGGGTGATGTGGTGGCATATACTTTTGCCAATCAATCTAGCGTGGGAAAAGCTATTTTTAATCACTGTTTACCAGAGATGTGGTGTGAAATTGCACAACCTAAAGTTGGAACAGGGGATATTCCAAATTTGGGTTTTGATTTTACTGTGTCTGGTGGTTGGCCTTTGTTAGCAGCTAAGGGAGTCAGTTTAACAAATAGCCAAGTTTCTTATGGTGAGCGTTTGAAAACTCGTTATGGTGTTTTAAGCGTCAATGCTGATGGTAGTTTACGGTTAAACAATAAAAAATTTCTGCCTCATATCCAAGCAAACTCTTCTTTGAGTTTTGTAGGTCATTATGAAATGGGTAAAACCGATTTTGTTCTTGTGCAAAATACCGGCGGCACTGCATGTCCGGCTTTATTTCATATTGTCAGTTTAAATCCACAAAAACACACGGGGACGGCAGAGTTTGGTACTTGCTCGGATTATTTCAGCCTCGGCAGTCTTAGCAACGATGGTTTAACGATGTATGTTGCTGATTTTAATGACAATAAACCGAAACGGGTAACCTATCGCTTATCGCAAGGTAAGTTAACAGAGAATGGTAAACCTGTGAAATAGGAGCACTCCAATGCCAATTCCCCCTTCACCAATGAGATATCGGTGTGTGCAATGTGGCTGGTCCACTATTACACGACCAAAGAGTGATTGTTTGTTACCAGGAGATATTATTCATCGCTGTCCACAGTGTGGAAGTGCGCAGATTCAAAGTGAAACAGTCAACACATCATTAGCTATTTTAAATAGCTTATTTACGATATTGAAAAATAAGTAAAATAAAAAGCCAGTGACTAACACAATTCGCCCTCTGCCCCAACATAGCAAGTTTTAACGTCCAACACGATGCCAACTTGCCATGACACGGAAAATTCTCGGGCCATTCAATCGAGTCGAAGGCGATTTAACAGTCAGTATTGACATTCAAGATGGGGTAGTCGCTTCAGCACAGGTCAGCAGTGGCCTATTTCGTGGCTTTGAGCGCATTCTTGTTGGGCGGCACCCCTTAGATGCACTGGCCATCGTGCCGCGCATCTGTGGCATTTGCTCCGTTTCCCAATCCGTTGCCGCCGCACACGCCCTCGCTACACTCTATGGCATTCACCCACCACCCAATGGTGAGCGTGTCCGCAATATCATTCACGCCGTCGAAAATGTGGCAGACCACCTCACCCATTTCTACCTATTTTTCATGCCTGATTTTGCACATCCGCATTACAACAACCAAGCATGGTACCCAAGCATTCACGACCGTTTTATTGCTATTCAAGGCAGCGCACATCGTGAGATGTTGGCAGCACGTGCCATGTTGATGCGGCTGATGGGAACACTGGCAGGGCATTGGCCGCATAGCCTTGTGATTCAACCCGGAGGGGTCAGTCGCACCGTCAGCGCAGCCGAACGCATTCGCCTACAACATTGGTTAGCAGGGTTCCGTCGTTTTCTGGAACAAAAAACATTTGGTATACCACTCGAATCCTTGGCCGAACTCGCAACCACTGAGGCACTTTCGGTTTATCAAGCAAACCACCCACACGCCGATTTCAGCCAATTTTTACAACTCAACCCAACATTAAAGCTAGATCAACTTGGAACCTGTCGGGCGGCTTTGCTTGCTGCCGAGAGCTATCCGGTAGAGGGTAAAGCGTGGTCACCCGCTGGGGTGTGGCACAACGAACGCCAAGCGTGGCACTCGGCACACATTCGTGAACACAGTCATTATGCTTGGTTGGTTGATTATGACGCCGCTTCGCCACATCAAGATCACACCATGCCACTATTAGATAAAGCACATGCTTATAGCTGGAGCAAAGCACCACGCCTAGACGAACAGACCGCCCAAACCGGTGCCTTGGCACGCGGTGTCTTGCGTGGCGATCCGTTATTAGCGGCTTTGTGGCAACAACAAGGCAGTACAGTGTTGAGCCGTGTCGTTGCACGAGTACGAGAAGTTGCGTTGTTGACCTTGAAAATGCAGACTTGGTTACAGGAATTGGTGTTGGATGACCCGTTCCAAACCCCTTTGCCGACAACACCTGTCATCAGCCACAGCGAAGGATTTACTGAAGCGGCGCGTGGTATGTTGGGACATTGGCTCGGTATTGAACAAGGCCAAATTCAGCACTATCAAATCATTGCCCCAACAACATGGAATTTTTCACCACGAGATCATCAAGATCAGGTTGGGCCGTTAGAACAAGCCTTAGTTGGCACCCCTGCCACCGACGCAGATAGCTTGGCGATTCAACACATCGTCCGCAGCTTCGATCCGTGCCAAGTTTGCACCGTACACTAACCCTCACCACAGGTTCGATCTTCTATTAGGAAGGACAGCACCATGCAACGCAAAAAACTGCCGATTGGCATTCAAACCTTCAGCGAGATTCGCCAGAACCATTATTACTACATTGATAAAAGTGAAATGGCTTATCGCTTAGCGAATGAGGGCAAACATTATTTCCTGTCCCGTCCACGTCGTTTTGGTAAAAGCTTGTTCCTCGATACCTTGGCTGAACTGTGGGCAGGGAATGAAGCACTGTTTCAAGGGTTATGGATTCACGATAAATGGGATTGGTCGGTGTCTTATCCGGTGATTCGCATCAGCTTTGGCGGTGGGGTGATGATGAATGTGGAAACCCAGCTACCGAATAAAATTGCAGAGCAAATGCGCATCAATGCCGAGCGTTTAGGACTGAATATTGAGTTAGGCGAAGCAGAAACCTGTTTTGCTAATTTAATCCGTGCAGCAGAAGCGAAAACCGGTCAGAAAGTGGTGATATTGATTGATGAATACGACAAACCCATTCTGGATAACCTGACCAAACCGGAACTCGCCAAAGCGATGCGAGATGAACTGAGGAATTTGTATTCGGTGATCAAAGACCTTGATGCCTCGATTCGTTTTGTGTTTCTGACTGGGGTATCAAAATTCAGCAAAGTGAGCTTATTTTCAGGTTTAAACAACCTGAATGACATCACCCTTGATGCCGAGTATTCAGCGATTTGTGGTTACACCGACCACGATATTGACACCGTTTTTGCACCGGAATTAGCTGGATTAGACCGAGAGCAGATTCGTGAGTGGTACAACGGTTATAACTGGCTAGGTGAGTCCGTTTACAACCCGTTTGATGTGCTGTTGTTGTTTCAAAAACGCGATTTCCGGCCCTATTGGTTCGAAACCGGTACACCAACGTTCTTACTCGATTGGATCAAAGCACATCATGTGTGGCTGCCAGAACTGGCTGCCTTGCGCGTCAGCGGTGACTTGTTGCAAGCGTTTGATGTTGACATGATGCTCACGGAATCCTTGATGTTCCAAACCGGCTATCTGACGATTGCGAAACGCGAGTATCAGTTTGGTGAATATCTGTACCAACTGCGTTATCCAAACCGTGAGGTTTACCAAAGCTTTCACAATAGTGTGCTGTATGTACTCCAACCCGATGCGGTTCAAAGCAGCCGCACCAAACACCAATTGGGCCAACTGTTACTGAAAAATGACTTTGCTGGCATGGAAGCCTTATTCCACAGCTTATTTTCCAGCATTCCCTACGACTGGCAACGCAACAACGCCATTGCCCAATACGAAGGCTATTACGCTAGCGTGTTCTACAGCTACTTCGCTGCCCTTGGCTTAGACATTCGCCTTGAAGACATCACCAACAAAGGCCGCATTGACATGGCGGTGTTGTTTAACCAACAAGTCTATTTGTTTGAATTCAAAGTCGTTGAAGCCACACCACAAGGCAAAGCCTTACAACAACTGCAAGACCGAGGCTATGCCGAGAAATACCGCAGCCGAGGTGAACCGATTCACTTAATCGGGATTGAGTTTAGCCGTGAACAGCGCAATGTGGTGGGGTTTGAGTGGGTTACGATTGCAGAATAAAAATACAGGATAAAACCATGAGAAACAGCAGCCAAAAAAAACTGCCGATTGGCATTCAAACCTTCAGCGAGATTCGCCAGAACCATTATTACTACATTGATAAAAGTGAAATGGCTTATCGCTTAGCGAATGAGGGCAAACATTATTTCCTGTCCCGTCCACGTCGTTTTGGTAAAAGCTTGTTCCTCGATACCTTGGCTGAACTGTGGGCAGGGAATGAAGCCTTGTTTCAAGGGCTGTGGATTCACGATAAATGGGATTGGTCGGTGTCTTATCCAGTGATTCGCATCAGCTTTGGCGGTGGGGTGATGATGAATGTGGAAACCCAGCTACCGAATAAAATCGCGGAGCAAATGCGCATCAATGCCGAGCGCTTAGGGCTGAATATTGAGTTGGGTGAAGCAGAAACCTGTTTTGCCAATTTAATCCGCGCTGCAGAAGCCAAAACCGGCCAGAAAGTGGTGATATTGATTGATGAATACGACAAACCGATTCTTGACAATCTCACCGATCCAGAACTGGCAAAAGCCATGCGTAATCGATTGCGTAATCTGTATTCGGTCATCAAAGACCTTGATGCCTCAATTCGTTTTGTGTTTCTGACTGGGGTATCAAAATTCAGCAAAGTCAGTTTGTTTTCTGGGTTGAACAACCTCCGCGACATTACGATGTCTCCAGAATATTCTGCGATCTGTGGTTACACTGATCACGATATTGACACCGTTTTTGCACCGGAATTAGCTGGGTTAGACCGTGAACAAATCAGAGAGTGGTACAACGGTTATAACTGGCTGGGTGAGTCGGTGTATAACCCGTTTGATGTGTTATTGTTATTTCAAGAGCGCCAATTCCGTGCCTATTGGTTCGAAACCGGCACACCCACTTTCTTAATTGATATCCTGCGCCAACGCCAAGCCTTCACCCCAGAGTTATCACAGTTGGTGACGATGGAAACGTTGTTATCACGCTTTGATGTTGAAGACATCCCGACCGAAGCACTGATGTTCCAGACCGGCTATCTCACTATTGCGGATAGCTTCCACATGGGTGCCTTAACCGAATACACCCTGAAATATCCCAACTTAGAAGTCCAAGCCAGTTTAAATGGGGTATTGCTGGAAATGTTAATGGGCAACTCTTCATTGCCACATCAATACACCGGACAGTTATATCGGTTGCTCAGCAAAGCGGATGTTTCCAAGCTCGAAACGCTGCTGCACGCTTTATTCGCTAGCATTCCCTATGACTGGCAACGCAACAACGCCATGGCCCAATACGAAGGCTACTACGCCAGCGTGTTCTACAGTTACTTCGCTGCCCTTGGCTTAGATATCCGCCTTGAAGACATCACCAACAAAGGCCGTATTGACATGGCGGTGTTGTTTAACCAACAAGTCTATTTGTTTGAATTCAAAGTCGTTGAAGCGACACCACAAGGCAAAGCCTTACAACAACTACAAGACCGAGGGTACACCGAGAAATACCGCAGCCGAGGTGAGCCGATTCACTTAATCGGGATTGAGTTTAGCCGCGAACAGCGGAATGTGGTGGGGTTTGAGTGGGAAACTTTACCTGCCTCCAAATCAAATTAGGGAGACCCATGAGCGCATCTCAAAGTGAAATTGAACGCACTGGCCAAGCCTTAGCAGAAGAAGCATGGATTGATGTGATTCGGCGCATGGACGAGGTGTATACCGAGTTGGTCACTTCTCAAGAAACCTTAGAGACCAAACACCGCGAACTGGCTGAAGCACATCAGTTTACGGAAGGAATCCTCGCCGCGATGACGGATGTGATGGTGGTCTGTGACGCCTTGGGTTATGTCAAACAAGTGAACCGTGCGATGACCGAATTGACAGGACGCAGTGAAACAGGACTGATCGGGGAAAACCTACTTAATTTAATTGCCTACCCACAACAACAACCACAATTACAACAACAGCTCCCCCCCACTCAACCAGAGGTGAGCGACCTTGATTTGAATATTTTTTGTCAAAACGGCAACACAGTCCCCGTGACATGGAATATCAGCGCACTGTTCGATGGCCAACATCGTTACAGTGGTTTCGTTGCTGTGGGGCGGCCAATGGGTGAATTAAAACGTGCATATGCTGAGCTAAAACAGGCCCATCAAGCACTACAAGCCGCACAAGCCCAGCTCATTCAAGCAGAGAAAATGGCGTCTTTGGGTCGTTTAGTCGCAGGGGTGGCACATGAGTTGAACAATCCCATCAGTTTTGTCATGGGTAATAGCTATGCGATGCAACGCTATGCACAAAAGCTACAACGCTATCTCGCTGCCGTGCATCAACAGTGCCATGACCATGATTTGCAGTTATTACGCCAACAACTAAAAATTGACCGTTTATTGGCTGACCTACCGTCTCTTACCGAAGGTTTACTTGAGGGTGCACAGCGCAGCAGTGCCATTGTGGATGCGTTAAAACGTTTTTCTGCTGTTGAAACCGATATACAACAACCAGTCAATTTGGCCGAATGTATTCAACAAGCTCTGCATTGGGTGGTTCAAGCCATGCCACATCGAGTGACAGTGCAAGAAGTTGGCTTAGCTGAAGCCTGTTGGGTCTCAGGTTCGGCCAATCAATTACAACAAGTGCTAGTCAATTTAATTCAAAACGCGTTCGATGCGGTTGAAACTGTGCCACACCCCCAGTTGGAATTGACACTGTCACAAGACACTGACCAAGCCGTCTTTACCTTAGCAGACAATGGCACAGGGATTGCCGCCGCCGACTTAGCAAAAATTTTTGATCCTTTTTTTACCACTAAACCGGTGGGTAAAGGCACGGGTCTAGGTCTCTCGATCAGCTACAGCATCGTGGAAAAACATGGAGGCCAACTTACAGCAGGTAACCGCACTGAAGGGGGGGCTTATTTCAGTTTACGTTTACCACGATTGCAAAACTGATAAGTAAGCATCCAATCTGATGGATAGTAAAATTTCAGCATCCATCATCAAGCACACTCTGTTTTTTTCATCCACTCACAAAAACAATCACTTAGCTCACCTTTGCCTCCGAGTGTTGACTGGCACGATTTTTGTGTCGCGCTGACGTCAGCGCGCCAGCACTGGCGTGACCATAACAACATCTCGGAGACGCTATGAATCGCACCCGTTTACTTAGTGCTATCTGCCTTAGCACCCTCGCCCTGCCTGCCGCAGCCCACACAGGTCATCAGGATAGCTTCAGTTTCTTATCTGGTTTGGCTCACCCCGTTGGCGGTTTTGATCACCTCCTTGCTATGGTTGCAGTCGGGCTTTGGGCCGCCAAACAACAAGGCAAACAACGGTGGCTTGCCCCTGTCACCTTTGTGTTGTCAATGCTCATCGGCGCATTACTTGGTGCAGCTGAGTTGGCCCTGCCTGCTGTCGAATCGACTATTGCCTTATCAGTTCTGATTTTGGGTTTGATGGTTGCAAGTCATCGCACAGTCGCCCCTCAGATTGCCTTACCTTTAATCGCCTTGTTTGCCTTGAGTCATGGTCATGCCCACGGTGCCGAAGCCCCCTCTGGCGCACTCTGGCTCTATATGGTTGGGTTTGTGATTGCCACCTCAGCCTTACATACTGCAGGTTGGTTTGCTGGTGAAACGCTGTTACGGAAAGCCGGCGCGTTATTGCGTACCGCAGGTATCGCCATTGCTGCCAGTGGTCTGTGGTTATTTGGTAGCGCTCTGTAACTCGACTTCATCACAAAGGCCTGATCATGGAAACGTTCTATCAAGCGATGCGTCGGCAAGGCGTCACCCGTCGTACCTTTTTAAAATTCTGTAGCCTCACCGCAACCGCCATGGGCTTAGGGTCAACCATGGTGCCTCGAATTGCCCATGCCCTCGAAACCAAACCCAGAATGCCAGTGATCTGGTTGCATGGTTTGGAATGTACCTGTTGTACCGAGTCGTTTATCCGTTCAGCCCATCCCTTGGCCAAAGACGCGATTTTGTCGCTGATTTCACTCGACTATGACGACACAATTATGGCAGCGGCAGGGCATCAAGCCGAAGCCATCTTGGAAGAAATTGTTGAAAAATATAAGGGGCAATACATTGTTGCTGTCGAAGGCAACCCACCCTTGAATGAAGACGGTATGTATTGCTTCCCCGGTGGTGAACCGTTCGTTGAAAAGCTCAAACGTGTTTCTGCTCATGCTAAAGCCTTAATTGCATGGGGTTCTTGTGCCAGTTGGGGCTGTGTGCAAGCGGCAAAACCCAACCCAACACGGGCGACCCCCATCCACCAAGTGATTTTAGATAAACCGATTATTAAAGTCCCGGGCTGTCCTCCTATTCCAGAAGTGATGGCAGCGGTTATTACCTATCTTGTCACCTTTGATCGCATTCCCGAATTGGATCGCCAAGGCCGCCCTAAGATGTTCTATGGCCAACGGATTCACGATAAATGTTATCGCCGCCCCCACTTCGATGCCGGACAATTTGTCGAAACATGGGATGATGAAGGCGCACGACTGGGCTATTGCTTATACAAAGTCGGCTGTAAGGGCCCAACCACCTACAACGCCTGTTCTACTGTGCGCTGGAATGGTGGGGTGAGTTGGCCGGTGCAATCGGGTCATGGCTGTATCGGCTGTTCAGAAGACGGATTCTGGGATAAAGGCTCGTTCTACGACCGCGTTACCAATATCCCACAATTTGGCATTGAATCGACCGCGGATCAGATTGGGATGACAGTCGCCGGTGGCGTTGGGGCAGCGATTGCAGCACATGCGGCAGTCAGTGCAATCAAGAGCACGGTGTTGAAAAAACAAGACCTGAAACCGCTAGAGGCAACAGCACAGCAGAAGGAGAAAGCATAATGGCCGCTTATCAAACTCAAGGCTTTACGCTAGACAACAGCGGCCGGCGGGTGGTGGTTGATCCAGTGACCCGTATTGAAGGCCATCTGCGTTGTGAAGTGAACCTCGACAGCAATAATGTGATTGCAAATGCCGTCTCGACGGGGACGATGTGGCGTGGTTTGGAAGTGATTTTAAAAGGCCGTGATCCACGCGATGCGTGGGCCTTTGTAGAGCGCATCTGTGGCGTCTGTACCGGCACTCATGCCCTCACCTCAGTGCGAGCCGTCGAAGATGCCCTAAAAATTGACATTCCACCCAACGCCAACTTAATTCGCAATTTAATGCAGGCTGCGTTGTATGTGCACGACCATTTAGTGCATTACTACCATTTGCACGCCTTAGATTGGGTCGATGTCGTCTCTGCATTAAAGGCAGATCCAAAGCGCACCAGCGAACTGGCACAAAGCATTTCTAAATGGCCACTCTCAAGCCCGGGTTATTTTCATGATTTACAAACGCGGTTAAAGCGTTTTGTTGAATCTGGTCAACTTGGCCCGTTCCGCAATGGCTATTGGGGACACCCAGCCATGAAGCTACCGCCAGAAGCCAACTTAATGGCGGTGGCACACTACTTAGAAGCGTTAGATTTCCAAAAAGAAATCGTCAAAATTCACACCATTTTCGGCGGCAAAAACCCACACCCAAACTGGCTGGTCGGGGGGATGCCGTGTGCGATCAATGTTCATGACACAGGTGCTGTTGGCGCAGTGAATATGGAACGCCTGAATCTGGTTAAACAAATCATCGACCGCAGTATCGAGTTCTGTGAACAAGTGTATGTGCCAGATGTAATCGCTATTGCAGGATTCTATCCAGAGTGGTTCAAAATTGGCGGTGGATTGGCTAGCCAAAGCCTACTGTCTTATGGCGATTTCCCCGATCAGGCCAACGATCATCGCGCCAGCAATTTGCTGTTGCCGCGTGGCGCCATTATCAATGGCAAATTCAATGAAATTCATCCAGTTGATTTGTATGCACCTGATGAGATTCAAGAATTTGTGACCCATAGCTGGTATAGCTATGGGGATGACCAAAAAGGATTGCATCCCTTTGATGGCATCACCGAACCGAAGTTCGAGCTTGGCCCTAACCACAAGGGAACAAAAACCAAGATTGAATCGCTGGATGAATCGGCGAAGTATTCGTGGATTAAGTCCCCACGCTGGAAAGGTCATGCGATGGAAGTGGGACCGCTGGCACGGTATCTCATTGGTTATCATCAAAACAAGCCCGAGTTCAAAGAACCTGTTGATGCCCTGCTCAAGCATTTTAATGCCCCTCTCGAAGCCATGTTCTCGACCAATGGTCGGACAGCTGCACGTGCGATTGAAGCGGTGTGGGCAGCCAAGCAGATGTCACGCTTCTACGATCAATTAATCAGCAACATCAAAAATGGTGATTCCAGCACTGCCAACGTCGAGAAATGGGATCCAAGCACATGGCCGAAAGAGGTCAAAGGGGTGGGCTTTACCGAAGCACCACGCGGTGCATTAGGGCATTGGCTCAAGATCAAAGACACCAAAATCGAGAGCTATCAATGTGTGGTACCAACCACATGGAATGCAGGCCCACGTGATAACAAGGGACAGATCGGTGCGTATGAGGCCTCGTTATTGGGCACCAAAATGGCTATTGCCGATCAGCCGTTAGAAATTTTGCGTACCTTACACAGTTTCGATCCATGCTTAGCCTGTTCTACCCATGTAATAGGGGATGACGGTGGCGAGTTGGTTCGCGTACAAGTGCGCTAGGGGCTAACCATGAAAAGCTATGGATTTGACGGCAATGCACCACAGGGGCTGGGGCGTAAAGTCACATCGGTATATGTCTATGAAGCCCCAGTGCGGCTGTGGCATTGGGTGACAGTTGCCTGTATTGTGATTTTATCGGTTACAGGCTATTTCATTGGTCAACCACTACCCAGCACAGGCGGCGAAGCAACGTTTCAATATCTGATGGGATACTTACGCTTTGCCCACTTTGCCGCAGGCTATGTGTTGGCGATTGGTTTGGTTGGGCGGTTGTATTGGGCGATAGTGGGCAATCACCATGCCCGTGAAATTATCTTGGTGCCAATTTGGGATAAGGCATGGTGGAGTGAATTTTTCTTTGAGATTCGCTGGTATTTGTTCATTGAACGCTATCCGAAAAAATACATCGGACACAACCCTGTCGGGCAAATCGCGATGGCCAGTTTTATCTGGGCAACGGTGTTTATGTGCTTCACTGGCTTTGCGCTGTATGGTGAAGGCACCGGCGAAGGCAGCTGGGCGCACAGCGCCTTTCATTGGGTCATCGTTGCTTTTGGCAATAGCATAGATGTTCACAGCTGGCACCGCCTTGGTATGTGGGCCATTTTGGTGTTTGTAATGATTCATGTCTATGCCGCGATTCGCGAAGACATTATGTCTAAGCAAAGCATGGTTTCCACCATGATCAGTGGCTTCCGCATGTTTAAAGACTGAACCCAACCTTTACTCATCCAGAGCGCGCGCACCACGCTGTATTACACAGTGGGTGCGCGTACTGATCTCAGTCACTCCACATCATTCTCGGGTGTAGATCACTTCCCAATCGCCATCATCCCCATCGTCGATGTCATCCTCATCCGCTTGGTAATCAGGATTGAGGGTGAACTGATGTTCACGCAACACGGCTAATAGCTCACGGACATCTTCTGGCAAGCGTGATTTCCAACTCATTGCCTCGCCTGTGGTGGGATGAATCAAGCCTAACACCGCCGCATGGAGGGCTTGTCGGCCCAGTTTTTTCACTGCCAAGGCCAAGTCTTCTGGGATTTTATAGCGAGGATTGCCATATAACGCATCGCCAGCCAAAGGATGACCGGCTTGTTTCATGTGCACTCGGATTTGATGCGTACGGCCTGTTTCAAGACGGCATTCGATATAAGTATGGTAGTCAAACCGTTCTAATACCTTCACATGCGTCACAGCAGGTTTACCGCCAAACCGCACCACCGCCATTTTCTGCCGTTGGTGGGGATCGCGACCAATCGGCTCATCAATTACGCCATCGTATGCCACCTTACCATCGGCAATAGCACGATACACACGCTTGACCGTTCTGGCTTGTAATTGCCGCACCAAATCGGTTTGGGCAGCCAAAGTTTTGGCCACCACCATCAGGCCACTGGTTTCTTTATCGAGGCGGTGGACAATGCCAGCGCGGGGAATATGGCGCAACGAGGGCAAGTAATGCAGCAGGCCGTTAAGCAAAGTCCCCGACCAATTGCCAGCAGCAGGATGCACCACCAAGCCCACTGGTTTATCGATCACCAAAATGGCGTCATCTTCATACACAATATTCAGCGGCATCGCTTCTGGGGCAAAAGCGGCCTCTTCGGGAGTCAGTTGTTCGAAGACTTCGAGCTTCTCTCCACCATAAATTTTGGTTTTGCTATTGACCGGCGTGCCGTTCATCAATACAAAGCCATCCTTAATCCATTGTTGTAATCGACTGCGTGAGTAGTCGGTCAACAAGGCAGCTAAGGCTTGATCTATACGTTGTCCGCCGAGGTCAGTTGGGATTTCCACGACACGGGGGCTAGAGAAGTCGTTATAATCGACCGGATTATCAATGGGATCTGTCATGAAACGATTCGTTGTAGGAATGCTGATGGCGGCATCATTAGCCGCATGCTCGACCACTACCGAGCCAAAAGATGAAACCCGAGGCTGGCCAGTCGAGCGCCTGTATTATGAAGCGCGGGAAGAGCTGAACAGCAGCAATTATACCCGTTCCATCCAACTCTATGAAACTTTGGAGGCACGTTACCCCTACGGTCGCTTTGCACAACAAGCGCAAATGGACCTTGCCTATGCCCATTACAAAGAGCAAGAGCCGGCTTTAGCCCTCGCCGCCATCGACCGCTTCATGAAGCTCTATCCAGCACATCCCAATTTAGATTACATGTATTACCTCAAGGGATTGGTCAATTACAACGACGATGGTGGGATTTTTGCCCGCTTTACCGGCCAAGATCGCGCCGAGCGTGACCCAAAATCGGCCCGTGAAGCCTTCCTTGCCTTTAGTGAATTGGTCAAACGCTTCCCAGACAGCAAATACAGTGCTGATGCCACGAAGAAAATGGGCGATTTGGTCAAAGGCTTGGCAGAAAACGAGCTCTATGTGGCGCGTCACTATATGAAGCGCAAGGCGTATGTGGCAGCGATCAACCGCGCTCAACAAGTGATTAAAGAATTTTCAAGCACCGAGTATGTCGAAGAATCGCTGGCGATTATGGTGTCTGGTTACGATGCCCTCGGCCAAACCCAGCTGCGCGATGATGCCAAGCGTGTGTTAGCAAAAAACTACCCCAATAGTCGCTATCTCACACAAGATTGGCAGCCCCGCGATGTGCCGTGGTATCAATTCTGGTAATCCCCGTCCCCGCCTCGTGCGGGGATTTTTTTGCCGACATATTGCGCTCATCGAAGTAACATCATGTTGTAATGCAGCTACCGCAAGCTAACCCCACCATCAAAAAGACGTTCATGATCAACAAAGGGGTGTTGAGGTGAAGATGAAAAAAACTAAAATAAAAGCATTAGTCGGTCTTGCGGTGATGTTATTGCTTGTACAAGGGGCGGGTTATCATGTCGCCCATCAATTAAGTCATGCCTTTAGTGGTAAAAACGTCACTAAAGTAACAAAAGCAGGAAATTAGTTGCGTCTGAATCTGTCTAAATAGTTGCCGGTACTGCACGTGTGGTCTGGCGTCTGATATTGCTTGTGTCCTAATGGCCAATCAATAGGTTTTGCAGAACGAGGAGTAGCACATCATGAAAAAAAGAGCGATGACCCCAACCGAACGTCGTATTCTCAATGCTGAGATTTCTGCGTGGCGGGCGGGCGGTAAGCAACATGTTTTTCAGCCAATTAGCCTCGCCGAAGCCAAACGCCGCCAAGCGCGACTCGACATTGAATATCTACGCGATTTACGCGCCTGTGCGGCCTAAATTGCATTGAGCGTGAATACGGCTATTTTCGTACACACGCCACTGCTCGGCTGAGAGAATCGCAAAAAGCCGCTAAACGCCGTTATAGACAGTGATTAGCGGTTCGTGCGGTGTAGGTTTTTTCTAATTGTTCGCGCAATGCTGGACATTTTTCTAAGACAGCTTGTAAATGCTGTCGTTGCAACATCAACAGATGACACTCAGTCAGTGCGCGCACCGTCGCTGTGCGCTTCACCACTTTTAGTAAAGCAATCTCACCAAAATAATCGCCCTGTGTTAACTCGGCGAGTTGCTGTGTGCCTGTTGAAGGATGTTCAAGTATCACCTCGACCTGTCCTTGCTGAATCATATACAGACAATCGCCGTCCTCTCCCTGTCGAATAATCACCTCCCCCGCCATAAACTTGGCAGGGGTGATATGGCAATCAATATCGCGCAGTAGTTCGTGGTCATCGAGCATTGAAAACAAAGAGATTTGTTTAAGAGAAGAAAGAGACATGCGATTTCACCTTATATCAATCAGACAAAGTACCGCCGCAGCCTTGCCACGGCCCATAAAATATTCCATAAATCATAAAACCGTATTATTTTACGCGAAAAAGTAAGTAAGGTATGACGTAGATTTATTGAAAAAGGAAGGAATGATAAACCATTTAGGGCAAAAGCTCACGATAAATTATTAAATTGTCCTACATCAAACAAAGCCTAGAAAGAAACGAAATACGGTGTTTTTGTGATTTTTTACATATAAAATAGATTTATGGGAGTTATCTAGGCAATCTGGGGCAAAAAATGTTCTATTCAAAAGAAATTGATATCCATACCGACCGAGAAGTGTTGTTCAAAATTCGCGTGCAAAGCCTTGGCGTCACTGGCTGCCGCACCACACCACATTGCAGCGCGGAAGTGTTGGTCTACGATTCTGAATTCACCCCACCGTTTGCCTCTATCGTGTCGTTTCATCAGGTTTTTGACAGCATAGAAGGTGCTTTTCACCACGCAATGACATGGGTACGCCATTACAGTCGGCAACATCGCTATAACATCTCACACATTGATACTTTTTATGGCGAGAAAGAAAAACTGTTATTGGCCACCAATCCCTAATAGCTAACATATACCTGACGCTCGCAATCAAGGTAGCAACACAAGCGGACATGCTTTTGAAGTATGCACGCAGAGGAAACACACCCACGGGCGTGGGGAAGACGGTTGTCGGAGGCATCAATCACACGGATCGTTGCACGTCCTGATTTCCCTCGCCCAATTTTGTTAACTGAGACAAAGCAGGGGGCAAAGGCTTGGTTGGTTAAGGAGGTCGCAGAATGGCTGCATCAGAACCAAGCAAAAGTTCCGCGTGGCCGTCAACGTAGCAAATAACAGCATAGGGCTAGCTAACGCTGGCCCTTTTTCTCGTGTGCAATTGATATTTTTAGGAAAAAGTGATGGAAACATCTAGTTTGCTTAGTGTGGACTCACCAGCATAGGAAAGCCAAAATAATTAGAGTTACTAAAGCCCTTTATTTGATTTTAAACCAGTTAGCAAGAATATCTATTAGCTTTCAAAACCAGTATGTTGCTCATGTTTCCATGAGGAATTAAACTGTCCTGATCTCATCCAGTAAATCTGGATGTCGATCCAACAGTTTAAGTAACTTAACCAAAGCTAATGATGGTTTAGTCTTACCATTCTCATAACGAGAAAAGGCGTTTACACCACCACCGAAGATTTCAGCAGCTTGTCGTTGATCGAGGGCCAATTTTTTGCGCACATTCGTAATGAAACAGGGATCGACAATAGCTGCATTCACCTGTTTCGTAAATGCCTGCATCTCAGACATTACGCGGTCTGATTCCGAAGCATCCAAAACTGATTCAGCACAGGCAGGACAAAAATTACCTATCACAGAGGCAATCACTGTCGATTCACCTTTGTAGGTATAACGCACATCCCGGGTATCATGGATCAGTTCAGCCGCACCACAGACAGGACATTTCATATTTATAGCTCCTTGAAAGACACGATCAGCACATCATCAATGACCGTCAATTTCAGATAAATGTCACCAACTTGAGTTCTTGGCCGATAAACATCTTGCCAAATTGTATGGTTTGTATGAGTTGTCATACTTTTGTAAAAGTCCGAAGTCGTCAGTGACATGACAACATCTAGCATGTCCGAAAAACATAGACCCAACTCGCTTGCACCTGCACGCGCTGAGTGAGTAGTACCTACTTTTCCAGCTTCAACCAAGCTTTTAACGACTGACAATTTACAATGAGGGGTTAGTTTTTCCATTAACTAAATTTAACCTAGTTGGTTGATTTGTGCAAACCCTGCTTTCCCCCTTAACACCCCACCCAAAAACCCCGTAATTTGACTTCCTCCCCGCCCTAAAGAGCGGGGATTCCTGCTGCCAGACGGCGAAGTCCCGCCGCGAGAATGTTTTTGGCAGCGTTGGTGTCGCGGTCGTGTATTGCACCGCATTCGCTGCAAATCCATGCTCTTATTCGCAAACTTGCTCTACCTTTCGGACTGCTGGCGGGAATTTTCCCGCAGCACGAGCAGGTTTGGGTTGAAAACGCTTCGTTGATTTCCTCGAACACCACACATTGCCTCATGGCTTTGTACTTGAGTTGTGTTCTGAACGTTGTCCATGCCGCATCGTGCACCGATTTTGCCATCGGTGTTTTGGCGAGTGCCTTGGCGTTCACGTTACCAACGAAGATGATGGCGTGAGCTTTGACAAGACGTGTCGTTTCTTTGTGGATGGCGTCTTTGCGTTGATTGGCAATTTTCGCGTGTATCGCTCTCACACGGGCTTTTTTTCTCGCACGTTGCGCAATACCAAGCGCTGCCTCTGATTCTCGATACCACTGTTTTGGCTCGAATTTGCCGCCGTTGCTGTCTGTTGCAAGGGTTTTTCTTGTGGCTTGGCAGCTTTGATTATAGGGTCGGTTAGCTTCATGGCAGGCCCTTGTGTATAACAACATCCTATCGGATTCTAGCTATACGCAAAGTTATACACAAATTTCATTGTTCCCATCGTTGCCAACAGATAGCCACAAGCAACAAAAAACCCAGCAGGCACAAGGCTTTTGCTGGGTTTTTTAAGTCATGCTAAGCATCACTTTTTGATTCTGTGGTGCCGGCGGCAGGATTCGAACTCGCGACCCCCTGATTACAAGTCAGGTGCTCTACCAACTGAGCTACACCGGCGCTGAAGAGAAGCTCATTATGTCAGCGCTTATTAGTTTTAGCAAGCACTTTTTCTTGTTTTTTTCTCACCACAGCAGCTTTTTTAGCTACCTTATTGTTTTTACTGGTTTTTAGTAACGGTTTTTTCGCGTTGTTGATCGCTTTCTTTTTCACAACAGCACGACGTACCTGAGCAGGCGAGCGTTTCACTACCGTGGTTTTCTTGACCTGTTTAGCAGCAAGCGCAGTCTTCGCCCGCGTAGCTGGGGCTTTTTTGCTGGCGATTTTTGTTGCAGGGCGTATTTTTGCTTTTGTTAGCACCGCTTTTTTCTTGACAGCTTGTACTCGCAAGGCGGCTTTGTTTTTCACAACTTGACGTGAAGGTTTAACCGACTTGGCGAGTTTGCCTTTCAGTTGAGACTGAGCACGCGCTTTTAGCATACGCTGGTTTTTGGGCGTGACTTTTGCTTTGACCTTTTTCGCTTTGTTAACGGTTGGCTGTTTCTTAGTCACAGCCTTTCTTACTGCCCGTTGAGTCGGTTTTTTGTCTGCAACGGGTTGGCTAGGTGAGGCCGTACGAGTAACAGCAGGGCGTTTTTTTTGCACTTGTGGCACGAAATCACCTGGCAATGGCGCATCTTCTGCGTACGCCACAGGCATCATTGCAGTGCAAAAAACTACGAGAAGGACGTTGTATAAATGTTTCATCAGCAGTTTTTAGCAAAAAGGTAGAGAAAAATTGCATTTAATGATTGAAGAACTACTTAGGTGATATTTATATTACCACCGTCTGACTGGGACCGTCTTTGACGTGTCACCAGATGTTCAATATTTTGATGTGTTACGACACAGGGAGTTTCCCCATGGAATTTTCACGACGAAAGCTGTTAATGGCGCTGGTAGCAAGTGCCTTTGTGGCAGCATGTGGTAAGAGTGCTGAACCCAAACCTGCTGATAATGCAGCTGCCCCCGCTGCGCCAGCTGCAACTGAAACACGCACCTACGTCGTTGGAACGGATGCCGCTTATGCACCGTTCGAGTTTGAAAATGAGAAAAAAGAAGTCCAAGGCTTTGATATTGACGTCTTGAGTGCCATCGCAGAAAAAGCGGGTATTCAAGTTAAATTCGTCAACACCCCGTGGGAAGGTATCTTTGCTACGTTGGATCAAGGCGACCGTGACATCGTGATTTCTGCCGTCACCATCACCGATGAGCGCAAACAATCGATGGACTTTACCGAACCCTACTTTGAAGCACGCCAGCTGATTGCCGTCGGCAAAGGGGTGACCGATATTAAAACTTTCAATGATTTGAAAGGTAAAAAAGTCGGCGTTCAAACCGGTACTACCGGTGATGAAGTGGTACAAAAGCTGTTAGGCAAAACCAGCGAAGACATCAAACGCTTTGAAAGCACGCCATTGGCGATGAAAGAGCTGGAGAGTGGCGGCGTACAGGCTGTGGTGGCGGATAATGGTGTAGTCATTAACTATCTGCAAAACAACGCCAACGCTGGTTTGAGCCTGATTGAAGACAATCAAAGCTTCTCCCCTGAGTTCTACGGTATTGCAGTGAAAAAAGGCAATGCAGAACTCTTAGGCAAACTTAACGAAGGACTGAAAGCCATTAAAGCAGACGGCACTTACGATAAGATCTACGCCAAGTGGTTTGGCGAGAAAAAAGCGGGCTAACCCCATTTTCTCTGCTCTATTGGAAGCGCACCGGTCATCCCGGTTGCGCTTCTTTTAATTTTTTCACCACATAAAAAACGGGGAACGCTATGGACTTTCGCTGGGCGATGATTATCGAATACATGCCCTTGTTCATCAATGGCCTCAAGATGACGCTGATGATTACCCTCATCGCAGTCTTTTTTGGCACGCTAATTGGTTTATTGATGGGCATGGCACGTTTGGCTGATGCCAAACATGGGGCACAACACTATTTATTGCGTTTTGGCGTGCGGCTACCCGCTGCTGCCTATGTCACTTTTTTTCGTGGTACGCCGCTATTTGTACAAATTTTGCTGATTCACTTTGCACTGATGCCAATGTTAGTCCATCCAGTCGATGGTTTACTGATTGCTGGCGAGAGCGCACGCGAATTACGGCAAAACTATGGTGCCTTTTTATCTGGTTTGCTGGCACTGACGCTCAACGCTGGAGCGTACATCACTGAAATCTTCCGTGCCGGCATTCAGTCGATTGACAAAGGACAAATGGAAGCCGCTCGTTCATTGGGCATGTCCTATGGTCAAGCGATGAAGGAAATCATCATTCCACAAGCATTCCGCCGCATGTTACCGCCGCTGGGGAATGAAGCCATTATGCTGTTAAAAGATAGCTCGCTGGTGTCGGCGATTGGCTTGGCAGAGTTGGCCTTTGCAGCGCGTACGGTGGCAGGGGTGTATTCTCGCTATTGGGAACCCTACCTCACCATTTCTTTCCTCTACCTTGGCTTGACCTTGTTATTGGCTTGGGGCGTGGCTGCACTCGAGAAAAAATACCAAATGAAATCACGCTAAGTCGTTGTGTTGGGTTGCCAAGTTCCAGCAGCCCAACATGCTCTCTACACCAGTTGATTTTTGGGTGGATACGCTATGCTTATCCACCAAGTACAGATTTAGTGTGTTTTTTGCAAACTGCGGAAAATACGCTGATAAAACGCCACACGCTTTTCTGATAATTCACCACGCTGTACCGCCTGCTGTAGTGCACAACTGGGTTCAACCAAATGCAAACAATTATGAAATTTGCACTGCCCCAAGAAGGGTTGAAAATCGGGGAAATAACCGGCTAAAGCCAACGGCTCGATATGTTGCAAACCAAATTCTTGTAAGCCGGGAGAATCAATCAAGTGTGAGCTAGCATCAAGATGATAAAGCTGTGCATGGGTGGTTGTGTGTCGTCCCGAATCTAACGCCACAGAAATATCCCCTACCCGTGCCGCCGCTTCAGGCACTAAGGCATTGGTCAAAGTTGATTTTCCCATGCCGGATTGCCCAACCAATACCGATGTCTGGTCTTGTAACCATTGGCGCAATGGCGAAACATCTTGCAAGGCAGATAACTCTAGGACGGGATAGCCCAAGGCAACAAAGGGGGCTAATTGCTGTCGTGCTTGAACCACTTCGGGAAGATCGGCCTTGTTCAACACAATGCGTGCTTCTATACCAGCCGCTTCTGCAGCCAATAAACAGCACGCTAACAATTCCTCGCTAAACGTTGGCACGGGCGCGACCACCAAAACCAAGAGCGACACATTGGCCGCAATAATCTTGCTGCGAAACGCATCAGAACGATATAACAGAGAAGAACGGGTTTCATGGCCACTGATCACCCCTTGTTCGGCATTTTCAATTGTTAGGTACACCACATCACCACAGGCATAGTCGGTACGCTTGCCGCGAGTGGTACAGTCATAACAGGTGCCATCGGCCAATTCAACAATAAAGCGGCGGCCATGACTTTTCACAATCACACCGGTGAGTTCAGCGGTTTTTGCTTGTGCATCATGCAAAGAACGGGAAGGACGTGCGGGGGAACGACTCAAGACAAAAATCCTTGCAGTTTAGCCACCCGTGCGGTGGCGGGGGGATGTGAATCATAGAAAGCGGAGTGCAGTGGATCGGGCGTTAATGTGGCAGCATTATCCCGATACAGTTTGGTTAAGGCACTGATCAATGCGGCTGCCGGTGCATGTTGGGCGGCAAAATCATCGGCCTGATACTCCTGCCGCCGTGATAATGCGCTAAAAATGGGGGTCAGTGGGAACAATAATAGCGGTAATAATTGGCTGAATAAAAATAGTGCAGCCGCCGCAGAAGTCGTGGCGACCCCTAGCTGTTGATAAAAAGCAGGGGTATCAGCCAACACCCCCAACACCGCAAATAACAACAGGCTAAAAACCATGCTGCCGAATAGCCGTTGTCGAATATGTTGATAATGAAAATGCCCCAATTCATGCGCCAGCACGGCTTCAATTTCGTCATGACTGAGATGGTCTAATAACGTATCGAAAAACACGATACGCTTAGCACGACCAAAGCCAGTGAAATAGGCATTACCATGGGCAGAACGTTTTGAACTGTCCATCACAAAAATGCCCTGACTATCAAAACCACAACGCTGTAATAACTGTTCCACCCTATCTTTGAGTACCGCGTCAGCCAGCGGCGTAAAATGATTAAAGAGCGGTGCAATCCACAGCGGAAAAATCACCATCAGCAAAATAGAAAACCCAACCCACAATAGCCACGCCCACAGCCACCACAGTTCGCCAGCCCAGCTCATCAGCGCCAACAACGCAGCCATCAAACCTCCACCTAACACCCCACCCAATAATGCACCGCGAAAGACATCGAGGATAAATAGACGACGTGACAAGCGGTTAAAACCAAAACGGGCTTCAAGGTGAAAATGGGAGTAATAGAGAAACGGCAGTTCAACCAGCTGTAACACAGCAAAGACCGAGAGTAAAACTACGGTTTGTTGGGCAATGCCCTGCGGTAGAAGTCCTGCCCATATTTGTTGCAACCACTCAAACCCACCACCTAAGGTTAATAACAGCACCATCAGGGTATGGAATACCAGCTGAACCTGACCCAAGCGGCTTTTGGCAATGGTGTATTGCGCGGCTTTTTCATGCTGTTCAGGGGGAATATGCGCGGCAAACAGACGGGGCACCCGCCCTGCATAAGCGGCAACGTGACGGCGTTGTCGATACGCTAAATAACTCTGCACAACAGATGAGATACCCAACAAAGACAAAAAAACCACCGTAAAAGGAAAAGCGGACAGGGTATCGTTCATAAATGGGCGCTGCTTGACCTAAAATGTGTGCGACAATTTGAAGATTTTGAAGGACAGACCGCTATGGCGCAAGATCAAAACCATCTCATTTGGCTAGACATGGAAATGACTGGCCTGTTCCCCGACCGCGACCGCATTATTGAACTGGCGGTGGTGATTACCGATGCCAATCTAAACACAGTTGCCGAATCGCCGGTGTTGGTTGTTCATCAACCAGACACCGTGTTAGACGCGATGGACGATTGGAATAAAAACACCCACGGCAAAAGTGGCCTGATTGATAAGGTGAAAGCCTCTACCCTCACCGAACAAGAAGCCGAAGCCCAGATGTTGGCCTTTATCAGCCAATATGTACCGGCACGCAAGTCGCCCATGTGTGGCAACTCGATTTGCCAAGATCGACGCTTTATGGCGCGGTGGATGCCAACGCTGGAAGATTATTTTCACTATCGCAATTTAGACGTATCGACCCTAAAAGAGCTGGCAAAGCGCTGGCGTCCTGATGTGGCAAAAGGGGTGGTTAAAAAAGGGCGCCATGAAGCCCTAGCCGATATCTACGAGTCCATCGAAGAGATGAAACACTATCGTGAACATTTCATTCGCCTTGTCCCCTAACCTCTAAAACTTGTTGTGTATGAGTCAAATCAATCTTTCCTCGGTGTGGGTACAACTGCATCAACACCAACGTGCAACCCGTCATCTCCACATGCGCGATTTATTCGCCACCGAGCCAGATCGCTTTCAGCGTTTTTCATTACGGTTAGATGGCTTGTTGCTGGATTATTCAAAAAACCGCATCACCGAACGCACACGCGATTTATTGATTGAGTTGGCTCATACCGCTGAATTAGCCACTTGGATGCAGCGTTTACAGGCAGGTGACGCCATCAATGTCAGTGAACAACGTGCCGTGATGCACCACGCGCTACGCGCACCGGCGGACAGTGATATCCGTGTTGATGGTGAGAATATCGTGCCGTCAATCCAAGCGGTATTACAGCGCGTGGGTGAATTTGTCGAAAAAATTCACCAACAACACTGGCGGGGGCATAACGGCAAACCGATTCGACATGTCGTGAATATTGGTATCGGTGGTTCCGACCTCGGGCCAATGTTGGTCACACGCGCCCTCAAACCGTATTCAGTTGGCAAAGTAGAATTGCACTTTGTTTCCAATCTCGATGGGCGACATCTCGCCGATACATTAGAAGCCTTGGATGCAGCAGAAACCTTATTTATTGTTGCTTCCAAGTCTTTCAGCACTCCAGAAACCTTACTAAACGCACAAGCCGCCCGAGAATGGTTCTTGGCCCAAGGCGGCAGTGTTGAGGCCATACAACAACATTTCGTTGCTGTTTCCAGCAATATCTCTGCGGCAACCGCATTTGGCATTGCTCCCGAGAACTGTTTTCCTTTTTGGGATTGGGTGGGAGGGCGTTATTCCGTGTGGTCGGCGATTGGGCTGCCGGTGATGTTATCTATTGGTATGAACCACTTCCGGCAATTCTTGGCCGGCGCACATGCCATGGATTGCCATTTCTTTAGCGCGCCTTTTGCAGAGAATGCGCCCGTGCTGCTGGGATTGCTAGGGATTTGGTATAACACTTTCTACCGTGCACACACCCATGCCGTGATGCCATACGATCAGGGACTGTCACGCCTACCCGCCTATCTACAACAACTGGATATGGAGTCGAACGGCAAGCGGGTTGGTCGTTGTGGGGCACGCTTGGACTTTAACACTGGGCCGATTATTTGGGGCGAAGTCGGCGTTAACAGCCAACATGCTTTTTTCCAGCTGCTACATCAAGGCACTCGCTTAGTGCCATGTGATTTTATTATTCCCGCCTGTGAACATGGCAAACTCAAAACCCACCATACCGCTATGTTGGCCAACTTTCTGGCACAGACTGAAGCTTTGATGCGAGGAAAAAACGAAGCAGAAGTGCTAGCAGAGTTTGGAACGGAACTGCCTGACAATATTGATATTTTATTGCCACAAAAAGTATTTCCTGGCAATCAACCATCAAATACCCTAATTTTAGACAATTTAAACCCGTATAATCTGGGTATGTTGTTAGCGTTGTATGAACACAAGGTGTTTGTACAAGGTGTGATCTGGGGCATTAATTCTTTTGATCAATGGGGCGTGGAGTATGGCAAACAGTTGGCCCGCAAAATTGAACCTGAGCTACGCGCAGTAGAATTGCCCAACTTGCACCACGATGCGTCAACCAATGGATTGATACGCCATATTCACCAACTACGACAACAACGGAAATCGCTGCTATGACCCAACTGGCAAATGAAATCCAACACAGCGCACACCAGTTAGCCCAACAACTGTTACAACGCGGTGAAACAGTTGCCACTGCAGAGTCATGCACCGGTGGTCTGATTGCAGCAACGTTAACAGAGATGGCTGGTAGTTCTGCGTGGTTTGGTTGGGGAATCGTCAGTTATGCCAATGAAGCCAAGCAGCAATTGTTACAGGTCAAGGCTCATACTCTCGCTACCGATGGCGCTGTCAGTCAAGCGGTGGTCGAACAAATGGCAACCGGCGTGCACCAGCTCAGCGGCGCAAACTGGGCTGTCGCTGTTTCAGGAATTGCAGGGCCCAGCGGCGGTTCGGTAGAGAAGCCAGTGGGTACAGTGTGGATTGCTGTGGCAGGGGCACAAGGCTGCACGAGCCGTTGTCATCTCTTTACGGGTGATCGACAACACATTCGCGCCCACACCGTCTTGATGGCCTTGCAACAACTACAACAACAGATCGCATTGACTGTGTCAGACAATCAATAGCGTTTTGATAACCCCTTATTTTTAGGTGGCGCTAATATGTCTTTTTGGGCGAAATGGTCGCGCCAGGCGACTGCTGATGCTGCGGCGAGTAGCAATCACGATGTGATTCTGACTTTACAACTGAATGGAAACGCGCTCAGCAGTCAGGCATTGAGCCCGTGGGGAGACCTACAACAGCTCAGTTTGGTCTTAGCTTTTGTCTCACCACATCTCAATATGCAGCAGGTGGGACAACAATTACGACGATTATTCCCGCCCCAAGTTAAATTAGGCTTAATCAGTACCGCTGGTGAGTTGTGCCAATCTGCACAGATTGCTGCCGGACAAAGCTGCTCGCCTTATTTAGCAACCCCACAACAAGGCTGGCATCATGTCGTACTCGCTGGTTTTTCACGACATATTTTCAGTCACGTCGATTTACATTGGGTTCCCTTGCCAAGTGAAGATATTCGACGCGGTACGCCACAATTAAGCCGTGAACAGCGGTTACAACAATTGGAAACGCATCTTGGGCGTTTGCGTCCTAGCTTCAACATTGATGACCGCGATACCTTGGCATTAACCTTTTTTGATGGTTTGGCAGGCGCCGAGAATTTGTTTATGGAAGCGCTTTATCATACCGAACGTTTTCCATGCTTATTTATTGGCGGTTCAGCAGGTGGCCTACTCGACTTTAAGCACACTTGGTTATCCGATGGTGAAAAGGTTTTCGAAAACCATGCTTTAATGGTGCTCTGCAAAACAGCACCAGACATTCGCTTTGGGGTGTTCAAAAGCCAAAACTTTACGCCCACCACCACCCGCTATATTGTCGCTGATGCCGACCCCCTTCGCCGTACCGTCAGTCGTGTGTTCAACCCACAACAGCAACAGCTCCATTCTTTCATTGATGTCTTATGTCAAGACCTACGCACCACACCTGAACAATTAGCAAAACAATTTGAACAACACGCTTTTGCAATTGAGTTAGGCAAAGAACACTATATCCGTTCCGTGGCACAAGTTAATTTACAAAAACAAGAAATTGCTTTTTATTGTGATATTGAGCCGGGCGATCAACTTGTGTTGATGAAAACCACCGATTTTATTCGCCAAACGCAAGACGATTATCAACGCTATGCCCAAGGCAAACCGAAACCGATTGGGGCTATTTTTAATGATTGTGTTTTAAGACGTTTATTTAATCAAAGCCAGCTTAATCAGTTAACGATTTTTAAAGATACCCCGATTGCTGGTTTTACGACATTTGGTGAATTACTGGGTATTAATATCAATCAAACTCTCTCTTCCGTCTTTTTCTATCGCGTGGCACAAGGTGAACCTTTTAACGATGCGATGATGGATCACTTTACCGTTCGATATGCCAATTTCCAAAATTATTTCACCAGAAGACAGTTAAAACGATTGCAAATGGTAGATACCATTCGCCAAAGTGTGATTCAACAACTCGACCAGTTCCGCATGTTAAGCACAGAGGCACAGGCATGTTTGCCAGAAATGCAGAACTACTTACAAGAGTCAGGCAGTTTATTAACGCAATTAAATCAAGATATTAGTCAATACAGCAGCGAAATTGAACACAGTGTCAGCGAAGCCAATCAACTATCAGAGCGGATGCAAACTTTGGTGATGGGGGCGGCAAAAATTGAGGAAATTTTGACTCAAATTGCCCGCATTGCAGAACAGACTAATTTATTGGCATTGAATGCAGCAATCGAAGCGGCTCGTGCAGGGGAAGCCGGGCGCGGTTTCGCTGTGGTGGCGGATGAGGTACGCAAGTTAGCAGGTAATACCCAATCCAATTTAACGTCGACCCAACAATCGGTTCAAGCAGTGTTAAGTGGAATTGATGGCCTCAAACTGGCCTTAGCTGAGACCACCTCACACATTGCCAACATGGCAGAGGGCAGCCGCCATGTATCTGGTCAAGTCTCGGCACTGGCCACACGCGCCACTGCCGAGTCAGGCCTACTCGCTGAACAAATCCGCCAAATCCACGATCATTCGCTGATGTTAGAGGGGATTGACCATGCACTGCGCCAGCTAGAGGCCTTACAACTTTAACGTGGTGAGCGGTGGAACGTAACCGGTTGCACTGGAATCACCGACGGTGGGGGCGATTTGAAGATATGACTTTTCATCTTGCCCATCACATGCATTTCACAGGGGCGACATTCAAATTTGAGGGTGTAGGTGTCGTTACCTGATTTCAAAATCATCGGATCAGCACGCACTTGCCCCATCACCCCTTGTACCCCCTTGGCTTGCTTGGGACAGAGATGATAGGCAAAACGCAGACAATGTTTGGTAATCATCAAACTGACTTCGCCTGGTTCTTCATGTGCTTCATAAGCCGCAGCAATCAGTTCCACCCCATGCTTACGATAAAAGGCCCGCGCTTTCTCGTTATACACATTGGCCAAGAATGACAGTGAAGTTTCTGGGTAAGGAAAAGGTGGCTCGGTGGGTGGTGTCGGCGCTGGACGTTGCCACGCAGCCAGACGGGCGGCAAGCAATGCCTCTATTGCCTGTCGGCGTAGCTTATTCAGTTGTGAACTGGGAATAAACCATGATTCAGACGTAGCAAGGGTCAATTGCTCAAGATGAAAGAGCGTATTACCAAAACGAGATAATGCGTCTTCAAGGTTTTGGCGTGCTTTATCCGCCTGCTGTGCAGGGACTTTATCACACACCAAATGAGCTGTTACCGTCACCCCATCCTCATCTTGCAACGACAACGCCACGCCATCCGCACTGTCTTGTAAACAGGCTTGAACAGCAATGGTGCGTTGTGCCGAGGATTTGGTCAGCGCCATTTCCCAAGCGTGGTCACGGTTACGCGACAACAAAGTGCCCACTTTCAAGCCACGCAAGCGGGAAACCATTTCGTTTGGCCAAATACGCCAAATTTGACCGTCTTCACTGGCACGCTGCCACTTGGCTTGATTGGCCTGTACCCCAATCACTTCCCGCTTAAAAGTGTAATTTAAACCATCACCATTCGAGAGTGTCTCTTGGGTTTCCACCTCTAACCAATCCTGCCCCACCGCCACCACATGCCCCAGTGGCAACCCCACATATTTTGGCGAATCAAATGCACCAATATCGATTTTTCGGGCAGTGGCAAAATAATCCGTGCTACCGCGATGAAAGGTTTTATCAGGGTTTGGTGTAAATAAAATCTCTGTTTTTCCACTTGAAGCCCGACACCATTCAGGATGACGGTCTAAAATTTGATCTAATTGCTGGCGGTAATGGGCAGTGATATTTTTAACATACGCCATTTCTTTATAACGGCCTTCAATTTTAAACGACCGTATTCCAGCCAATAATAAGGCTTCAAGATTCGCTGTTTGATTGTTGTCTTTCATCGACAACAGATGTTTTTCAAAAGCCACCACCCCACCATTGGTATCCGTTAAGGTGTAGGGTAAGCGACAGGCTTGCGAACAATCGCCACGATTGGCACTGCGTCCAGTTTGTGCATGACTGATATTGCATTGCCCTGAAAATGCGACACATAACGCGCCATGAATAAAATATTCTAGCGAAACGTGCGCTGGCACCGCTTGTCGTATTGTCGCGACTTCTTGGATATTTAATTCACGCGCCAAAACCAGCTGACTAAAACCACTGTGGGCCAAAAAACGGGCTTTTTCTGGATGACGAATATCACATTGGGTTGAAGCGTGTAGCTGAATTGGTGGTAAATCGAGCTCAAGCAAGCCCATATCCTGCACAATCAGCGCATCAACACCTGCCTCATAACATTGATAAATCAAACGGCGGGCGGCTTCGAGTTCTGCATCATGCAAAATCGTGTTCAGGGTGACAAAAATTCGGGCATGATACTGATGGGCAAAACGGCATAAGGCAGCGATATCTTCGATTGAGTTGGCCGCATGTTCACGAGCCCCAAAACTTGGCCCACCGATATAGACTGCATCCGCGCCATGTAGAATCGCCTCACGGCCAATTTCAGCGGTTTTTGCCGGCGCGAGCAATTCGATTTGATGGGGTAACAAACTCATAAAAATCACTTTCTTGAGAAAATCACTGCCATCTTTAGCCAAACCACTGACCACACAGAGGGCTTACGACAACAGAAATCGAGCAATAGAGTGGCAATTATAAGCGTTTATTTTGAGGTCGACTATGATACAAAATTTCTTATGTCATTAAAAATGAAAAGATAAGCAAAAATCATTTATCTCGGCTTATTGGTACAAAAACTAAATTTAGTTTTTATGGTATGATGATGCACTTTATCAGAACAATTGAATTTATCAGCAATGCCTGACGCAAAAAGCATACGCTTTGTGTTAACACAGATAAAATAAAGCCAATCATGGCTAGACTTCACACGAGACAGGAAAGATATTGTTAAACCACGTGGATAGCGTGCTACAGAAAGGAGTATCGAGAGACTCAGTGTGAATCCACACGAGACTATCCTCTTGTCAGCAAGATCATTGCAACAAGCTCTCTCGCGCAAACAGATGAAAACTATCTTTATCGTTGATGATTCGCCCACCATCCTTCTCAGCGTTTCAGCCATTCTGACCAAAGCGGGCTATGCGGTCGAAAAAGCCTCTAACGGCCAAGATGCCCTCGCCCGTTTTCGTGGTGGCATTAAAGCCGATCTGCTGATTACCGACTTAAATATGCCGGGGATGAATGGATTGGAGCTTATTAAAGAGGTGCGGCAATTGCCAAATTATCGTTTTATGCCCATTCTGTTCTTAACGACTGAATCACAACAAGCACGGCGTGCCGAAGCCCGTGCCGCAGGGGCCTCGGGTTGGTTGGTAAAACCCGCTTCTGCTGACGACTTACTCAACACCATTAAATTGGTTTTACGGTGACATTGCTATGAGCCTCCCATCCTCACGTACTTCCGCCTCCACCGAAACGATTTCTTTTCAAGGGCGCAGCACTGCTTTAGCGGTGGTTACCGCGTTAGTATGCGGTTTGGGGGTGTATTTACTCTACGAACCTTTCCATGAACAGTTTTTGCCTGCCGTTGGACTCAGTACCCGTCTAGGCGATGCTATCGGTTCGGTCATCTTGGTATTTGTTGGCTATGGTGTAAGACGCTTGGTCTCGCTCTTGTTGTTCCGAGACACCATGCTCGGTCTAGAGCATGTCAAAAAACAGGTAGAAGAAGAGAATGCCCAAGTCCATCAATGGATGGGGCTGATTGCCGAGCAGTTGGCTAATGTTCCCAAATATAACTCGGTACTACGACAACAGCTCAACACGGTGATTCAAGAGACCGAAAACGCCGCCTACTCCATCACTGAACGCTTACAAACCATCGATCAGGTGGTCACTCACCTTCAGCAGTTTGTCAATGAAAGTGCTGCCCGTTCAAACCGTTTGGCTGAAGAATCAGAAGATGAAATTGCAGTCAATCAGCGTTTGATTGCAAATATGGATGACTATATCCAACAACGCCTTGATTTTACTCGTGAAGAGCAATCACGAATCAAAGTGGCAGTCGATCAAGCGCGGTCGTTAGAAGAATTGGTCAATTTGATTCGTGGTATTGCCAGCCAAACCAATCTATTGGCCTTAAATGCAGCGATCGAGGCGGCACGCGCAGGCGAGGCCGGACGCGGCTTTGCTGTGGTCGCCGATGAAGTGCGTAAGCTTTCCGCAGAAAGTGAACAGGCAGTCTTGCGGATTAACGAGGGGATTCAAGCCGTTGCGACCACGATTGAAGAGCAATTCAACTCGAAACTGATTGCCACCAATATCGAAGGTGAACGCACCACCTTACAAAGCTTTTCTCATCAATTAAATGAGCTTAATACCGATTATGCAAACTTGTTGCAATCTCAAAATGAGATGATACGCACCATTCGTGAGAGCAGCGATACCCTTGCCAATATGTTTATGGATGCACTGGCAAATGTTCAGTTCCAAGATGTTTCTCGTCAAATGATCGAACATGTGATGAGCGCGCTGGAAAAACTCGATCAACATGCCATAGATTTGCAACAACGCCTTGCACGCGGTGCACCACTCGAAGCCGCCGACCTACCGCAACTACAAGCCACATTAGAAGCTGTGTATGGCAGTTATGTGATGCAGCAGCAGCGAGATACCCATCAACGCGCACTCAATCAAACTTCATCTGGCAATCACAGCAGTGGAGGTGGGGGTGGCAGCAAAGTTGAGTTGTTTTAGTGAGCCAAATGATGTTTAAGCCAGCACAAGACCTGACCATCTACCATGTTGCAGCATTAAAACAACAGTTGGAACAGTATTTGGCACAATCACCAAGCGATATGATTTTAGACTTATCCGCTGTGCAAGATATGGACAGCGCTGGCTTACAGTTTGTGTTATTGACACAACAAGAGGCAAAGCGGCGGCAGTTGGCACATGCACTGCATCACCCTACCGTCGCCATCAAGCAACAACTGGCCTTCTTGCGACTCACACCGGTGTTTACGTTCGAGGAATAAGATAGCTCATGGATGAATTATTGGCCGTTTTTGTGCAAGAAAGCCGTGAGCAGCTGCAAGCACTCGAAGCCGGTTTAATTGCACTTGATCGTGGTGACCACGACCCAGATACCCTCAATGGTGTCTTTCGTGCTGCCCACACCATCAAAGGCGGTGCAGGGGTGGTGGAATGTGACTTTATTGTCGAATTTACCCATGTCGTTGAAAACACCTTAGACGCTCTCCGCAATGGCAGCCGCGAACTCTCCCCACCCTTAATTGCGGCCTTGTTGCAATGTAGCGATCATCTGTCAGATTTACTCGACTTACTCGAACAGAGCGCCACCCCCGATGCCGAGTGCCTAGCACGCGGCCAACAGCGCCTAGCCAACCTAGGCAACCCCACCGCCCCCACGCCAACACCTACTGCTGCTGCAACGCCGCCAGTGGCCGCCAATAGCAACCGACATTGGCATATCTCGGTGCGCTTTGGCTTGGATACCCTGCGCCACGGCATGGATCCTGTTTCTTTTCTGCATTATTTAGAGGAAATGGGCGAGATTGTTGGCTTGGCAACGATTTATGACCAATTACCGGCCTTAGCTGAGTACGACCCAGAGGGCTGTTACCTTGGTTTTGAAATTGATTACGCCAGCACAGCCGACAAGGCCAGCATTGAGCGAGTATTTGATTTTGTGCGAGATGATTGCTTGCTCCACATCATCCCCCCCGATAGCAAAGTCGATGACTTTATTCATCTGATTGAACAATTACCAGAAACACCGCCGCGTATCGGGGAAATTTTGGTTCAGGTCGGCGCCCTGACTGAAAAAGAGCTACAACAAGCGCTGCATACCCAATCGCAACTTCCATATGATGATGACCACCCTGCTCCCAAAGTTGGGGAAATTTTGGTTGAACATCATCATGTGCCCCCACAGCTGGTCGAAGCCGCTGCGGGCAAACAAGGGAAACTACAAGCCGGACAAAACCATACCTTACGCATTCAGGCGGATAAGCTGGATAAGCTGATTGATTTAGTCGGCGAGTTGGTGATTGCCGGCGCCAGCGCACGTTTACTGGCGCGTGAAATCGGCCAAACACGACTCAGCCGCGTGACACAAATTATGTCGCGTTTGGTGGAAGAAATTCGCGATTCAGCGCTTGAGTTACGCATGGTGCAAATTGGCGAAACCTTTAATCGTTTCCATCGTGTGGTGCGTGATTTATCACATGAACTCAATAAAGAAGTGGAATTAAACATCTCGGGGGCAGAAACCGAGCTTGATAAAAGTGTGGTCGAGAAAATCAGCGATCCGCTGATGCACTTGGTCCGCAATGCCATTGACCACGGCATTGAATCACCAGAACAACGCCTTGCCGCAGGGAAACCCGCACGCGGCAAAATTGGTTTTAATGCCTATCACGATTCCGGTTCAATCGTCATTGAAGTGCGAGATGATGGCGCTGGTGTCAACCGACAAAAAGTCTTAAAACGTGCCATTGAGCGAGGGTTGGTCTCCGCCAATCAAAGCCTGTCAGATACCGAAATTCTCAACTTATTGTTAGAGCCTGGTTTTTCGACTGCCGATAAGGTGTCGAATGTCTCCGGACGCGGTGTCGGTATGGATGTGGTAAAACGTAATATCCAATCCTTGCGTGGTCGGATTGATATGGAAAGCGTTGAGGGACAGGGTTCACGGTTTATGATTCGTTTGCCGTTAACCTTGGCCATCATCGACGGTTTTCATGTGGCAATTGCGGCCAGTACGTATATTTTGCCGTTGGATTCTGTGGTGCGCTGTTTGGAATTCAAAGACGCGGCCAGCGATCGCGACTATCTCGACTTTGGTGGTGAAGCCTTGCCCTTTGTTCGTTTACGCGATTTATTCCGTATTGATGCCCCAATGCCGCCACGCCAAAATGTGATTGTGGTGCAATATGCTGGACAAAAGGCAGGCTTAGTGGTCGATCAGTTATTGGGTGAATCACAAACCGTCATTAAACCCCTCTCGTCAATGTTTCAGCACATGCGCGGTATTGGGGGCGCCACTATTCTCGGCAGTGGTGAAGTTGCTTTGATTTTAGATGTACAAGCCTTGGTGCAATTGGCCGCCACACGCGAAACCGACAGTTTCTCAGTCCAGCGTGAGCCTGCAGTCAATCAACCGGCCTAATTCACAGGAGAGTCATGTTGAGTAACTTAAAAATTGGTGGCCGACTGGGCTTGGGCTTTGGCCTGGTCATTGTCCTACTGTTAATTGTCGCCGGCCTTGCGCTATTACGTCTGCAAGCACTAGGCGATGCAATGGATACGGTTGTTAACGACCGTTTTGTCAAAACCCAACGGGTGAATCTGGTAGAAAGCCAAATTAATGTGGTCATTCGTGCCACCCGTAATTTGCTATTAGACAATTCTCCTGCTGCGCTTGAGAAAGAAAAAGAGCGCATTGCCGAAGGCGCGCGGATTATCGGGGGTGAATTACAAGCCCTTGAACAAACGATTAACTTACCCAAAGGCCGTGAACTGCTCAGTAATGTGATGGCAAAACGGGTGGATTACCTCGACTCACAAGTCCGCTACATGAAAGTCATCGGCATTGACCGAGAGCAGGCGTTGCAAATCAATAACCAAGAGCTACGTCCTAAGCTCAATGCCTATATCGCCGCCATGCGCGCTTTAGCCGACTATCAAGTCGAATTGGCGAAAGAAGATGGCGCGCAGGCTATTGCCTTGGTTGAACAAACTCGCTTGATCTTGATTGCGTTAGTGGTAGCGGCACTATTGCTGTCGGGTTTGATTGCATGGTTGATTACGCGCAGCATCACCCAACCGACGGCGAAACTGTTGGAGCTGGCACAAGATATGTCAGCAGGTAATTTCTCTCGCGAGGTGGATACCAGTCGCAAAGATGAGATTGGCACTTTGGCACAAGCTTTTGCTGCATTACGACAGTCGATCAACAATATGAAAGAAGACGCGATGTCGCTATCGCGGGCAGCGGTGGAAGGTAAACTCAGCACACGCGCTGATGCTAACCGTCACCAAGGTGACTACCGCCGCATTGTCGAAGGTGTGAACGCCACCCTCGATGCAGTGATTGGGCCACTCAATGTCGCTGCCAATTATGTTGATCGTATCGCACAAGGTTCGATTCCGCCGAAAATCACCGACAACTACAACGGTGATTTCAACGTGATCAAACAAAATCTGAATACCTGTATTGATGCGGTGAATCTGCTGATTGCCGATGCGGCAACCCTGTCGCGTGCCGCTGTTGAAGGCAAGCTCAACACACGCGCTGATGCCAACCGCCATCAAGGCGACTACCGCCGCATTGTCGAAGGGGTGAATGCCACCCTCGATGCAGTGATTGGGCCACTCAATGTCGCTGCCGACTATGTCGACCGGATTGCCAAAGGCGCGATTCCACCGAAAATCAGCGATAACTACAACGGTGACTTTAACGTCATTAAACAAAATCTGAATCAGTGTATTGATGCGGTCAATCTACTCATCACCGACGCTGCCATGCTGTCGCGGGCGGCGGTTGAAGGGAAGCTCAGCACACGCGCCGATGCCAACCGTCATCAAGGGGATTACCGCCGCATTGTCGAAGGGGTGAATGCCACCCTCGATGCGGTGATTGGGCCACTCAATGTCGCTGCTGACTATGTCGACCGCATCGCCAAAGGGGCCATCCCACCAAAAATCACCGACAGCTATAACGGTGATTTCAATGTGATTAAACAAAACCTGAACACTTGTATTGATGCGGTCAATTTGTTGATTGCTGACGCCAATATGTTGTCTCAAGCAGCAGTAGATGGGCGAATTGAAACCCGCGCTGAAGCCATCCGCCATCAAGGGGATTACCGCAAAATTGTCGAAGGCGTGAACGCTACCCTCGATGCTATTGTGGTGCCGTTGAATGAAGTCATGCAGTTGCTCTCAGCCGTGGAAAAAGGCGATATGACTGTCCGCGTTACCGGTGACTATCGTGGCACCTTCGCTCGACTGAAAGACATCAGCAACAACACAGTCACCCAACTGGCGCAAACCATTACCCAAGTGACGCTAACCGCCGATCAAGTGTCGAATGCCGCTTCGCAAGTGAGCGCGACGGCACAATCGTTGTCGCAAAGCTCTAGCGAACAAGCCGCCAGCGTAGAAGAAACCACGTCGTCTATCGAGCAGATGACCGCTTCGATTAACCAAAATACCGAAAATGCCAAGGTCACCGACGGCATGGCGGCAAAAGCAGCAAAAGAAGCCAATGAAGGCGGCAGTGCGGTGCGCGAAACGGTAGAGGCCATGAAACAGATTGCCGATAAAATTGGCATCATCGATGAAATCGCCTATCAAACCAATCTGTTAGCCCTGAATGCAGCTATCGAAGCCGCTCGTGCTGGTGAACATGGTAAGGGTTTTGCGGTGGTTGCCGCAGAAGTCCGAACCTTGGCCGAGCGCAGTCAAGTGGCAGCACAAGAAATTGGTCAATTGGCTGGTTCTAGCGTCAAATTGGCAGAAAAAGCCGGTGCGTTGTTGGACGAAATCGTGCCTTCGATTCGTAAAACCTCTGATTTGGTACAAGAAATTGCTTCGGCGTCGGAAGAACAATCGACGGGGGTTTCTCAAATCAATTCGGCGATGGAACAGCTTAATCAGGCAACCCAACAAAATGCGTCGGCGTCGGAACAGCTCGCAGCCACCGCAGAAGAGATGGGGTCACAAGCAGGTCAGCTGCAACAGATGATGCAGTTCTTCCGCTTGGCGGATAATAGTTTTAGCCGCAACGCCAATTTTGCAATGCCAAGCCCCAGCCCAACGCTGAACAATAGCCGCCCTGCCGTGATCCGCCGCCCTGCCAGCCTTGGTGCACTGCCGCCACCGTTGGAACAAGGGCCCGATGAAGCGGATTTTGTTCGTTTTTAATCAGGAGCAAGCATGGCTAAAACCGCCTCTTCCAGTACCCCGGCGGCTTCCAGCGCCAGCAGCCAGTATCTGCTGTTCCTGTTAGGGGGTGAGCCATTTGGCATCGACATCGCGCATGTCAAAGAGATTATTGAATACGGCCAACTGACCGAGATTCCGATGACCCCTGATTTTATCCGTGGGGTCATCAATCTACGAGGCAGCGTGGTGCCGGTCATTGATTTAGCAGCGCGCTTTGGCCGCCCTCCCGCAAAAATCGTCCGCCATACGTGTATCGTGATTGTCGAAGTCAGCCACGGCGAGGGAGAACGACAGGATATTGGTGTGGTGGTGGACAGTGTCAGCGAAGTACGCGAAATCACCACTGATGATATCGAGTCGGCACCAACCTTCGGCACTCGAATCCGTACCGATTTCATTGCTGGGATGGCCAGAATCAGTCAACGCTTTGTGATTTTGTTGAATGCTGACCGTGTGTTATCCACAGATGAAATCGCTGAACTCGCCGCGCTGTCGGTCAAAGATGAGGCAAATTAAACGTCTTGATGGATAACGGCACTTACACCCTCTCGGATCATGAGTTCACCCTGTTTCAACGCCTATTACAGACGTTAGCAGGGGTTTATCTGCCTCCGGGAAAACAAAGCCTTTTGCTCAGCCGCCTTAGCCGGCGGCTGTTGCATTATCAGCTACCTTCTTTTAGTGCCTACTACCGTTTGGTCACCGATCCACAACATCGGACTGAACTACAACACATGGTGGATTTACTCACCACCCACGAAACTTATTTCTTTCGTGAACCCGCCCACTTTGATTTTTTGCGCGATTATTTCCAACACAGCGCCCCACAACAGTTGTTTCGGGTATGGAGTGCGGCCTGTTCGAGTGGCGAGGAGGTGTATAGCATCGCCATGACCTTGGCCGATTGCCGACCACATGGACAATGGGAAGTGGTTGGTAGTGATATCAGTGTGAAAGAAATAGAAAAAGCACGGCGCGGTCACTATCAAATGGAAAGAATCGACGGCATTCCAAACGGTTATCTACAGCGTTTTTGCCTCAAAGGGGTTCGCCAACAAAGCGGCAGTTTTCTGATACAAGCGGCTTTGCGTAAACGAACACAATTCCGTCAAATCAATTTACTCACCCCATTACCCAACGATCTTGGCTTATTTGACCTGATTTTCTTACGCAATGTGATGATCTACTTTGAAACTGCCACTAAACAAAAAGTCATCGATCAACTGACGCGAACCCTTCAGCCCGGTGGTTATTTAGTGATTGGCCATTCGGAAACCCTCAATGGTTTACAACATTCGCTAGAAGCAGTCCGTCCCACCTTATATCGCAGACCTTTACGTGCCTGACTTCTTTCGCGCTACGCCCTCCACACAATCCGTGAATGATATTTTTCTGCGCCCGGGTGAGTTTTATTTCGGCCAAGGGCATATCCGCTTGCGTACCCTGTTAGGGTCTTGTATCGCTATCGTGTTATGGGTTCCTAAACTCAATTTGGGGGGCATGTGTCACTTTATGCTGCCACAACGCCGCCACGGTATTGCTGCGCCAGCGCCCGATGGTCGTTATGCCGACGAAGCCATGCAATTATTCGACCAAGCCCTTTTGCAATACGGTGTTTCTGCGCAACAATGCCAAGCTAAACTGTTCGGCGGTGGGCGCATGTTTGGAGAACACATTGCGACCCTCGATATTGGTGAACGTAATTTAACCGCTGCCTACCATTTATTAGCTCAACGCCGCATCCCTGTTGTGGCGGAACATGTCGGTGGTTATGGCCATCGGCGGATTGTGTTTGATATTTGGAGCGGTGATGTGTGGGTCAGTTTTCAGGAGGGCATTGCTTGAGTCAGATCGCAGTATTGATTGTGGACGATTCTGCTGTGGTGCGGCAGGTTACCCGAAAAATCCTTGAAACCGATGCCTCGATTGAAGTGATCGGCGTTGCAGCCGACCCTATTTTTGCCCGACAAAAGATGGGGCAACGGTGGCCGGATGTCATCATCCTCGATATTGAGATGCCACGCATGGATGGTCTGACCTTTCTGCGGCAGATTATGAGCGAACGCCCGACCCCCGTTTTAATCTGTTCTTCTCTGGCAGACCACGGTGGAGAGACAGCGATGGCGGCCTTAGCAGCAGGGGCCGTTCATATCCTGACTAAACCACAGGCAGGGGTAAAAGATTTTTTAGAAGGCAAACAGCATGATTTAATTAACGCGGTAAAAGCGGCAGCGAAAGCCAAGGTCAAAGCTGGGGTCAAACTCCCGCCGCCCGTACCCGCACAAAAATTAAATGCTGATGCGGTGTTGCCAGCAGGGAAACCAACAGCGATGGCCAAAACCACCGAACGTGTGGTGGCGATTGGCACATCAACCGGCGGCACCCAAGCACTGGAAGCCATTTTGACCGCCTTGCCTGATATTTGCCCCGGCATTGTGATTGTGCAACACATGCCAGAAAAATTTACCGCACTGTTTGCACAGCGACTGAATGGTTTATGCAATATCGAAGTCAGAGAGGCACAAGACGGTGATCGGGTGTTGCCGGGACGGGCTTTGATCGCGCCCGGTGGCAAACATTTATTATTAGAGCGCAGTGGCGCGCAATATCATGTCAAAGTGGTCAACGGCCCCTTGGTCAATCGCCACCGGCCATCGGTGGATGTTTTGTTTCGTTCGGTAGCACGCAGCGCTGGAAAAAATGCCTTGGGGATTATTATGACCGGCATGGGTGATGATGGGGCGCGAGGTTTAAAAGAAATGCGCGACGCCGGTGCCCATACTGTGGCACAAGATGAGGCCAGCTGTGTGGTGTTTGGGATGCCAAAAGAAGCCATCCGCCTTGGTGCGGCACAAGAAGTCATGCCTTTACAGCATATTCCACAAAAAATCCTCAGCGAATTTACCCTCTAATTTTTCGTTTTTTCTCTTAGAACAGTTGAGCCGAGATGCTCACTGTTCTTTTTTTTTCTGTGTGATGTATGGATATTTTTGTTGAAATCATTTTAAAAGCCGGTCGTTCAGCGATTGAGCTGTCTTTGTTTGTATTGTTGCCTGTCATGGTGGTGATGTTAGCCATCATGCGGTTATTAGAAGCGAAAGGGATTTTAGATTGGCTGGTGGCAAAGCTATCACCGTTCCTCAAACCCTTTGGGTTGACTGGCTTAGGCGTGTTTGCCGCCTTACAAGTCAACTTTGTCAGTTTTGCCGCGCCGGTCGCGACATTAACCATGATGGAGCAGCGTGGTGTATCAAGTCGGCATCTGGCAGCAACCTTGGCGATGGTCATGGCGATGGCACAGGCTAACGCTTCATTTCCCCTTGCCGCATTGGGACTTCACCTCGGTCAGGTGTTGCTGTTTTCGATTGTGGGCGGATTAGTAGCGGCCGCCATGGCCTACCATGTTTTCGGGCGGGGATTAGACAACCAAGAACAGCGCATCGACGAAACCTTAGCTCATCCCGTAGCAGAAAACGCCAAAGGCGTCCTAGACGTGATTAACCGCGCCGGTGCCGAGGCTTTCAAAATTGCCATTGGCGCCATTCCAATGTTGGTGTTGTCGTTAGTGGTGGTAAAAAGTCTGGCCGCTGCCGGTGCAGTAGATCGCCTAACGTGGGTGTTAAGTCCACTGCTATTAGCTGCCAACATTGATCCTGCGTTGATCTTGCCTTCGCTCACCAAATACTTAGCAGGTGGCAACGCCATGTTGAGCGTGATGGACACCCTTCGTCGCACTGAACAGGTCAGTGCCGAGGTATTAAATCTGGCGGCAGGTTGGTTGATTCACCCACTCGATATTCCGGGGATTGCGGTATTGATTTCAGCTGGCCCACGTGTTGCGGCAATATGGAAACCAGCGGCATTAGGCGCAGCGGTTGGCATTGCTTGCCGCACGCTGGCCCATGCGTATCTTGGTGGCTGACCTCATACCGAGGTATCGAGATCAACCAACCGTTTAGGCTTGTGGTGCAGGGGTGCGAATCAGGTGGTCAAAAGCGCTCAGGCTGGCTTTGGCCCCTTCACCCATCGCAATGATAATTTGCTTGTAAGGCACGGTCGTTGCATCACCGGCAGCAAACACCCCAGCCAAAGAAGTTTGTCCACGCTCATCAATCACAATTTCACCACGCGAGGACAACTCCACACGACCTTTCAACCAATCGGTATTCGGCAAGAGGCCGATTTGGACAAAAATCCCTTCCAACTCGACATGACGTGCCTCACCAGAGCGGCGGTCGGTATAGTCTAAACCGTTGACTTTCTGACCATCGCCGGTCACAGCAGTGGTTTGTGCCTCGGTGATAATGGTGACATTTGGCAAACTACGCAGTTTGGCCTGCAACACCGCATCAGCACGCAAGGTTTCGCCAAATTCCAACAACGTCACATGCGCCACGATGCCAGCCAAATCGATAGCGGCTTCGACACCTGAATTACCGCCACCAATCACCGCCACGCGTTTCCCTTTGAACAGTGGACCATCGCAATGTGGGCAGTAGGCCACGCCTTTAGTGCGGTATTCCGCTTCCCCTGGCACATTCATTTCGCGCCAGCGAGCCCCAGTGGCAATAATCACGCTACGGCTTTTCAGCGTAGCACCGCTGGCTAAACGGACGGTGCGATAACCGTGTTCACCATCCACTTCAATCGCTTCGGCTCGCTGCAAGTTAATAATGTCCACTTCATAATCACGGACGTGTTGCTCTAAGGCCGCAGCCAGTTTTGGCCCTTCGGTTTCTTTCACCGAAATAAAGTTCTCAATCCCTAAAGTATCCAACACTTGACCGCCAAAACGCTCGGCGACAATCCCCGTGCGAATCCCTTTACGGGCAGCATAAATCGCTGCTGCTGCGCCGGCTGGCCCACCCCCCACCACCAACACATCAAACGGTGCTTTTTCATTCAATTTGGCTGCTTCACGTTCGACCGCCCCGACGTCCACTTTCGCCAAAACTTCTTCAATACTCATGCGGCCTTGGGCAAATGGCTGGCCGTTCAGGTAGATGGCTGGCACCCCCATGATTTGGCGAGTTTCAACCTCTTGTTGGAACATACTGCCATCGATCATCACAGCTTGGATGTTGGGGTTTAACACCGACATGGTGTTCACCGCCTGCACCACGTCAGGGCAGTTATGGCATGACAAAGACACAAAAACTTCAAAGTGTAACGGTCCGGGCAAAGCTTTCACTTGCTCGATAACCTCAGCATCCAACTTTGGTGCATAACCACTGACTTGTAACAAGGCCAACACCAGCGAGGTAAACTCATGCCCCATCGGAATACCGGCAAAGTGTACCCGTGGTGCTTGCCCGACTTGGGCAATGGCAAATGAGGGTTTACGGGAATTGTCGCCATCTTCACGCACACTGACTTTCGGCGACAGCGCAGCAACATCATGCAACAAGCTACGCAGTTCAGCAGCTTTGGCACTGTCATCAAAACTGGCGATCAGTTCGATAGGGTTGACCAAGCGTTCAAGGTAGGCTTTGAGTTGGGTTTGAATGTTGCTATCAAGCATCGTTGTCTCCTAAGGGTCGGGTGATGGCGGCGGCAGCGAAATCACCGCTCCGAATTACGCCAAGGATTACACATAAACAAGCATTCTTCTTTGATAAAAATGCTGGTTTATGTGGCAAATAGCATGATGTTTTTTGCTTAACAACAGCGGGTGTTGCCACCCGCGTTGTATCTAAACCGTAGACCGACTGGCGCTTAGATCTTGCCAACTAAGTCCAGCGATGGTGCTAAGGTTTTTTCGCCTTCTTTCCATTTTGCTGGGCACACTTGGCCTGGGTTGTTTGCGACATATTGTGCGGCTTTCAGCTTACGCAGTGTTTCGCTGACGTCACGAGCGATGGCGTTGTCGTGCACTTCCAATGTCTTGATCACGCCTTCTGGGTTGATGATGAAGGTGCCGCGCAGTGCCAAACCTTCTTCAGGAATATGCACACCAAAAGCATTGGTCAGTTGATGTGTTGGGTCACCGATCAGCGGGAACTGTGCTTTGCCAACAGCTGGCGAAGTTTCGTGCCACACTTTGTGCGAGAAGTGAGTATCGGTGGTCACGATATACACTTCAGCGCCAGCTTTCTGGAACTCAGCATAGTTGTTCGCTGCGTCTTCGATTTCAGTTGGGCAGTTAAAGGTGAAAGCGGCTGGCATGAAAATCAGCACTGACCACTTGCCTTTCAGATCGGCTTCGGTCACATCAACGAATTTGCCATTGTGGAAAGCAGTGGCTTTAAAAGGTTTCACTTCAGTGTTGATCAAGGACATTCGGGTTTCTCCTGTTGGGGTTTGACAGAACAACTTGTTGATGGGATGGATCTTAACCAGATTATTTTGATAGCTCCAATTGATTGTTTGTATAACAACCATTGCTATTAACTATCCACATCCCTCATCAGCACCACGTCACTTGCGCTGTGCCACAGATTATCGGTGCATCTAGCAGGAATCCAAGAGCACACAGAAACGAGAATTGTGTTTGCAAAAACGGTACAATTCGCCCAATCTTTTTTCAGGTCGGCACCGCTGTGGGCGGTGCTTTGATTTTTCTGGACTTATCTATCATGACATTGTTGCAACTTCTCGACCAACGCGTTTGTACCGCCCTTACTGCCGCTGGAGCCAGCCAAGCACAGGCGCTGATCCAACCGGCTTCACGTCCTGAATTTGGCGATTACCAAGCCAATGGGGTGATGGCCGCCGCTAAACAGCTAAAAATGGCCCCTCGTGCCCTCGCACAACAAGTCGTTGATACACTCGATTTAGCGGGAATTGCCAGCAAAATTGATATCGCCGGCCCAGGTTTTATCAACATTACCCTCGATAACGCTTTCTTAGCCCAACAACTTCAACAAGCAGCACAAGACTCACGATTGGCAGTAGCACCGGTGGCCGCGCCGCAAAAAGTGATGGTGGAATATTCCTCCCCCAATTTGGCAAAAGAAATGCACGTCGGCCATCTGCGTTCGTCCATCATTGGTGACGCGTTAGCGCGAGTATTGGCATTTTTAGGCCATGATGTCATTCGTGCCAACCACGTCGGCGATTGGGGCACCCAATTCGGGATGTTGACAGCGTATTTATTAGAACAACAAAGCGCCAGCAGTGATTTAGCGTTAGATGATTTAGAGACTTTCTATCGCCAAGCCAAAATTCGGTTTGATGAAGACGAGCAATTTGCCGAACTAGCACGTGAATATGTGGTGAAGCTGCAATCAGGCGATGCCGCCGTGTTAGCCTTATGGCAGCAATTTGTTGAGATTTCGTTGTCCCATTGTCAAGCCGTTTACGACCGCCTAGGAGTCAGTTTAGATCGCGCTGCAGTGCGAGGTGAGTCGGCCTATAACGATGATTTGCCGCGTATTATTGATGATTTACGTGCAAAAAACTTGTTGGTGGAAAGCGATGGCGCACAGGTGGTCTTTTTGGAGGAGTTTAAAAATCCAGAAGGTGAGCCACAAGCGGTCATTATTCAGAAAAAAGATGGGGGCTATTTGTATGCCACCACTGACCTAGCCGCTATTCGCTACCGCCATACGGTATTAAATCTCGACCGCGCATTATATGTGGTAGACGCACGGCAGAGCTTACATTTCCAACAGATTTTCACCATCGCCCAAAAGGCGGGTTATAGCGCCAATATGGTGTTAGAACATATTGGATTTGGCACCATGATGGGTGAAGACAATCGCCCATTCAAAACCCGTACGGGTGGCACGGTGAAGCTAATTGATCTACTCAATGAAGCAGAACAACGTGCCTTTGAACTGGTCAGCAGCAAGAACCCTGAATTAGATGAAACACAACGCCGCCGGATTGCTCAGGTGGTGGGGATTGGCGCAGTGAAATATGCAGATTTGTCCAAACACCGCAACAGCGATTATGTGTTCAATTGGAACACCATGTTGTCGTTTGAAGGCAATACCGCACCTTATTTGCAATATGCCTACGCTCGTGTCGCATCTTTATTCCGTAAAGCAGATGATTTTGATGCAGCTTGTGAGCTGGTGTTGCAAGAGCCGGCCGAGCATCAGTTAGCTGTGCAGTTATTGCAGTTTGCTGATGTGTTAAAAGATATTGCGCGTGATGGTACACCTCATTTCTTGTGTCAATATCTGTATCAGTTAGCAACGCTGTTCTCTCGTTTCTATGAAGCCTGCCCAGTGTTGAAGAGCGAAGGTCAATTACGACAAAGCCGCCTGAAATTGGCACGCTTAACAGCAGATACGTTGAAAACAGGGTTGGGGTTGTTGGGGATTGAAACCCTCGAATCGATGTAACCCTACTTTGGGGCGCATCATGCGCCCCAAACAAGGATCAATACCAAGTCGGCAAGGTTAAGTTACCGATGCTTAACAAACCTAATAACATAAACCAACCCAACGGACTACAATTAACCATATCACCCTCAGCCCCGACTCCAATCATGCTGCCGCTGCTCGACCCGAAGAACGATTACATTTTCAAACGTCTCTTTGCCCAATCACCCGAATTGCTATCCGATTTGATCAATAGCATCCGCTACGATCAACCACCGATTACGATTACGGATATTCTCAACCCCAATATCTCCGGTGAAGACCTTCACGCCAAAGAAATCGTGTTAGATGTCTTAGCGAAAGATGGGTTTGGGGTGCAATACAATATTGAAATTCAGGTGCGGAAACAGACGTATTGGGGAGAGCGAAGTTTGTATTACAGTTCGCGTCTTATCAGCGAACAGTTAGAAAGCGGTCAATCCTATCGCGAGATGAAGCATGTGATTTGTATTCATCTACTGGATTTTGATTTATTCCCTGAACACCCAGAACAAGCCTCATGGCGGTTTGAACTGCGCGATCAACATATTCCCGATGTTGTCCTCACCAAAGCACAGCAAATTGATATTCTGGAATTAGACAAAGCCGACCGCCTCCAACTGGCCCCAACAGCATTAAAGAATTGGGTCGATCTGTTTGAACACTGGCAGGAGCAACATATCATGGCACAGCTGACACACACACCAGTAATGACTGTTTTGCAATCCCTAGAGCAAATGAGCCAGACCAAGGAAGAACGGTTACGGGCATTGGCGCGAGAACGGGCGGTGTGGGATTACAACACAGAGATTCAAGTGGCAGAAGAACGTGGTGAGCAGCGAGGGTTGGAAAAAGGCATGCAGAAAGGTATTCAAAAAGGCCGCGAAGATGGCATGCAAACCCTCCTCCGAACATTGATCGAGGCGCGGTTTAGTCAGCCATTACCGGATTGGGTGTTGTCGCGGTTACGGGCAGCGACGCCGGAGCAGTTGCAGCAGTGGGGAGTGTCGTTAACACAGGCGCAGCGGTTAGAGGATATTTTCGAGGGTTGACTCTATCTCATCCTGAAACCCATAGTTAGTTTGGCAGGGGGGGTTGTCCACCAAAATTCATATCATCCAGAACAGCCAAAAAAACCGCCCCACCGAATCAAAGGCGAGGTAGCGGTGTTTTGCCGTTTTTTTACCGATGTCGTGGGCACAAAAGCGGTGCCCACACGACCAAACTATTGTGGGTTTGTTGGGTTGTCTCATTCGGTTGGTTTTAGGTTAATACCCTCAATTGCTTGCACAATTTTCTTGTTGTTATCACAACGAACAGAAGCCAGTTGCTTTTGTTTAACCGTGACATTCACACCCGCTTCAATGGGATGTTGGTCATCCAAACGATCGACGCCCCAAAACACGCTATACACCGTATCACCATTCGGAATATCCACTGCATACGATACATAACGGCCTACGCCCTGCCATTGATACGTTGATGCTGCCGCACGCGGCACTTGCACCACAATTTCTGGGGTTTGAGTTGGCTTACCAAACGAATACACCATGGTTTTTCCAGCATCACACAACTCAATCAGCTTCCCTTTAGTCGTGGTACAAGTAAATACTGTTTTACTACCAGCGTTACATTGTGCCCATGCGGGTATGGCCAGCATCGCAACTAAAGCCGCTGCCAATAAACATCCTTGTTTCATAGAATCTCCGTAAGGAAACCCCTGACTTGAGTCAGGGGAGGAATTGCGGGTGCGCGAAGCGCACCATGTGGTATAAACTGTGACGTATGGTCGATGTTGTCACAAAACGTAATTACTTCTATCAAACGGCCTACCATGTGATCTGGTGCCCGAAGTATCGGCGCGACGTACTGATTGGCGCGGTGGCATCAGCGCCGAAACCATCCGTCGCTACATCGAGCGTTGCGAGCATGTCACCAAGAGGCGATAAGCGATGATGCGCACGGCGTCGATTCGGCTTGATACGACGGCGGAACACGCGGGCCGTCTTGCAGCACTTCAAGTGGCCTATGCGGACGCCTGCAACCGTCTTGTTCCCATCGTGCGCGAGCACCGTCTCTACAACCGCGTCGGTCTGCACCAGCGAGCCTATACGATGCTGCGCGAAGCGACGCCGCTGGGCAGTCAGATGTGCTGCAACGCCATCTTCTCGGTCTGCAAGGCGTACAAGGCGCAAAAAGAACTCGGGCGCATCAGGAAGGACGCACCCATCCCCGACATCCGCTTCAACCGCACCAGTGTCCACTTCGACAAACGCACCTACACCCTCAAAGGCAAGACCGTCTCGCTCTATACCCTCGATGGGCGTATCACCGTGCCGTTGCGTCTCGGCGAACACCAGCGCCGCATCCTCGAATCCGGCCAGCCGAAGGAGGCGGAGCTGGTCTTGCGCAACGGGCAATGGTTTTTCAACCTCGTCGTCGAGCAGGGCGACGTTGAACCCGTGGCATCCGGCCCCGTGATGGGCGTAGATGTCGGAGAAAACAATCTCGCTGCCCATAGCTTGGGCAAGGTCTTCGGCGGCGAGCATCTGCGCGACAAGCGCGACCGTTACCTTGCCCTGCGCCGTCGTCTTCAGTCCAACGGCAGCCAGAGCGCGAGACAAAAGCTCCGGCAGGTCTCCGGCAAAGAGGCGCGGCGTGTGAAGCACATCAACCACCAAACGAGCAAGGCCATTGTTCAGGCGGCGATCCAAACCGGTGTCGCCAAGATTACGATGGAAGACCTGACGCACATTCGCTCTCGCATCAAGGCGGGCAAACGCATGCGTGGCCGCCTGCACCGATGGGCGTGGCGGCAGTTGCAAACCTTCGTCGAATACAAGGCCAAGGCAGCAGGCATCGCGGTCGAATACGTCAACCCGGCCTACACCAGCCAGACCTGCTCGTGTTGTGGAGGATTGGGGAAGCGCTCGAAACATCGTTTCGAGTGCCCTCACTGTGGTCTGCGGGCGCACAGCGACTTGAATGCAAGTCGGAACCTTGCCCGCATTGGCGAGACCGCCGTCTCGCCAAGGGCGGCTGTAAATACGCCTGATGTTGGGAGTGTCGATAGGGGTAACCATGTCTGCGCTTCACAATAAAGCCTTCGACTTCAGTCGAGGGTTATTTACCTTGCCTCCCCAAACATAAAAAAACCGCAAAAAACCGAAGTCTTTTGCGGTCGTTGCTAGCTCATCAATGCTACGACTCAACGGCGTTCAATCTGAGACACATCGCGCACAGCACCCGTATCCGCACTGGTTGTCATTGCGGCATAAGCACGCAACGCCGGACTGACCACGCGATCACGGTCAACCGGTTTCCATGCTTGAGCACCACGCGCTTCCATTGCTGCACGACGGCGTGCCAATTCTTCATCACTGATAGCCAAGTGAATCGTCCGTGCTGGAATATTGATTTCTAAGGTATCGCCCTCTTCCGCCAAACCAATCACGCCCCCTTCGGCGGCTTCTGGGCTCACGTGACCAATCGACAGGCCAGAGGTCCCGCCAGAGAAACGACCATCGGTTAACAAGGCACACGCCTTACCCAAACCTTTTGATTTGAGGTAACTGGTGGGGTAGAGCATCTCTTGCATCCCGGGCCCACCTTTCGGGCCTTCGTAGCGAATCAACACCACATCGCCCGCCACCACTTGATCGCCCAAAATTGCTTCGACGGCATTATCTTGGCTTTCAAAAATGCGTACACGACCGGTAAAAGTCAAAATAGATTCGTCCACACCAGCGGTTTTCACAATACAACCGCGTTCCGCAATATTGCCGTACAACACCGCCAAACCGCCGTCTTGTGAATAAGCGTGTTCTTTGCTGCGGATACATCCTTCGGCACGATCGCTATCTAATTCTGGATAACGCATGCTTTGGCTAAACGCAATCGTCGTACGGACACCACCGGGTGCAGCACGATATAAGGTTTTTGCCGCTTCATCACAACTTGGGCGTTGAATATCCCAACGGTCGAGACTATCGCCCATTGTCGCGGCATGGACAGTTGGCACATCGCGATGAATCAAACCAGCACGATCCAGCTCACCCAAAATACCGATCACCCCACCCGCACGATGCACGTCTTCCATGTGATATTTCTGCGTCGCAGGGGCAACTTTTGATAAGCAAGGCACACGGCGTGAAATACGGTCGATGTCTTGCATGGTGAAATTGACACCCGCCTCACGCGCTGCTGCCAATAAATGCAATACCGTGTTGGTCGAACCACCCATCGCCACATCCAAACTCATGGCATTTTCGAATGCTGCGAACGTGGCGATATTGCGTGGCAACACGGTGTTATCGTCTTGCTCGTAATAGCGTTTTGCCAGCTCAACAATAGTACGCCCAGCTTGTAAAAATAATGCTTTACGATCAGCATGCGTCGCCACTAAGGAACCATTGCCGGGTAACGACAAGCCGAGTGCCTCGGTTAAACAGTTCATCGAATTAGCAGTGAACATACCGGAACAGGAACCGCAAGTTGGACATGCAGAACGCTCAACGGCAGCCACTTCTTCATCACTGACTTTATCGTTGGCAGCTTCGACCATGGCATCAACCAAGTCGAGTTTGCGAATCTCATCACCCCATTGCACCTTACCGGCTTCCATTGGGCCGCCAGAGACAAAAATCACTGGGATATTAAGACGCAAGGCGGCCATCAACATGCCGGGGGTGATTTTGTCACAGTTGGAAATACACACCAGCGCATCAGCACAGTGGGCATTCACCATATATTCCACACTGTCTGCAATCAAATCGCGGCTTGGTAAGGAATACAACATACCGCTGTGCCCCATCGCAATCCCGTCATCAATCGCAATGGTGTTAAATTCTTTGGCAATGCCGCCGGCTTTTTCAATTTCTTTGGCGACCAACTGGCCGAGGTTGTGCAGATGCACATGACCCGGGACAAATTGAGTGAAGCTATTGGCAATAGCGATAATTGGTTTACCAAAGTCGCTGTCATTCATGCCAGTGGCGCGCCACAAAGCGCGAGCCCCTGCCATATTGCGGCCATGGGTAGAAGTACGGGAACGATAAGCGGGCATAGCGACATCCTGTTACGCATACGAAAAACGCTATTGTGCGTCCGCCTAGTCTCGCTGAGCAAGCGAGAGAAGAAAGGAAAAATCGGCTAGGGCAGTGTCTGCCTGTCCTAGCCGACAGAAAAAGCTATTCGCGGGGTGGTTTCAATACCTGTTGCGCAACGTCAAAGGCAAAGCCACGGCTAGCAAGAAAGCGCATCTGTTTGGCGTATTCTTTTTGGTCTTGTGGCAGCTGACCAAACTTACGTTGCCATACCTCGCGCGCCCGACTGAGTTCATCTGGCAACGTCGCCAGCGCCTCAGTAATGTCTTCACGAGACACACCGCGTTGTGCCAAGTCTTGCCGCAACCGCAAACTGCCATGACGGCGTAGATGACTGTTCACCCACGCTTGAGCAAAACGCCGGTCGGACAACCAACCACGCGCCTGATAGTCATCTAACAATGCGGCCAGTTGTTGTTGCTCAAACTCGTTTGTGGTGTCTCGCACTAAACGTTGCCACAGCTCGGCGCGAGTGTATTCACGCCGAGCCAGCAAATTGAGCACTTTATCGCGTAATCCGGTCATCGCTTAATCTAACGGTGGAATGCCTTGGTCGTCATCCTCGCCTTCGGCAATTGCAGCAAAAACCGCCGGATTCACCCCAACTTTTTCGCGAATTTTATTTTCAATTTCTTGTGCAATCGCGGGGTTGTTACGCAGCCATTCACGCGCATTGTCCTTGCCTTGACCAATTTTTTGGCCGTTATAGGCATACCATGCACCTGACTTGTCAACGATACCGTTTTGCACCCCCAGCTCCACCACTTCCCCTTCACGGGAAATGCCTTCGCCATACAGAATATCAAACTCGGCTTGACGGAACGGTGGGCTCACTTTGTTTTTCACCACTTTCACCCGTGTTTCATTGCCAATGATGTCCTCGCCTTTCTTAATACCACCAATTCGGCGAATATCCATCCGCACTGAAGCATAGAATTTCAGTGCATTACCGCCGGTTGTGGTTTCTGGACTGCCGAACATCACACCAATTTTCATGCGGATTTGGTTAATGAAGATCACCAAAGTATTGGTACGCTTGATATTGCCGGTGAGTTTACGCAAGGCTTGACTCATTAACCGAGCTTGCAGACCCACATGGCTATCGCCCATTTCGCCTTCAATTTCGGCCTTCGGAACCAAAGCCGCCACCGAGTCAACCACGATGACGTCAATCCCACCGGAGCGCACCAGCATGTCGCAAATTTCTAATGCTTGTTCACCCGTATCAGGTTGTGAAATCAATAGGTCATCGACATGCACCCCTAATTTTTGTGCATAGACAGGGTCGAGCGCATTTTCAGCATCAATATAGGCGCAAGTACCGCCCAGCTTTTGTGCTTCTGCCACCACCTGTAAACATAGGGTTGTTTTCCCTGACGATTCAGGGCCATAAATTTCAACGACTCGGCCACGCGGCAACCCACCAACGCCCAATGCCAAATCCAGCCCCAATGAACCCGTTGAAATCACTTGCAAGTTTTCGGCAACTTGGTTATCGCTCATCTTCATGATCGAGCCCTTGCCGAATTGTTTTTCAATTTGTGCTAATGCAGCAGACAATGCTTTGCTTTTATCGCCCTGATCGATAGCCATAATGCCTCCGGAAAAAAATGAACCGCGGATCACGCCAAACAAATGACGTGAGAGCGAAGATTATCTCATAAGTCCGCGACAGGTCTTGTCGTTGCTTAAAATGGCATGATTTTGTCCAAGAAGTTTCTTCGACTGTGTTTTCTTTTGTCTTGCTTGCTGATTGAATTGTGTTGCCATGTTAAATGAACGCGCCCAGCTCTTACTCAAAACCCTGATAGAGCGCTATATCGCCGACGGCCAGCCGGTGGGATCACGCACGCTATCGCGTGTCTCGAATCTGGATTTATCTGCCGCTTCGATTCGCAACATTATGTCCGATCTCGAAGAAATGGGATTGTTGGCTAGCCCACATACCTCAGCGGGCAGAGTGCCGACGGCAAGGGGTTATCGCGTTTTCGTCGATCAGCTCATCACCATCACCCCACCCGAAGAGGCTGCCTTACAACAAATGCACAATGGCCTGCATCCTGATAGCCCTCAACGCTTGGCCGCTGCTGCGTCACAGTTGTTATCAGATTTAACCTGTTTTGCTGGTGTGGTGATGATGCCAAAACGACCAGATATGGCCTTTCGGCAAGTCGAGTTTTTGCGCCTTTCGGAAAAACGAATTTTGCTGATTTTGGTCACCCTCGATGGTGATGTACAAAATCATCTCTTACTGACTGCAAAAGACTACACCTCAAGTGAATTAATCGAAGCTGCTAACTATCTTAATCATCACTATGCCGGACAAGCGTTAGATCGTGTTGTAGCCGATTTACAGGCCGAGCTAGGCAGCCTACAAGACGATATTGCCAATTTGATGAACGCTGCCATTCGCGCAGGGCAACAAGCATTGCAAGACGACAGCCAAGCTGTGGTAATTGCAGGGGAAAAGCGTCTATTGGGCGTTGATGATTTATCGTCTAACCTGTCAAATTTGCGTGGCTTATTCGATATTTTTGAGCGTAAAACAGAATTGCTTCATCTATTGGAAAACAGTCGGCAAGCACAAGGTGTGCGGCTGTTTATTGGTGACGAGTCGGGGGTCATGCCGCTGGGGGAGTGCTCAGTCATCACCGCCCCGTACCGCATTAACAGTCAAGTGGTCGGTACCTTGGGTGTGATTGGCCCAACACGCATGGCCTATGAGCGAGTGATTCCTATCGTCGAAATCACCGCCCGTCTAGTCTCAGGGGCTTTATCAAACCCTGATTGACCAAACCATCAAAGACGCCACGGTGAAACGCTACTACTACCAGACACATGAGCAGTTAAAAGGCCATTGCAGACCTTTTTGATGGCCTACAATTTTGCCAGGCGATTGAAGATGCTAAAGGGTTTAACCCCTGTAAATAACCCTCGACTGAAGTCGAAGGCTTTATTGTGAAACGAGAGCATGGTTGATCCCATTTCCAACATCAGGCGTATTTACAGCCGCCCTTGGCGAGACGGCAGTCTCGCCAATGCGGGCAAGGTTCCGACTTGCATTCAAGTCGCTGTGCGCCCGCAGACCACAGTGAGGGCACTCGAAACGGTGTTTCGAGCGCTTCCCCAATCCTCCACAACACGAGCAGGTCTGGCTGGTGTAGGCCGAGTTGACGTATTCGACCGCGATGCCTGCTGCCTTGGCCTTGTATTCGACGAAGGTTTGCAACTGCCGCCACGCCCAGCGGTGCAGGCGGCTACGCATGCGTTTGCCCGCCTTGATGCGAGAGCGAATGTGCGTCAGGTCTTCCATCGTAATCTTGGCGACACCAGTTTGGATCGCCGCCTGAACAATGGCCTTGCTCGTTTCGTGGTTGATGTGCTTCACACGCCGCGCCTCCTTGCCGGAGCTTTTGTCTCGCGCTCTGGCTGCCGTTGGACTGAAGGCGACGGCGCAGGGCAAGGTAACGGTCGCGCTTATCGCGCAGTCGCTCGCCGCCGAAGACCTTGCCCAAGCTATGGGCAGCGAGATTGTTTTCTCCGACATCCACGCCCAGCACAGGGCCGGATGCCACGGGTTCAACGTCGCCCTGCTCGACGACGAGGTTGAAAAACCATTGCCCGTTGCGCAAGACCAGCTCCGCCTCCTTCGGCTGGCCGGAGTCGAGGATGCGGCGCTGGTGTTCGCCGAGACGCAACGGCACGGTGATACGCCCATCGAGGGTATAGAGCGAGACGGTCTTGCCTTTGAGGGTGTAGGTGCGTTTGTCGAAGTGGACACTGGCGCGGTTGAAGCGGATGTCGGGGATGGGTGCGTCCTTCCTGATGCGCCCGAGTTCTTTTTGTGCCTTATACGCCTTGCAGACCGAGAAAATGGCGTTGCAGCACATCTGACTGCCCAGCGGTGTCGCTTCGCGCAGCATGGTATAGGTGCGCTGGTGCAGACCGACGCGGTTGTAGAGACGGTGCTCGCGCACGATGGGAACGAGACGGTTGCAGGCGTCCGCGTAGGCCGTTCGCAGCGCGGCAAGCGCTCTAGCCTGTGCCGCGCTCAATGCCAGCCGAATCGACGCCGTGCGCATCATCGCTCCCTGTTTCCTCCGCCACCGCGCCAATCAGTACATCGCGCCGATACTTCGGGCACCAGATCACATGGTAGGCCGTTTGATAGAAGTAATTACGTTTTGTGACGACATCGACCATGCGTCACAGTTTATACCACAGGGTGCGCTTTGCGCACCCGCAATTCCTCCCCTGACTCAAGTCAGGGGTTTCCTTGCGGAGATTCTATGAATTCATCTGCAAAACCTGGACAAAAGAGCCTGAACGATTCAGGATCAATCCAATCCAGCACACCGTGGGACTAAACACCTAGGGAGCTAAGCGGCTACGCGCCCAGCCATCAGGGATGCGTTGATATAACACACGGTCATGCAGCCGGCTGGGACGGCCTTGCCAAAATTCAATTCGTTCAGGGGTGACGGCATAGCCACCCCAATGAGGGGGGCGTGGCACATGCAAGGGATGGCGCGCTGCAAACAAGGCGGCCCGTGTCACCAACTCGGTTTTACTGCTGATTTCGCGGCTTTGTTCCGACGCCCATGCCCCTAAACGGCTTTGATAGGGACGGCTGTTAAAGTAGGTATCTGACACCTCATCCGAGACTTTTTCAGCACGGCCTTCAATGCGAACTTGTCGTTCTAACTCAGGCCAAAAAAAGGTCAAGGCCACATCAGGATGGCTGGCAATTGCCTGCCCTTTACGGCTGTCATAATTGGTGTAAAACACCAACTGACCCGCTTCCACGCCTTTTAACAACACCATCCGCGCACTGGGTTTACCATCGGCGTTCACCGTAGCGAGGTGCATCGCAGTCGGCTCATGCACTTGCGAGGTAATGGCTTCATTGAGCCAAATTTCGAATTGTGCCACGGCATCGGCCAAACACTCTTCCGGCGACAATTCTTTCTTGCTGTAATCTTGGCGAATATCTGCCAAATTCGGTGTACTCATCGTCTGTCACTTTCTTTAAAGAATCCTGTTTTGCTTAGTTACGGCGTGGTTGACTGTGCAAAACCAAGCTGGCCACACCCCCCGCCACCAAGCCCCAAAAGGCCGATCCAATACCTAATAAGGTCAACCCCGAAGCGGTCACCAAAAACGTAATCAATGCCGCTTCCCGTTCTTGTTCATCGCGCATAGCGGTCGCTAAACCATTGCCAATCGTGCCGAGTAATGCCAATCCAGCAATGGCTAAAATCAAGGTTTTCGGCAATGCACTGAACAAAGCCGCAACTGTTGCCCCAAAAACACCGATTAACAGATAAAACACACCTGCAGCAATGGCTGCCACATAACGGCGTTGACTGTCTTCATGTGCTTCGCGGCCCATACAAATAGCAGCAGTAATGGCGGCGAGATTCAACGCATAGGCACCAAATGGTGCCAGCAACAGCGTCACAGTTGAAATCCAACCAATTAAGGGTGAAATCGGCGCTTCATAGCCCGATGCCCGAATGACCGCCACCCCCGGGATATTCTGCGAAGCCATCGTTACCATAAACAAAGGCAAGGCAATTCCCACCATCGCTGACAATGAAAAACTGGGCTCAATCCATACTGGTGTGGCTATCGCCAGTTCAAAACGTTCAAAGTGCAATTCACCTTGTGCCGCCGCCACAACCGTACCCACCGCCAACGCCAAAATTACCGCATAGCGAGGTAAAAATTTGCGCCCTAGTAGGTATACCACACACATACTCAACACCATCGATAGGGCATGTTGTAGCGAGACAAACACATCCAAACCAAAGCGCAACAACACACCAGCCAACATACCCGAGGCCAACGACAACGGGATACGCTTTAATGCACGCTCGAACCAACCAGAAAAACCACTCACCGCCATCAGCACAGCACACACAATAAATGCGCCAATCGCCTCAGCCATCGGCACCCCAGAAGCCGAAGTAATTAGCATGGCTGCCCCCGGAGTAGACCATGCGGTCACCACAGGTACACGGTAGCGCAATGATAAGACGATACAAGTCACCCCCATACCGATACCCAATGCCCACATCCATGACGCCATCTGGGCCGGCGTTGCACCTACGGCATGTCCCGCTTGAAACACCAATGCTGCCGAGCTGGTAAACCCAACCAACACCGTCACAAAACCGGCCAAAATAGCCGAGAGCGAGCAATCTCGCCATACATCACGCAATCGCATGCAAAACTTTCCTTTTTGTTTAAGTTGCAATTGAGACGAGTTCTCAATAGAATTCTGGCCGCATTTAGCCAGCAGCAGCTGATCAGGATAATCGGGTCAGCGTCAACTGCAAGCCACTGCCCACGTTTGGATCAAAACCATCCAACCGTCTGTGCCCGCACCGTATGGCGCGGACGGCTTTCTTTGACGCAAATTCAAGAGCACACCCTGATGATGAAATGCCTGAAAGAGTCTTCTGCAGTCCACAGCTTTGCTAAAGTTCCACTCAGTGTTGCCACTGTGGCAGGTTTATTAGGCACTTTGGCCGCCCCCGCTTTTGCTGATACTGCCGCTAACACCCAGGTTTTACAGCCGGTGAATGTGACGGGTCAAAACAGCACTGGCCGCACACCACAAAATGGCTATGCCGGCAATTTTACCAGTGTTGGCAAAGGCAGCCAGCAACAACGCGATATTCCACAATCCACCACCGTCATTACACAAGAAGTGTTGAAAGACACCGGTGCAACCAGCTTAAAAGATGCGTTGAGAACTGTCAGCGCCATCACATTTAACGCCGGTGAAGGCGGTCGGACGGGTGATATTTTGGCTTTGCGGGGTTTCTCTGCGACCACCGATTTGTTCCTCGATGGGGTGCGTGATGCCGGTCAATACAACCGCGACACCTTTAACATTGAACGTGTAGATGTACTGCGTGGCGCCAGCTCAATGTTGTTTGGTCGAGGTTCGACAGGTGGGGTGATTAACCAAGTATCGAAACGGGCGCATTTAGAGAATGAACGCACGGTTGGTTTAACTGTCGGCACCAGCGATTTCTATCGTGTTGAAGCGGACATCAACCAAAAATTAGATGACACCTCCGCCCTGCGGGTGAATGTCATGGGGCAAGATGCCGAAAGCTTCCGCTCGGGTGCAACCAGTGACCGGTGGGGCGTTGCACCAACTGTTCGCTTTGGGATCAATACGCCAACGGAAGTTGAGCTGTCTTATTTCTATATGAAGGAAAAAAATGTCCCCGATTATGGCGTGCCATTCAATTCCTTTACCCGCGAGCCTTTGGATGTGCCGGTGGATCGTTTCTATGGCTTGAAAAACCATGACTACGAACACACCGAAACCCATATTGCCACCGCCACCATTCAACATCGCTTCAGCCCAACAGCCAGCGTAAAGAACACCCTGCGTTATGCAGAATACGAACGTGATGTGTGGCCAACCGCGCCACGTATCAGCCTCGGCGGGGCCTCGTCGATTAGCGATAAAACTACGGTCAACCGCAGCCGCCCCGGTCGCAGTGGTAAAGATGAAGTCTGGTCGAACCAAACCGATTTTTCGTTCCGATTGTTTACTGGCGACATCAAACATGATGTGTTGGCCGGCTTAGAATTGGGTCGTGAAAAATCGAATACCTTGCGTTGGGCTAACGTCAATGGTGCAGTTCCTCCAACAACGGTCGGCAACCCCAATAATGGTGACAACATCACCAATGCCACCAAAGTCTATAGCACTGATGTCAATTTCACGGCAGACACGGTATCGGCGTATGTGCAAGATATGATGTCGATCACGCCAGAATGGAAAGTGCTGTTGGGCGCACGTTGGGATCGTTTCTCGGGTGATTACACCACAGTCAATCTGGCCAATAAAACCCAGCAAGACACTTCGCGTACCGACTCGATGTGGAACTGGCGCGCAGGCCTGATTTGGCAACCTGATGCACAACAGTCTTATTACATTTCCTATGGCACGTCGTTCAACCCTTCTGGTGAAGCGTATGCGTTAGATCCTCGTGGCGCCAATACCCCACCCGAGAAAAACCGTAACTATGAAATTGGCGCGAAGTGGGATTTGTTCGAGGGCGATTTGTTGCTGAGAACCGCTATTTTCCGCACCGAAAAAACCAACGAGCGTAATACCGACCCGCTGGTGACCGATGTGTATCTGCTGTCCGGTGCCCGTCATACCGATGGTATCGAGTTGGAAGCGGCTGGCCGTATCACCGACAAGTGGAAGATCTTCGCGGGTGTCGCTTTGATGAACCCGAAAATCACCAAAGCTGCTGGTTCGGCCAAAGGCACCGAGGGCAATGCCCCAGCCAATGCGCCGGAGTACACTGCGAACTTGTGGTCAACCTACGAAGTCGGTAATGGCTGGAAAGTCGGCGGTGGTTTTAACGCCGTGGGCCGTCGTTTTGTTAACGCGAACAACGTCAATAAGATGCCGTCTTATGTCCGTTGGGATGCGATGGTGGGCTATGACGCCAAAAACTGGGATGCACAGTTAAACGTCTACAACTTGTTTGACGAGAAACATTACGAAGGTCTGTATGGCGGTCATGCCTTACCAGGCACCGAGCGTTCTGCCCACGTCAAAGTCAATTTCAAATTCTAATTTGAGCTGACCTCACACCGAACCACAACACGGCACAACTCTGTGCCGTGTTTTTCATATACCAGAAAGGTCATACTATGTTGCTCCATATTCCTGAAGTGCTCAGTGGTGAATCGCTACAACAAGTGCAACAGTTATTGGAACAAGCCGAATGGGTCGATGGCAAAGTCACTGCTGGCACACAATCGGCCCAAGTCAAAAACAATATGCAGCTCCCCGAAGACAGCCCCGCCGCCCAAGCCGCTGGCCATATTATTTTGACGGCTTTAGGTCATCACCCCATTTTTATGTCCGCTGCCTTGCCAAAACGGGTATTTCCGCCGCTGTTTAATTGTTATCAAGGCGGGATGGCGTTTGGCAATCATGTGGATAATTCTGTCCGCACCATTGCCCGCACTGGTGAGCATATCCGTACCGATGTGTCGTGCACCCTATTCTTGGCCGAGCCAGACAGCTATGATGGCGGAGAATTGATTGTTGAAGACACCTATGGTGTGCATTCGGTGAAACTACCTGCTGGCCATGCAGTGATTTATCCTTCAACCAGTCTCCATCGGGTCGAACCTGTTACTCAAGGTGCCCGCGTGGCTTCATTCTTTTGGCTGCAGTCGATGATTCGTGATGACAGTAAACGGGCACTGTTGTTTGATATGGATATGAACATCATGCGCTTGCGTGAGGCATACGGCGATCAAGAAACCATCATCGGTCTCACCGCGACTTATCACAATCTGGTGCGGATGTGGGCGGAGATTTAACGCCCAAAAGCAGATCATGTTTAGGGTTGGTTGCATTTCCCATAACATTTACCCTCCATAGCGGGTAAGAGAAAAGCAAACGGGGAGATAATGTCGAAGTTTCAGTTGATATGGGCAGCCAACCAGTCGAGACCTTGCTCTGCAAACGTGAACAGTTGGTCGCTATAGCCTTGAGCAATGACGCTACGGATGATCTCGGGGTCAATATTCAGATAATCGTGCACCAGCGCATTGTGAAGGCCAATGATCTTGCGCCAGCCGATTAAGGTGTCGGGGGATAGTTCACCACGCTGGGCCAAGATTTCGAATGCCTGATAGGCATCTTGTGGGGTATGACTTGCCAATGCTTTAGCCCAGTGCTTTGCCACGCCAATACACGCTTCGATAGACACTTGCAAAGTTCGCTCAGCTGCGCGGTACTCCAGATTGGAAAGCGCACGCAGCGCCAGAATAGCCCTTATCTCTGACAGCTCGGCCTGATAGCGCGACAGGCTGATGCGTAAAGCACCGATATAGGCGTTATCACTCATCTTTACTCCACTCCTCAGAATGAGGCTTGCTGATATAGGGCTGGCGATGGGGATAACCAAGTTCCATCTGCGACATGATCCGCGCCTCCTCTTGCAATCGTCGCCCCTCATCACGGCTATAGAGAGGACAATTTGCGTCGACTACCGCAAAAGCCAACGGGATCGGGGCCTGATTGATATCGACAACTGAAAGTTTCCCCTCTTCTAGCCCAAGGGCGCGTTGCCAATCCAACGCCAACAGCTCAGGGCGCAACCGGTTTTCCAGTGCAGTACCCAGTGGCCCACTCTGTTTGATCGGATCAAAGGCCACCGCCAGATCCCAGTCGCTGGCAGGACCAGCAATCCGCTTAGCACGAGAGCCGTAAAGCCAAAGCACCTGCACTTGGGGGTTGCTGTTGGCGAGGGTAATTAACTGGTAAATAACATCGCTGTCGGGTTTCATAGCAACCCCGCACTATATCATTAAGGTCAAACGACGACTCCACTGAGTAGGGGTCATACCCATTTTTTTCAAAAAAACTCGACCGAAAGCTTCGGGGCTTTGATAACCCACTGTGCTTGCCACTGTTTTCAAATTTTTCCCCTGCCGCAAAAGATTTCTAGCAATAGATAAACGCCAATTCGTTAAGTATTCCAATGGAGTTATGCCAGCAAGGCGATGGAAATTTGCAGCAAATCGAGATCTAGATAAGTTTGCAACTTCTGCTAATTGCTCTAAGGTCCATGAGTGCGCTGGATTCTCATGCATTGCTTTGACTGCTTTAGATAACCTTATATCATTCATAACAGCTAACAATCCAACACTGAATTGATTACGTGAAAATAAATATCGAATCACGTGAATAACAAAATACTCTAATAAGCAATTGATAGCAGCTTGACGACCCGCTTTTTCAGCAGAAGATTCCTGACAAATTAGATCTAGAATGGTCAAAACCGAAGGCATTTCTGCAAGAGGAATAACCACGTACTCAGGTAAAGCGGTGACTAATGGGCTTTGTTCTAGTATGCCCAGATCAAGAGTGCCGCAAATAATATCAACCGTGCATTGTGGTATGAGTTGATGAGCACATGGTCGAGGGAATAATACAACGCTTGGTACATCAACCCGTATTTGCTGATTGTTAGGTAAATCAAGGCGCAACTGCCCAGATCTCATCACATGAAGATGACCATGTGGATCAGTACCATTGTAACCACCTCCCTCACAAGTTACTCCTGAAAAGTAGTAGCCTACTGAGGGAGCTATTTGATTCAGCAATGGGGTCAATGGATCCATGATAAGACTCCTAATCAGTGTTGTGAGACGAATGGTACTGGCAAGAATAGTATCATCGTTGACATCCTATAGAGGATCCGTTGTTCCGCTAAGGTAACGTCAGTCACCCCAACTCAGGAGAACTTTAATGTCAAAAACTAACACCCCCACAACGATTGCATTTGCAATCGGTGCAGCCCTTGCAGTCATGACCTCGCCCGTACTTGCCCAAGACAAGCCAGCAGAAAAGGAGAAGTGTTTTGGCGTGGCTCTGAAGGGGAAAAATGACTGTAAAGCTGGAGCAGGAACATCCTGCGCTGGCAGTGCTAAGAAAGACTATCAAGGTAATGCGTGGTCTTTTGTACCAAAAGGAACCTGCGAAAAGATGGCTTCGCCGACTTCCCCTACAGGGAAAGGTCAACTGACAGAATTTACTGAGAAGAAGGCATAAGCATGCCTTGCCCGCCAGTCATAAATCTTTCAAGAAGTACAGGCATTGGACTCAAACCAGAGTATTTCCAAGAGATTATTGAGACAAAACCTGATATAGGCTTCTTTGAGATCCATGCAGAAAACTATATGGTTGCTGGTGGGCCATTCCATTTTTATCTTGAAAAAATCAGGCAGGATTATCCATTATCAATACATGGCGTTGGATTGTCGATTGGGGGAAAAGATGATTTAGATCAAAAACATTTATCCCGCCTCGCACATTTAATTGACCGCTATCAACCTGAACTGTTCTCTGAACATCTAGCTTGGTCAAGTCATCAGGGAGTGTTTTTCAATGATTTATTACCTATTCCTTATACTCAGAAAACGCTACAACAGGTCTGTGACCATCTAAATCAAACTCAGGATTATCTAAAACGTAATATCTTGTTAGAAAATCCTAGCACCTATATTCAATTTTACAGTTCAACCTATTCAGAACCCGATTTCTTGTGTGAAGTGATTAAACGCACGGGGTGTGGACTACTATTAGATGTCAACAACCTTTTCGTAAGCTGTAGTAATCATTCACTTGATCCTATTGCAGCCTTACATTCGATGCCTATAAAAGCAGTAGAGGAAATCCATCTTGCTGGATTTTCTATTGATCTTAGCGACCAAAATGACATAATAATAATCGATAGCCACGATTCTGACATTGCGGATGAAGTATGGGCACTTTATAAAACCACGATTGAATTGACCGGAATCTTGCCTACACTGATTGAACGAGATCAAAACATTCCCGCATTACAAGTTTTACTTGCTGAAGCACAGTATGCACAGGATATTTTGAACCAAAGAGTGGTAATGAAATAATGAAATTTAGGTAAACTAATATCATGCACACAGATTTTGCACGTAGACTTCTTGATCCTCACCAAAAAATTCCTGCCGATGTTGTGAGTCGAATAGGAGCAGACCCAGTTCGCCGGTTTAATGTTCACCGAAATAATGTAATGCTCTCCCTCATAGAGGCACTACAAGATACATTCCCAGTTGTTGCCTCATTAGTGGGGAGTGAGTTTTTTCATTATATGGCACATTGTTTTGTCCAAAAAAATCCACCTCAATCTCCAATATTAGTCGAATATGGACATCAATTTCCAGATTTTATTAAACACTTTGAAGCAGTAAAAACGCTACCTTATCTACCGGAAGTTGCTCAACTTGAGTGGCAACGTGTTATATCGTGGCATGCAGCTGAAAGTCGTGATGTCGTGATTGAAGAAATTATCTCACTGCTCGAGAAACCTGATCTATTAGGGAGTAGTATATGGGAATTTAAATCCTCGGTTCAAATAGTAAGATCTCCCTTTGCTATTGTATCACTCTGGTTATTGCATCAATCAGAAAACACATTAGATGATCTTGCAAAGATTAACATTACCTCTCCGGAAAGTGCTCTAATATTTCGTCAGTCACAGAATGTGATAGTACGACCTATTACTCTAGCCGAATATGCATTTATAGAAGCGTTATATAAAAAAACTTCACTTACCGAAGCAGTAAGTGCAGGGGAATCTGTTACAGCATCATTTGATGTTTCTTTTATTTTTGCAATGCTTCTTGAAATTCAGGCTTTATCTGACTTTTCTATAAAACAAAAGGATACAGAATAAAATGAGCGTAACAAGATTCTTCGTCAATTTTTTCTCTAAACTCGAACAGATTCCACATTCTTTGATTGCCTTTTCAGCACGATTCTCAATGGCGGCTATTTTTTGGTTATCCGCACAAACCAAAATAGAAGGTTTTTCAATAAATATTATCAGCGGCGAATTTGAATGGGGAATGCCATATTTTTCTGAAGCAACGATTTCTTTATTTCGTGATGAGTATCGTCTACCTCTTTTATCCCCAGAATGGGCAGCTGTAGCTGGAACATGGAGTGAACATATCTTTGCAGTATTATTATTAATTGGTCTGGGTAGTCGTGTGGCAGCGCTGGGTTTACTGGTAATTACTTTAATTATCCAGTTTTTTGTTTATCCTGATGGTTATCCTACTCATGGTGCGTGGGCAGTCTGCTTGATTTACATCATAGCGCATGGACCAGGCATTATTTCTATCGATCATTTTTTAAAAAAACATATAAAAATACCCGTTAAAGGATAAACCACATGCAAATCGGCACTCGTTTATCGATTAGCTATTCCATTCTTCTAACACTCCTCATTTCCATTTCGCTAGTGAGCATAATTCGACTTGAATCAATCACAGCAAGTAATCAAGAAATTATTAATGGTGATGCTATTCGTGCTGATTTGGCTAATAAAATCAATCTTCATGCAGAAAGCGCTGCTGGACGCCTTACTCTACTTTTTATTCTTGATGATCGTGAACTACGAGTCAAAACTTATCAAGAAATTGACACTCATAATGCCGCAATTGATCATGCATTAGAAAGATTAGTTCCTTTACTCACTCATAAAGATGATACCAAATTACTTAATCAACTTACCCATTTACGAGCTGAATATGAAAGAGAATTCAGTATCACTGTTGAAGAAATAGAGTCAGGTAATCGTGCTGGTGCAATTCAGAGAATGGCAGGAAGAACTAGAGATAGCCTAAATGCTCTATTGGCAGAAACTTCACACTTATCATTATCACAATATCAATCGATGATAGCTCGACAGACAGCATCAGCCGATGCTGCATTGTCAGCTAAACAATTAGTAATATTAATAAGCATAGCTGCCACAAGTTTGGGATTAGTCATGGCCTTTTTCATGACAAAAAGCATCACCTCACCAATGAATAGTGCAGTTGCTGCAGTATCCAGAATCGCAAATGGAGATCTAGAAACTAAAATAGTCACAATAACTAAAGACGAAATTGGTTATCTACTACTCGATATGGAAAATATGCGTCAACGATTAAGAGAGGTCATTAAATCAATTCATCACGGTGCAGATGCAGTTAGTCTAGCGGAAAAAAACCTGCAAATTCCAGCATTGCAGGTAACCACAGGTTCGACTGAACAACAGGAACTTGCCCATAGAATTCAAAGTTCAATTAGCCATTTAGCGAGTGGCGTCACAAGCATGGCTGAACAAGTGGAAAATGTTCGTAAAACAGCTCTCTTTGCTGTTGATATGGCTAAACAAGGTGCTAACGATATTGTTATTGCTGCTGATGAAATTGCTAAAACCACCGAAACAGTTTCTGCATCTGCCAAATCAGTTGGAACTCTGGATGAAAATGCAAAGAGTGTTGCAAACACAGTATCAGTGATTAAAGAAATTGCTGATCAAACTAATTTACTTGCACTAAATGCGTCAATTGAAGCAGCACGCGCAGGAGAAAGTGGACGAGGATTTTCAGTTGTTGCTGACGAGGTACGAAAACTAGCTAATCGAACAGCAACTGCAACTCATGAAATTGATCGTGTAATCATAATTATTACCGAACAAATAGCGCAAGCAGCTTATGATATTGAAACAGGCAGGGTTAGTATGGAGCGAGGAAATCAACTTATTCGCTCAATTGTCAGCCCTCTTAATGAACTACGTATCAGCGCACAGCATTCACTCGATGGATTAGAAGTGTTAAACCATGTTGCACAGCAACAAGCGGTTGAAAGCAAGATGATCGCCGAACACATTGTTGACATTGTCACCAAAGCAAATGTGAATACTCTAGCAGCTTATGATGTCAACCGAATCACACAGGATCTAGGTCAGATGGCAGAAAATCTACAAACATCCATCAAAACCTTTCGGATTTAATCCGCTTTTTCCTAACTGGTCTAAAAACAGGACTTACAAAATAATACACATCACGCAACTCGCGAACTGACAAGAGGGCGGTGTATAGTGATGGGTTTTCTGTACTGCTGGCCTTGGACATGACCGACTTTATCCGTATTCGTGGTGCGCGTACGCACAATCTGAAAAATGTTGACTTGGACTTGCCGCGTCACCAGCTGATTGTGATGACGGGTCTTTCTGGCTCGGGCAAATCTTCGCTCGCTTTTGATACGCTCTATGCCGAGGGTCAACGCCGCTATGTAGAATCCCTCTCTGCCTATGCCCGTCAATTCCTGCAAATGATGGAAAAGCCGGATGTCGATTTGATTGAAGGTCTGTCGCCGGCCATTTCCATTGAACAAAAAGCCACCAGCCACAACCCCCGCTCAACCGTCGGTACGGTTACCGAAATTCACGATTATCTACGCCTGTTGTTTGCCCGTGTAGGCACCCCAGTTTGTCCCGACCACGGGCAACCGCTGGCTTCCCAAACTGTCAGCCAGATGGTTGACCATGTGTTGTCCTTACCAGAAGACACCAAACTGATGATTTTGGCGCCAGTCGTCATGGGTAAAAAGGGAGAGAATCACGATTTATTTGAAGAATTACGCGCCCAAGGTTTTGTACGGGTACGGGTTGATGGCGAAGTGTATGACATCGACGCTATCCCAAAACTGGAAAAAAATCGCAAACATACCATTGAAGTGGTCATTGATCGTTTAAAAGTCCGTGCTGATAATCAGCAACGGTTGGCAGAGTCGTTTGAAACGGCACTCGGCCATGCCGAAGGACGAGCAATTGCCGTTGAAATGGAGAGTGGAAAGGAACACTGGTTCTCTGCCAAGTTCGCCTGTCCGGTTTGCAGCTATTCCTTACCAGAATTAGAACCACGCTTATTCAGTTTTAACAATCCGATGGGCGCGTGTCCCAGTTGTGATGGGCTGGGGCACATGAGTTTTTTTGATCCCAAACGGATTGTTGCTCACCCTAGTCTCAGCTTGGCTGCTGGGGCAATTAAGGGATGGGACCGCCGCAATCAATTTTATTTTCAGATGCTACAAAATCTGGCAGAACACTATCAGTTTGATTTAGAAACGGCTTTTGAAGACCTCCCCGAGGCCGTGCAACATGTGGTGCTGTATGGTTCTGGGCACGAGGAGATTGCGTTTACGTATCTCAATGAACGTGGCACACGTTTTTCTCGCAGTCATCCGTTCGAAGGCATTGTCTCTAACTTTGAACGTCGCTATCGCGAAACAGAATCTAGTGCAGTGCGCGAAGAACTCGCCAAATATCAAAACAGCCAAGTGTGCCCGAGCTGCCAAGGGTCGCGGTTACGCAAAGAAGCACGCTATGTCGAAGTGGGGGGCCAAACCCTCCATCAAATCAATCAATGGCCATTAAAAAATACCCTCGCTTGGTTTGAACAGTTGCAGTTGATTGGCCACAAACAAACCATCGCCAGCAAAATTGTCAAAGAAATCGCCGACCGCCTCGGTTTTTTGGTGAATGTGGGTCTCGATTATCTCTCGCTAGAACGCTCCGCCGACACTTTGTCTGGTGGAGAAGCACAACGCATTCGCCTCGCCAGCCAAATTGGTTCGGGATTAACGGGGGTGATGTATGTGTTAGATGAACCATCAATAGGCCTACATCAACGGGATAACGACCGTCTATTAACGACATTGATGCGGTTGCGCGATTTGGGCAACAGCGTGATTGTGGTGGAGCATGACGAAGATGCGATTCGTGCCGCTGATTTTGTGGTGGATATGGGGCCCGGTGCCGGTGAGCATGGTGGGCACATTTTAGTGGCTGGCCACCCAGAAACGGTCGCCAACCACCCCGATTCTATTACGGGTGCTTTTTTATCCGGTCGGCGCAGTATTCCGATTCCTACACAACGCCGCGCGCCCACAGAAAACGTGTTAAAAATTCATGGCGCCAGCGGCAATAACTTAAAACAGGTTGATTTGACGTTGCCGGTCGGTTTGTTTGTTTGTGTCACTGGCGTGTCGGGTTCTGGCAAATCTACGCTGATCAACGATACGCTCTATCACGCTGTCGCGCATCACCTCCACAATAGCCAAACCGAAGCCGCGCCTTATCAAGACATCACTGGCTTAGAACATTTTGATAAGGTCATTAACGTTGACCAATCGCCGATTGGCCGCACGCCGCGCTCCAATCCAGCCACTTACACCGGTTTATTTACCCCAATTCGCGAATTGTTTGCTGGCGTGCCCATGAGCCGCGAACGTGGCTATGGCCCGGGCCGCTTCTCGTTTAATGTCAAAGGGGGACGTTGTGAGGCGTGCCAAGGGGATGGTGTGCTTCGCGTTGAAATGCACTTCTTACCCGATATCTATGTCCCCTGTGATGTGTGTCATGGTAAACGCTACAACCGTGAAACATTAGATGTGCAATACAAAGGCAAAACCATTGATGAAGTGTTGCAAATGACAGTGGAACAGGCACTGGCCTTTTTTGCTGCCGTGCCGACTGTTGCCCGTAAATTACAAACTTTGATGGATGTCGGTTTGGGCTATATCCGGCTGGGACAATCTGCCACCACACTATCTGGAGGCGAAGCGCAACGGGTTAAGTTGGCATTGGAACTCTCGAAACGCGATACCGGTCGAACCCTGTATATCTTGGACGAGCCCACCACGGGTTTGCATTTCCATGATATCGATTTGTTGCTCAAGGTACTGCATCGTTTGCGTGAACATGGCAACACGGTGTTAGTGATTGAACACAATCTGGATGTGATTAAAACAGCTGACTGGATTATCGATCTTGGGCCAGAAGGGGGCGCGGGAGGGGGAACCATCCTTGCAAATGGCACACCAGAACAGGTCGCCACCATTCGCAACAGCCACACCGGTCACTATTTGGCAAAAGTCTTAGGCATGGCAACGTCCTCATCTTAGAAAATCATCATGGCTCAATTTATCAACCGCTTTGCTCGTCTACCAGATGCGCTGTTCGCTCGAGTGAAAGCAACGCCACTCTCGGACAGCCGTTTGTTGCTATGGAATCAACCGCTGGCACAACAACTACAAATTGAAGCATGGCAACAGCAACCGGCAACCCTCGCCGCCTTAGCTGGAGACGGCCATCTTGTTGGCAGTGAGCCACTGGCCGCTTTATATGCAGGTCATCAATTTGGGGTGTATGTGCCACAACTTGGCGATGGCCGCGCATTATGGCTTGGCGAATTGGCTGTCGCCAATGGCCAATATGCAGAGTTACAGCTTAAAGGCGCCGGCCCCACCCCGTTTTCACGTGGGGCTGATGGTCGAGCTGTCTTGCGTTCTAGCATCCGCGAATATCTGGCCTCGGAAGCCATGCACGGGTTAGGCATCCCCACCACCCGCGCCCTTGCCTTATTTGGATCGTCCCAGTTGGCACGGCGTGAACGCTGGGAACCGACAGCAGTGGTGTGCCGTGTTGCCCCGAGTTTTATCCGCTTTGGTTCGTTTGAGGTGTTGTATTGGCGTGGTGAAACTGCTTTATTAAAAATATTGGCAGATTTTGTGATTGAACAGAGCTATCCCGACTGTCAATCTGCCGCCAATCCCTATGAAGCTTTATTGCAATGCGTGGTATTACGTACAGCAGAGCTTATGGCGGCATGGCAGGCGGTGGGTTTTGTGCATGGCGTGATGAATAGCGACAATATGTCGATTGCTGGGCTGACGTTGGATTATGGGCCATATGGTTTTCTCGACCGCTATGTACCCGATCAGGTATTCAATCACTCCGACGATCATGGGCGCTATGCTTTCTCACAACAACCGCGCATTGGCCTGTGGAATTTATATTGTCTTGGTCAAGCTTTAATCGATCTGATCGGTAAGGACACCACGCTGGCGGTACTCGGACAATATGAAGCGCATTATCAACAGGCTTGGCAACAGAATATGGCCGCCAAATTGGGATTACGCGAATGGCAACCCGACGATGCGGCTTTAGTTGAAACATGGCTGACTTTGTTGGCTGAGCAAGGCGCAGACTACACTCGTGCCCACCGCCTGCTAGCCTATTTTGTGAACGCAGAGGCTGCCGGCCCAGTTCGAGATGAGTTTGTCGATCGTGTCGCCTTTGATCAATGGGCACAGCGCTATCAGCAACGCTTACAACAACAGAACCTGTCTGCGATTGAACGGCAAACCATGATGCTGGCGGCCAATCCCAAATATATCCTGCGAAACTACATGGCAGAACAGGCCATCCAGCAACTAGAACAACATCAAGATGACAGTGAGCTACAACGCCTCGCCCATCTGTTACAACAACCGTATGCTGAACAAGAGGAATATGAGGCCTATTTTGCCCACCCACCGGCGTGGGCGCAGGGCATCCATCTCAGTTGTTCATCCTAAATACTCCACCCACCTCGGCGCAGAACGCACTATTTGCTGAGGGGTGCCAGTTGGAGATAAGGCGATGTTGGCGCGTAGGCAGGCTGATCGCCAGCGGTGGACACGCGATGGAGAGATAATAAGGTGTAATGACCGATATTGCCCTTTTCAATCGCCATCTGTTGCCACTGTTCGCCATCAAATAGCGCAATGCTGTTGCCGTGTTCCATTTTTGGACATTCATCCGCTAAACAAAGGGAATAACGGGTAAAGCGTGCCGCACCTTCAACCCGTCCATCAGGTAAAAAGCGGACTTGTTGGGGTGTCGCTTGGCCAGAAGGAGTCAGTACACGATAGCTGCCTTGGAACCACATTTGATTCAGTAGACTGCGAAATGGTGATGCTTCATCAGGATTCACTTTAATAAACAAAGCATTATCACGCAAACGTTGATATTTGCCATTCGCCAGAGGCACAAAAACCTCTTGTGGGTGTTCACCCATCGCCGACACAGTAACACGACCACTGAAATCACGTTGGTAAGCCAAGCTGAGATTATGTTTGGCGGTACTCAATAACACTTGTGGGGCGGAAGGGTGGAACCGCAGTTCTAGTGTTTCGTGAACAGGCAACGTCCCTTGCAGGGTTGTCGCAGTGGACAATGTTTCGAGTGCTGATTCATTGATCCAAACCCCGCGCTCACCCTGTATTTTGACTTGTTGTGTTGCCAGCGGGGTAGTACACGCGCCCAACGTCAAGCCCATCATCGTTGCGGTCATCGTGGTTTGCCACATGCGTTTTGACATGACCATCTTATTTTTTTCCTTGGCAAAGAAGCGATAGACGAAGATTAACAGACTTGGCGCTGTCGTACAGCCGCTTTGCAGCATGGATGACTTAGCTATTCTCTTTCGGTTTCAGCGCAGCCAACGCATTGCGTTGTGCTTCTAATGCACGAACCTGCATGGTAATCATGCCCAAATTCATGGTCAGCCAATTCTCAATCACGCGCAGTTCGGCCAGTTTCCGATCCAATTCTGCTTCGCTCATCGGCGGCATAAATTGTTGCAAAGCGTGCAAAGGATTCACTGTCCCGCCGGGCCAAAATTGACGTAGCAGGGCAAAGGGGTCGGTTGGGTTGAAGTCTTGACTCATACTATCCTCGGCTCTCATTGGGTTAAAAAAAGCGCGTGCTGAGGCATACTCTAACACGCGCTTATCATTCACAGGAGAATGTAAAACAGTTACATCATGTGTTGACCGCCATTGATAGCCACGTTAGCACCAGTCATAAAGCCCGCTGCATCAGACGCCATATAAGCCACCAAAGAGGCAATTTCTTCTGGTTTACCGAGGCGACCCACAGGGATATTGGCAATGATCTTATTGCGTACATCTTCCGGCACCGCCATCACCATCTCAGTGGCAATATAGCCGGGGCTGATGGTATTGACTGTGACCCCTTTTTTCGCCACTTCTTGCGCCAAGGCCATCGTAAAACCGTGCATACCAGCTTTGGCGGCGGAATAGTTGGTTTGGCCAAATTGACCTTTTTGGCCATTGATGGAGGAAATATTGATCACACGGCCAAAACCACGCTCAACCATCCCATCCACAATCGGTTTACAGATATTGAACAGCGAGTCCAGATTGGTGCGAATCACCGCATCCCAGCTATCTTTATCCATCCGTTTGAACGTGCCGTCGCGGGTAATACCGGCATTATTCACCAACACATCAATTGCGCCGACTTCTGCTTGCACTTTCGACACCATCTCAGCACATGACGAAAAATCACCCACATCGCACTGATAAGCGTGAAAGTGGTAGCCCTGTTCTTTCATGTTTGCCAGCCAATCCTGTTCTTTACCAGGACGGCTGAATGTTGTCACGACGGTCATCCCAGCATCAGCCAGCATTTTACAAATTGCTGTTCCAATGCCACCCATGCCACCTGTTACAAGTGCGATACGTTGAGTCATGACTCCCCCTTTATGGTTTTTGTGTGTCTTAACATCCTGCTCGAAGCAGTTTCGCTACCTTGTTTGTGCCCATTTTTGGGCCAATTCGTACAATTAAGTATGATTGACAAGATTTGAGACTCGTCCCGCTTGGGTTTACGGAACAGGTCAGATTCAATAAGGTCAATAGTTTTAAAGCCGTACAGCTTAACTTGGCATTGTTAACTTAGCATGAAAGGTGCATGGAACAATAGTTCCACTAGGCGGGAATGTCGCGAAAATGTACGTTTTGTTGCAAAAACGTACAATTAGCCCTAAAAAAAACCTACTGCTCACAACAGAACAGTAGGTTTAGATGAAATTAAACTATTTTGACAAAAAACAGGCTTATTCACTATGCGATAGCTTTAAGCCAACAATCCCAATCACAATGCACAACACAGACAGAATCCGCCATAGATTGGCACTGTCTTTAAAAAAAGCGATACCAACGATGAACGCGCCCACCGCACCAATTCCGGTCCAGATCGCATAGGCAGTGCCAATTGGAATGGTGCGTTGCGCTAACCACAAAAAATAACCACTGGCGGTCATTGCCGCGACCGCAAAGCCAATCCACGGCCATTTATACGGCGTGGTTTGTGACAACTTTAAGCCCAACGGCCAGCCAATTTCACATACCCCAGCCAACAACAAATAAATCCACGCCATAAAACAACCTATTGTTTTTTCAATAAAAAGTAAAACTCACGCCGCGAACCGGGGCGGTTGCCTTGCCAGATAATTTCCCACGAGGGTGAGGGTTGATAATCAGCACGATAGTGCATCACCATCCGATACTGACACGCAGCACCTGCGGTTTGTTCTGTCGGCAACAGCCGAATACCGGCAAAGTAATACCACAATGCCCGTTGGACATAATGAGTGGAGGCGGTGGCCACACAGTTGGCATCGGATGGAATCGCCGCTTGCATTGCCAACGCCGTCGAACGATAGCTTTTTTGTGCATCAAACCACGGCAACCACAGCGTCATACCCAATCCCCATACCAAAGTTGCCCCCGCTGCCCAATTGGTCACTGCTTGACGACCACGCACATGCCGGCGTGTCACCGCCCACACCCATGTCAAACTTGCGGCAATACCCAAGATCAGAAAAGGCCAGTTAATGTGTGGCTGATACGCCGGACTAAAGAAATGTGAACGCTCGGCCAATTTTGTTGGCCAGCCAAAATTCATTGCCCCCCAACCCACCCACATAAATGCGCCTAGCAGGCCAAAGGTCATTAAACCAAACCAATTCAGAAAAGAGGCTGCACCACGCCGTAACGAATCCAACTCGCTGGCGGCCAACATCACCAAGGGCAATAACAACGGCAATGCCAAGGCTTGGGTTTGGCGAGGAGACAAGGTCAGCAGACATAACAACACCGTGAAAAACAATAACGAGAGCTGTGTGACAGGCTCATCTAAACGGTGACGGCGTTGCCACACCGCCCATGCCGCTAATGGCCACGCCGGCCATGTAAACCACGGGAAAAGTTTGAGGTAATAACCGAATTCATGCAGAACATCTAAGCGGCCAAAACCGTTAAATGGTCCCAACGCATGTTGCAACCACCATTGTTCAAATAATGCTGGACTGGCTTTGTGTAACAACAAGGGCCAACACAATAGCAATGGCAAAGCCACCACCGGTGCCACTAATAAGGTTTTGAGATATTCTCCACCACGCCATGCCCTAAACGCAGGCAGCGTCAACGCCACCATCCAAATCAACGCCAGCTCTAACAGGCTAGCACACCACATAATCAATACGCTCGCTAAGCCCAACCACAAACCGGCTAACCAGCCCTGTCGAATACCGAGGGCAAGGGCATAAAAGCCAAGACAAAATCCGGTGAACAACCCAACATCAGGAGACAGCTCATGGCCCCACGTCATAAGACCCAGACAACCAATCAAGATCATCACCGCACTGCGGCCATGGCGACGCCCAATTAAATCTCGTCCTGCCAATCCCACACACCACAGCGCCAGCGACATCAATAAAGGTGTAGCAATCCGCGCAGCATCGTGAGCAGACAACAACCACGGCGACAATAACGAAACCAGCGATGCAGCCAGCCAATGATAGAGCGGGGGCGTTTCTAAGTAAGGCACCCCGACAATGCTTGGTACCGACCAATTCCCTGTTTCTAGCATCGATTGCACGATACCAACCACATACGGTTCATTCGGTCGCCACGGATCGTGCCCCAAGATGCCAGGCCATAACCAAACAAAACACAATAAGAGCAACAACCACGGTTTTTCTGTAGGTCGTTCGGCTTCGGGTGGGCGGGGAGGAGTGTAGGTCAACATAACAGCACCACGTGATCCAAAATGGACAGGCGAAAAAAAAGGCAGCCTGCGCTGCCTTTTTTTGCGGAGACGCGCAGAGATTAACGCGCGAACTTGCCGAACTTCTGTTTGAACTTGTCGATACGACCTGCGGTGTCAACCACTTTCTGTTTACCTGTGTAGAAAGGGTGGCACTCGGAGCACACTTCAACGTGGAAGCTTTCTTTGCGCATGGTCGATTTGGTCACAAAAGCGTTGCCGCAAGAGCAAGTCACTTTCAGATCGGTGTATTCAGGATGGATACCGGATTTCATGATTTTCCTTTGGGGTTTCGGGTATAGGGGTTGTGCCTATACCGCTTTGAAAACCCAGCATTATCCTTGAGCCTTGACCGATTGACAAGGTAAAACAGCGTTAAACTCGCCGCCAAGTGGTTCCTTGAGGGCCATCCTCCAACAAAATCCCCGCCGCCAATAATTCATCACGGATGCGGTCAGATTCTGCCCAATTCTTTGCGGCTCTTGCTTCACGTCGCGCCACAATCGCCGCTTCGACACGTCCAGCGTCCCAATCGCCAGCTTCTTGTCCACCTTGCAGAAAAGCCAACGGTCCGCGTTGCAATAAACCCAATACGCCCGCCAAAGCACGCAGTACACTGGCTAAAGCAGCCGATCCAGTCCGATTGACCTCTCCGGCCAATTCAAATAACACCGCCATCGCTTCAACAGTATTGAAGTCATCATTCATTGCAGCTTGGAAACGCTGGGCATACGGTTGTTGCCAATCGATTTCCGCTGTCAACTCAGCAACCGAGAAAGGTTTTAATGCGGTGTAAAGACGGGTTAAAGCCCCTTTAGCATCCTCTAAATGGGCATCAGAGTAGTTTAATTGGCTGCGGTAGTGTGCACGCAAAATAAAGAAGCGCACGACTTCGGCATCAAATTTTTCTAGCACTTCGCGAATGGTGAAGAAATTGCCGAGTGATTTCGACATTTTTTCGTTATCCACCCGAATAAAGCCATTGTGCATCCAGTAATTCACATAAGCGTGGCCATGTGCGCCCTCGCTTTGTGCAATTTCATTTTCATGGTGAGGAAACTGTAAATCTGCCCCGCCACCGTGAATATCGAAGTGATCGCCTAAATGATGGCAGCTCATGGCTGAACATTCGATATGCCAACCCGGACGGCCATCACCCCACGGCGAGGCCCATTTTGCCTCGCTCGGTTCATCCGCTTTGGCAGCTTTCCACAACACAAAATCTAACGGATCTTGTTTATTGGGATCGACGTCCACCCGTTCACCTGCGCGCAAGTCTTCTAAACTTTTACCAGACAACTTGCCGTAACCAGAAAATTTACGCACCGCATAATACACATCGCCATTCGGGGCACAATACGCCAAGCCTTTTTCAATCAGTGCCGCAATCAGTTGATGCATTTGGCCAACAAACTCGGTGGCTTTCGGCTCATGGTCTGGTCGTAACACACCAAGGGCATCAGCATCTTCGTTCATCGCTTGGATAAAACGGGCAGTTAAATCATGGATCGACTCTTGATTTTCGAGTGCTCGCTTAATGATTTTGTCGTCGATGTCGGTAATGTTACGAACATAGGTGACTTGATAACCTGCAGCACGCAACCAACGCGCCACCATATCAAAAACCACCATCACCCGAGCATGACCTAAGTGGCAATAATCATAGACTGTCATACCACAGACATACATCCGCACTTGATTGGGTGTAATAGGACGAAAAACTTCTTTTTGACGGGACAGGGTATTGAACAGAGTAAGCATAATGATCCGACGGTAGGTCAGCTGAAAATGGTACAGTGTAACAGAAAGGCGCGCAGCAACTGAACGCCGCGCGCCAACAAATAAAACGTGCTCTACCGGATGAGGGCAGAGCACAGGATTATCAAGCGTCAGACTTAAGAGGGTTTCTTCGCGTCTGCTGCGGCATCTTGTGGTGCTGATGATGTATCAGGTTCGGGTTCAGGCTCTGGCTCTTGCCAAGGCAGGCTAATGGGTTGTTTATTCACCGTCAGCTGCTGGCCATCCCACGTTAGCGCAGTATCAATCTGCCCACCTCTGATAACAACATAGCCCTGCTCTCGCCATTGCAGCAATTGACTCGAAAACAGGCTTTTCGCCAAGTCATCAATTTCTTGCACGCTAGGCGGATTTTCTGCCCGTTCATCGACCATAAACAAATTACGCGCCTGCGCCACCACCAGATCTTCTAGCGTTTGACGTGGCAGACTTAATTTGGCGTCGGCATGAACCTTGGTCAGAAAATCGAGGGCTTTGTGTAAGTCCGCGTCTTGCACCGCCTTTAACGCCACCTGACCACTGACATCAACGACGCCATCTGGTAGCTGTAATTTCAGCGTATTGACTTTAACAATCGGGTCTTGCTTCAACAGCGGTGCACCCTCACGCAATACGGTATCAACATAAGTGCGGCGCAATTCAGCAGGGTCTTTGCCTTCAAATGGAATCGCGGACAGGGCTTTGTCAAGTTTAACCAACGTGGGGCCATGTAAATGGTTTGCTGATACATCCAGCTCTAACGGGCCCACCGTGGTTTTATTGATCATCAAACTGGCGAAATCAAAGCGACCACGGGTGTTAACAAATTCTCCATCTTCTTCCGTGTTAACACGATAGCGCAGCTTTTTCAGTTCAGCTTTCGATGGTTTGATTTCACCGGAAGGATTGATAAATTCACCCACCCGAATCCGCGTCAACAAATACACCAACTCATTCAGACGAATTTCGTAAGGTACACTTTCTCGTGAATCAAGTTGGATGTTCTCTATCGTTAATTCGCTATTACCAATATCGACGCCGGTTTTGCCGGGTGTGGTCTCTGACACAAACGCCACGTTTTTAAATTCAACGTGACCTTTGATCGCTGCATCCACTTCTAAACCCGGTAAACGCGCATCGATTTGGTATTGCTGATAACCCGAGGCATAGTCTACTTTGCCATGAAAACCGCCCCAACGAATTTTGACGCCAGAGAGGGTTTCTTCGTAGTCAAATTTGGGAATAGCCACCTGCAGTTCACCACCACCGGAGAAGTACAGACGATTGGTTAGGGTAATCGGGTCGGCATCACCAAAAAACTTGCTCAGCGTTTTGCGCGTCGCATCACTCATAATAAATTCAGTGCTGACTAACGCGCGTGCGGGACGTAGGTCGAAATCGGTCAGGCCAGGTAAAGGGCCATGTTTGATGTGGTGGGTATAGACAATTTTGGCGTCTAACATCCCTCTTGCTTGTTCGGGCAAAATATTGAGATAGGGTTCGAACAACTTACGGTTGAGCACCAACTCGGTTTTTTCGCTAGAGCTAAACCAACCACGCTGATAGTCATGCGATTGCACAGTAAATAAAGGCAACCCAGCCACCATACGGTGTTGTTCTAACAAGGTTTCTTCTGCTTTTAAACCTGTCCAATACGCTGCCCCTGCATAGCACAGAGCTGACAGAGCCACTCCAGCCGCAGCGAGCCGCCATGTTTGCTTACTCACTATTTCTATTCCATCAGTATTTGCCGTGGCAAGAATCTTAGCACCATTGCTCATCAAATCGTGTTTTTCTACGACTTTTCTGCTATCGCGGCCTGTCACCCAGACAACGATCAAACAAGCCACATCTAACAGTGCCAAGTCGATGGCTGCATCTGTTAAGATAGTATTTTGGTTAAAAAATGAAGGATGTACCGCCCATGTTGTTCCTCGAAGGTCTGATCGACCTACCCTGGTGGGGCTATGTATTGGTGGCATTGGGATTAACTCATATCACCATCGCGGCAGTAACCATTTATCTGCATCGTCATCAAGCCCATCGTGCGCTCGACTTGCATCCCATCCCAAGCCATTTTTTCCGCTTCTGGTTATGGTTGACGACGGGGATGATTACCAAACAGTGGGCGGCCATTCATCGTAAACATCATGCACGCTGCGAAACAGCGGATGATCCACATAGCCCACAAGTGCTCGGGATCAAAAAAGTGATGTGGGAAGGGGCCGAGTTATATCGTGTCGCCTGCAAAGATCAATCTATCATGGATAAATTTGGCCACGGTGCCCCTGATGATTGGTTAGAGCGCAATATCTACACCAAACACAATGGCAAAGGGATTGTCCTGATGGCAGTCATTGATGTCTTGTTGTTCGGCCCGATTGGTTTAACCATCTGGGCGGTACAAATGGCATGGATTCCGTTTTGGGCTGCCGGTGTGGTGAATGGGATTGGTCACTATTGGGGCTACCGTAATTTCGAAAACGAAGATGCCGCTACCAATGTTTTCCCGTGGGGCATTTTAATCGGTGGTGAGGAGTTACATAACAATCACCACACCTTCGGCACTTCGGCCAAACTGTCTTACAAATGGTTCGAGTTTGATATTGGCTGGATGTATATCCGCATCATGGAAATGATCGGCCTCGCCAAAGTCCGCCGTGTGGCACCTAAATTACTGCATGGCGAAGTGAAATCCCATCTCGATTTGGACACTTTACACGCCATTATCGCCAATCGTTATGCAGTGGCAGCGCAATACGCAAAATCGCTCAAATCGGCTTATGAAGAAGAATTGAGCAGCTTGCGCGGTAAATTGCCAGAGATGCAAGGCAATATGACGCGGCAAATGAAAGTGTGGCTGAAACAAGATGGCAAAGACATTCCAGCACAAGAACGCTCACAGTTAGATCAGTTGTTAGAGCAAAGCCCAGTGTTACAGACCATTTATTCCATGCGGCAAGAATTATCTCGGCTGTGGGAACGCTCGAATTTGACCAAAGAGCAATTGCTTAAAGAGTTACAAGATTGGTGCGCTCGGGCCGAAGCATCTGGGATTGCCCAATTACGCGAGTTCTCGTTACGTTTGCGTGCCGTTGCGGCAGTGGCTTAATCGGGGAGAAAAGGGATGTCGTCTATTCAACGTTTATTACCCGGTGCACGCTTATCCGAGGCCGTGGTATTCAATGGGATGGCCTTCTTAGCAGGCCAAGTACCAGAAGACACCAGCCGCGACGCCGAGGAGCAGACGGCAGAAGTCTTATCGTTAATCGATAATGTGTTAGCGCAACTGGGCACCGATAAAACCCGTATTCTCGATGCAACTATTTTTTTAGCTGATTTGGCTGATTATGATGCGATGAATCGGGCATGGGATGCGTGGGTACCGGCTGGTCACAGCCCAGCACGCGCCACCGTCGAGGCGAAATTAGCCAATCCAGCATGGAAAGTCGAAATTAAAATCGTCGCTGCCTTGTGATTTTTTTGTGGTATCAGGCCCGCTGTGTCAGCACAGCGGGTCTTTTTTTGCGATGTGAAAATGGATTTATTCGAAACCCCTTCCTCAACCACGCTACCGTTAGCCGAGCGAATGCGCCCACGACATCTGGACGAGGTCATTGGGCAATCGCATTTGCTTGGTGCAGGTAAACCGTTACGGTTGGCTTTTCAAGCACGAAAACTGCACTCGATGATTTTTTGGGGGCCGCCCGGGGTGGGTAAAACTACCTTGGCCAGACTGACTGCCCATGCTTTTGAGGCAGAGTTTATTGCACTCTCGGCGGTGTTTTCGGGTGTCAAAGAGATTCGTGCAGCAATGGAACAAGCCGAACACTATCGGCAACAGAATAAAAAAACCATTTTATTCGTTGATGAAATTCACCGTTTTAATAAGTCGCAACAAGATGCCCTGTTGCCTTATACCGAGAGTGGCTTAATCACTCTACTCGGCGCCACCACCGAAAATCCCTCATTTGAAGTGAACTCGGCTTTGCTGTCGCGGGCACAAGTCTATGTTTTGCAATCGTTAACTGACGATGAATTGCAACAGCTGTTAGCCCGCGCCCAACACATAGCTATGCCGGATTTGATTTTGGATGAAGTCGCACGCACTACGCTGGTTGCGTATGCCGATGGTGATGGCAGGAAATTGCTCAATTTGGTTGAGCAATGTACCACAGCAGCACAAGCAGCAGGGATTCGCAATATTGATGCGGAGTTTATCCACCACGCCTTAACCCTCACCCCCCGCCGATTTGATAAAGGGGGCGAGTTTTTCTACGACCAAATTTCGGCTTTACACAAGTCAGTACGCGGCTCTAATCCCGATGCCGCCTTGTATTGGTTAACTCGAATGTTAGATGGTGGGGCCGATGCTAAGTATTTGTCGCGGCGGATTATTCGGATGGCGTGGGAGGATATTGGGCTGGCCGATCCAAGAGCGATGCAAATTGCCAACGATGCCGCCACCACTTTTGAGCGTTTAGGCAGTCCTGAGGGAGAGTTGGCATTAGCGCAGGCAGTGATTTATTTAGCTGTCGCCGCAAAGAGTAATGCGGGGTATGTGGCTTACAATCAGGCCAAGGCTTTTGTAAAGCAGGATAAAAGCCGAGAAGTCCCCGTTCATCTACGCAATGCGCCAACGAAATTAATGAAAGAACTGGGTTATGGCCATGAGTACCGCTATGCGCATGATGAACCCAATGCTTATGCTGCAGGGGAAAATTATTTCCCTGACGGGATGGCCGCACCGAATTGGTATCAACCTGTACCAAGGGGGCTGGAAATAAAAATTGCGGAAAAACTCGCTATTTTGCGGAGGTGGGATGAAGAAGGATAGTCGCAAGCCGATTAGGTTTCAGTCTATCGATATGGTCAGCTTCGGTGCTACCCTCGAATAAATTTGAGAAAAATGTTTTATTAACCACCATAAAAAATGCCAATTTATTTACCTAACGATATTTTTATAATCGGTTAAAGGTAAATCATGGAAAAATAGTGCTTTACTCATAGTATCCTTACAAGGAATAACAATGAATATACATAAGCTAGAGATCAAAGGTTTTAAAAGTATTGCACATATTAAGCTTGGTAATAGTTCACCCTTTCTGGTGTTAGCAGGTGCAAATGGCTCAGGAAAAAGCAACTTAGTTGATGCACTTGCATTCCTTGGTGCAGTTATAAAACGAGGGGTTGTTCAAGCGGTTCGTGAGTTTGGTGGGTTTAACCAAATTCACTGTTTCAAGTTTCGCAAAGAGCAACGGACAACGATGTCATTCACACTAGAAATAGATATAAACAGTGTGCACTATCATTATGACTTAACGATCCGATCGCTAGAAAACTTACCAGAAATCCAAGAAAGTTTAAAAGTCAATGGTAGCATATTGATTGATCGTAAAAACTCCAGTGAACCTCAAGTCCAATTAGGTGATCGTGAGGGGTTACAAAAATTAACAAGCTATCCTAAGGAAATGTCAGCGATGATGTTATTAAGCGATACTGCACTTTATCGCTTTCTGACTAATATTTGTGTTTTCCGTATTGACCCGTTTGCAGCAAAAGAACCTGATAATGCTGCGGCCGATGCCACAGCGCTTGATCCAAACGGCAAAAACATCGCAACGATGTTATCTGTGCTTGAAAAAGACGATGATTTTCGCGAACAGGTATTAGAGTGGATCGAACTCATCGTTCCGGGTATGGAAAACGTGAAAACAGAGAAGCAAAGGCTGGATGCTTCAACTGTAATAACATTTAAAGAAGAAGGCACCAAGGCACGATTTCCAGCTTCACTAATATCAGATGGTACAATTTACGCTTTATGTATATTAACTGCCATTCTAAGCCGCGCACGGGAATATGGAATTACCATCATTGAAGAACCTGAGCGTGGCATTCATCCGAAGGCTATCGCAGAACTCGTTCAACTCATGCGTGAAAATGCCTCTACCCAGCACCCTGTGTTCATCACCACTCATAGCGAATCAGTTGTGAGAAGTTCGGAGGTAGAGGAACTTTATTTTGTGAGTAAAAAAGACGGAAAAACACAAATTCAAAGTGCTAAAACCTCTGGTATTGATAAGAAAAAAATTGCATTAGATACAGCATGGTTAACAAACCTATTTGATGGGGGTTTACCATGGTAACAAATGAACGTAAAAAAATAGGCTTTATTGTTGAAGGGGGTAGTGAAAAAATTATTATTGAGTCGCCACAGTTTAGGGCATTCTTGAACAAACATGGTTATGAGCTGGTAACACCAGTTATCGATGCCGAAGGCGGGGGTAATTTACTACCACAAAATATTGAGGAATTTATTAGCCGACTTGAACAAAAACAGGTAGATGCTATTTATGTTTTGACTGATTTAGAAGATGAATTGCACATCGAGACGGTTAGACAAAGGGTGAGACACACCAAGGTTACCTTTGCTTTCATTGCTGTCAAAGCACTTGAAGCATGGTATTTAGCAGATACCGATGCGATGAATACTTGGCTAGGCACCCAAGATTTTTATGAGCCAGAGCCAGAGAAAACAGTGGGCAAGCCATGGGATAGATTAAAAGAAATTGCAGCTGAAAATGGTAAGCGTGGCCCTGGACAAAAAATATCTTTTGCAAAGAGAATCACTAAATATTGGCATTTTGCTATTGAAAATGCTGCAAAACATCCGGCTTGCCCGAGTGCAGCGGAGTTGATCAGTTATTTTGAAAAATCAACTCACAGATAATCAACTCAGACTACAAAACTTGAATGGCGCTAATGCGCCTCGCCCACTTTCACACCAGAACGTAATTGCTCTGGTGGAATGGCGAGGGCGGCGACGGTGGTTTGCATCGCGATAAAGTCTGCTTCGGTTAACCGTTGCTGTGCCGCTTCGATAGACAACTGCCCCGCCATCGCAGCCAAACGCGGCGCTAAAGAAGACGGAATCGCACGCTGTTCACCCCATGCGTTCAAAAGCGTCTGTGCCAAATCAGGACGGTTACACACCAACACCATGTCACAACCGGCTTGCAAAGCTAACGCAGCCCGTTCCACCACACCACCGGCGCCTGCAGCCCCCTCCATGCACAAATCATCGCTGAAAATCACGCCTTCAAAACGCAATTGTTGCCGCAGAATGTGTTGCAACCAGAAAGCAGAAAAACCAGCAGGTTGATTATCAACCGCCGGATATACCACATGGGCCGGCATCACCGCAGCCAAACCCTGTTGTGCCAAAGCAGAAAAAGGCTGTAAATCCGCCGCTGCAATCGTGGCAAAATCACGCTCATCCACTGGAATTGCATGATGAGAGTCTGCTTCTACCCAGCCATGCCCCGGGAAATGTTTGCCACACGCCGCCATGCCGCCACGAGCCAAGCCACGTATCAATGCCTGTGCTAACACCGTTACCGTGCTTGCCTGCAAAGCAAAAGAACGGTCGCCAATCACCCCAGAACGGCCCCAGTCTAAATCTAAGACCGGCGTAAAACTCAAATCGACGCCCACTGCACGCAATTCAGTCGCTAACACTTCGCCACATTGCTCTGCCAAAACCAGCGCCTGCTCAGGGGTTTGTTGCCATAACTGCCCCAATACCCGCATCGGCGGCAAATGCGTAAAACCGGATAAAAAGCGTTGCACCCGCCCACCTTCATGATCGACTGCCACCAATAAAGCAGGAGATCGCACCGCATGAATCTCTGCCACCAGATCACGAATTTGTGCTGGCGAGACAAAATTACGCCGAAACAAAATCACCCCGCCGACTTGTGGGTGACACAGTAATTCGCGTTCATGGGCTTGTAGCTCGGTGCCCTGAATATCCAACATTAAAGGGCCGCGTGGCAAAGATAAAATTGGCATCGGTTTATTCGTCCGTTTCTAAGACAACAAAAGCTAGCGACAGCTGTTTTTCATCAGAGAGAGAAAGATGACAACGCTGAATCTGACGTTCAGCCAACCACTGCGCCGCTGCAGGGGCAAACACCACAACAGGCTTGCCAAGGTGATCGCGTTGAATCGACATGGCCGGTAACAGGAAAGGCGCACGTACCCCCAACCCTGTCGCCTTACCAATCGCCTCTTTTGCCGCCCAACGCTTGGCTAAAAAAGCCACCGGCTGTGGATGTGAAAGAAACTCAGCAAACTCAACCGCACTCAGCAAGCGGCGGGCAAACCGTTCACCGTGTCGTTGCCAAACGGCGGCAATGCGTTGGTGATCGGTGAGATCAGTACCAACACCGTAAATCACTTCGCGCCCCGCCGTGCCTCAACCATCAACGTTTTCATATCGCGTACGGCTTGAGCAAAACCAGTGAATAACGCTTGAGCAACAATGGCGTGACCAATGTTTAATTCTGCAATGTCTGCAATTTCTGCAATAGGTGCGACATTGTGATAATTCAAACCATGACCTGCATTCACCACCAAGCCCAAATCGGCTGCACGACGGGCAGCCACGCGAATCCGCTTCAATTCTTGTTGCGGTAAATCATGCCCTTCGGCATCGGCGTAACGGCCAGTGTGCAATTCAACCACCGTTGCCCCCGATTCTGCTGAAGCACGAATGGCCTCTTCATCAGGATCGATAAACAGCGAAACACGAATGCCGGCCTTACGCAAAGTGCTGACATAGTCTTGAATCAAATCAAATTGTGCCAACACATCCAACCCACCTTCAGTGGTGATTTCTTCACGCTTCTCTGGCACCAAACAGACATCTTGCGGCCGGATGGCCAGCGCATGTTCCAACATCTCTGGCGTCAGTGCCATCTCTAAATTCATGCGCGTTTTAATCGCCCCACGCATCAATTTCACATCTTGATCTTGAATATGGCGGCGGTCTTCGCGCAAGTGCAACGTAATTAAGTCAGCACCAGACGATTCCGCCACCAAAGCAGCCTCAAGTGGACTGGGATAACGTGTGCCACGTGCCTGTCGCAAAGTAGCAACATGATCGATATTCACACCAAGCAAAATCATGGCAAACCCTTCTTAAAAAGAAACATTAAGCCGGCATCACCGGCCACACGCGCGTACGCGGCTCATGTACCGCATGTAACACCCGTCGGGAAGTTAGTGGCGCTGTCCCCAATACGGCATCAAGCAAAGTACGCAGTAAAACCTTGGCTTCTTGCAATACCCAACGCTGTTGTAATTGATCGTGTGCTAACGCCAATAACGTGGTACCCGAAACCAAACATTGATAACCCGTTTCAGGGAGATCCACCGGCAACACCAACGGCAGCGGTTCCGCCCCATGACCGGCAATAAAACAATATTGTTGTTCCGGCGCAATCGGTATCACACCACCAGCTTGGTGGGTGAGGTTAGGGGCATATCCTAGGCCAGTTAACAACGCCAATTCAAAACGCCGCAACACCCACGACACCGCGCCGATTTCACCACAGGCCAGCCCAATAATGGCTTGTTGATAGGCAGTGAATACTGCTTCATGTGGGTCATCACGCGCCAGCAATCGCAACAACAACTCGTTGAGATAAAAGCCAGACAGCAAGGGCAACCCGCTTAACTGTGGCACCCCTCCGAGCCATTCTACTTGTGCCAAAGTCCGCAGTTCGCTTTTACCAAACCAATCGACCACCAACGGCACAAACGGTAAAACCTGCCCGCGAATTTCTGCCCGAGGCCGCCGAGCGCCACGGGCCACTAAAGCCACCCGACCATAATCACGGCTTAAACATTCCAACAACAGGCTGGTTTCTTTGTAAGGCTGGCTGTGCAGCACAAAAGCCGGTTGTGCCTCGACTTTCATAGCCGGTGCTTATAAATCAAATTGCTTCAAGAAACGAACATCATCTGCCCACCCGCCTTTAACCTTGACCCACACTTCAAGGAATACACGGGTCGCAAACAGTTTTTCCATATCGGCCCGCGCTTCAGACGCAATTTTTTTCATTCGCTCGCCACTTTTCCCAATCACAATCGCCTTTTGTCCGGGTTTATCGACAAAAACAGTGGCGTAGATATGGAAGCGGCCATCTTCTTCGGTTTCAAAGCGATCTACTTCGACATTCATCGCATACGGCAATTCTTCACCGAGATAGCGAAACAGTTTTTCACGGACAATTTCTGCGGCTAAAAAGCGGGAGTTTTTGTCGGTGACCATGTCCTCTGGGTATAACGGTGGGCCTTCTGGCAAATAAGGGCTGATGATACTGAGTAGGGCATCTAACCGATGGCCATGTTTTGCCGATACGCTAATGATTTCAGCAAATTCAAACGCTTGGCTGGCGGATAATAAAAACGCTGCCATCCGCGCTTTGTCTTTCAAACGATCCGCTTTATTCACCACCAAAATCACTGGGCGGTTTTTAGGCAGCAAAGCAATGACTTCGCGGTCGGCATCCGACAATCGCCCCGCTTCCAACACAAACAACACACAATCGACATCCGCCAAGGTATCACGCACGCTTTTATTCAACGCATCGTTGAGCGCATTGCGGTGTTTGGTCTGAAATCCCGGGGTATCCACAAAGATGTATTGCACCAAAGGACGAGTTTCGATGCCCGTCACACGATGGCGTGTGGTTTGTGCTTTTTCTGAGGTGATCGAGATTTTTTGCCCAATCAGGTGGTTCATCAAGGTCGATTTACCCACGTTTGGCCGACCCACAATGGCGACAAAACCACAACGAAAACCTTCGGGCACAGCAAAATACGGTTGCACCGTCTCAGGGAGCTCGGGCAAGGTGTCGGGGGCATCGTTCATGGTTTCACTTTCCGTTTTTTGCTGGGTGATGGCTGGGCCAAAATGGCAAGCACTGCTTCAGCCGCTTGTTGCTCTGCACGCCGGCGGCTAGAACCGCTGCCTTCGGCTACCACGGTCAGGACAGGTAATTCACAACTGACGCGGAAATGTTGTGCATGGGCTTCGCCCGACTGTTCGATAATACGATAGTTCGGCAATGCCAAACGGCGGCTTTGCAGCCATTCTTGCAGCCGAGTTTTGGCATCTTTGACGTGGCCTTCTGGGTTTAAAGCATTGACCTGTTCAACAAACAGATGGCGCACCACATGCTCTGCTTGTGCAAAATCGGCATCTAAACAGACCGCCGCAAAAATCGCTTCTAGGGCATCCGCCAAAATCGATGGCCGTTGTGCACCACCGCTTTTCATTTCGCCTTCACCCAAACGCAAGACACCACTGATACCGATGTCTAATGCCACTTGTGCCAAGGTATCCTGATTGACCAAATTGGCGCGCAAACGCGACAAACTGCCTTCGGATTGATCAGGAAAACGGTCAAACAGCATCCGCGCAATGCTGTAATTCAAAATACTGTCGCCGATAAATTCGAGGCGCTCATTATTAGGCACACCAAAGCTGCGATGGGTCAGCGCCTGTAACAGCCATTCAGGTTGTTGAAAGACATAATTCAGACGCTGCATCAACAGCGGTAGAGAAGAAGACGCCATGCTCAATGTATCCGCGTCCCAATGCGAGAGGGTTCGCTAAAATTCATCCAAATAAAGAAAGCCTCACCGACTAATAACTGATCTGGGACAAATCCCCAATAACGGCCATCATGACTGTTATCGCGGTTATCACCGATGGTGAAATAATGTCCAGCAGGCACTTTGCAGCTAAAACCTTCTTCGTTGTAACGACAATTTTCACGGAAAGGAAACTCCGCCACTTGAGGCATAAACACCGGCGGCATCCCTTCCACTTTTAAGACTTGATAAGAACGACCATCCAACGTTTCGCGATATTGCCGTGAATGCACCATCGCCAAACCTTGTTCTAAATAATCGTAGGTACCGTCCGTCACATCTTTGACCCGTTCGCCGTTGATAATCAAGGTTTTATCACGGTATTCCACCACATCACCGGGCAAACCCACGACGCGTTTAATAAAGTTGACTTGTGGATTAGGTGGGAAACCAAATACGACCACATCACCACGCTTTACCTTGTTCACGTCGATTAACACATTGTTTAACACCGGCACGCGAATACCGTAGGTAAATTTATTCACCAGAATAAAATCACCGACCACTAAGCCAGGGCGCATCGAGCTAGAAGGAATTTGGAACGGTTCAACCAAAAATGCACGCAGCAAAAACACCACCAAAATCACAGGGAAAAAGCTACGGGCATATTCAACAAAATGAGGTTGTAGCTGTTCGGGTGAACGGCGTTTGGCTAGCACAAAGCGATTCAGCCCTGTCACCACCCCCGTCACCAGCACAAACACCAACATCACAGCAGTAAAGCTCATCCATTGGGACAACAAACCAAAGCCACCGAGCACCAAACACAAATAACCTGTTTGCACGCCAATCGGCTGATCTTTATCGGTTGGCTGCCGTTTTCCTGAGACCGCAATCAGGATGGGGCCTAATACGGTCAGAATGGCAAATGCCCATAACCAATTCATCTCGTGCAATCCTTATTTATCGCTGACTTGCAAAATGGCCAAGAAAGCGGCTTGTGGAATTTCCACATTACCCACTTGCTTCATCCGTTTCTTACCTGCTTTTTGTTTCTCAAGCAGCTTTTTCTTACGCGTAATATCACCACCGTAGCACTTCGCTAACACGTTTTTACGCAGTGCTTTAATGGTTTCACGGGCAATAATGTGGCTACCGATGGCGGCTTGTACTGCAATATCAAACATCTGGCGTGGAATCAGTTCACGCATCTTGGCAGCCAACTCTCGGCCTCGATATTGGCTAGAAGCACGGTGTACGATTAAAGACAAAGCATCGACCCGTTCGCTATTGACCAAAATATCCAATTTCACCAAGTCTGCCGTTTGGAATTCTTTGAATTCATAATCCAACGAAGCATAGCCACGGCTGGTTGATTTCAATTTATCAAAGAAGTCCATCACCACTTCATTCATTGGCATGTCATAGGTCAGCATCACTTGCCGCCCCATGTATTGCATATTGCGCTGCACGCCGCGTTTTTGATTACACAAGGTCATCACTGCGCCGACATAATCTTGTGGTACCAAAATGGTCGAGGTAATGATCGGTTCGCGGATTTCTTCGATTTTGCCGGGGTCGGGTAGGCGCGAGGGGTTTTCCACCTCAATTAACTCACCGTCTTTCAGCAACACTTCATAGACCACCGTTGGCGCCGTGGTAATGAGGTCCATATCAAATTCACGCTCAAGACGCTCTTGCACAATTTCTAAGTGCAACAGCCCCAAGAAGCCACAGCGGAAACCAAAGCCCAAGGCTTGCGAGACTTCTGGCTCGAATTTCAACGAAGCATCGTTGAGCTGCAATTTTTCTAAGGCATCGCGGAGAGCCTCATAGTCATGGCTTTCCACCGGATATAAACCGGCAAACACCTGAGATTGCACTTCTTTAAAACCCGGTAAGGGTTCGGTAGCAGGCTGAGAAGCCAAGGTGATGGTATCGCCCACTTTTGCCGATTTCAGCTCTTTAATACCGGCGATCACAAAACCGACTTCACCTGCATGTAATGCCGGACGAGGCATCGATTTGGGTGTAAAGACCCCGACTTGCTCACATAAATGTTCTGCGCCGGTGGCCATGAACTTGATTTTGTCTTTGGGTTTGAGACTGCCATCCACCACCCGTACCAACATCACCACACCAACATAGTTATCAAACCATGAGTCGATAATCAGGGCTTTCAGTGGGGCATCGGCTTTTCCCTGTGGTGGCGGAATTTTTTTAACAATCTCTTCTAGAATGTCTTCGATACCAATACCCGATTTTGCCGAGGCACGCACAGCATCGGTGGCTTCAATCCCGATAATGTCTTCAATTTCTTGCGAAACGCGCTCAGGTTCAGCGGCAGGCAAGTCAATTTTGTTCAACACCGGCACCACTTCTACGCCCAATTCGATGGCGGTATAGCAGTTGGCAACGGTTTGGGCTTCTACCCCTTGTGAGGCATCGACAACCAAGAGCGCCCCTTCACAAGCCGACAATGAGCGGCTGACCTCGTAAGAAAAGTCAACGTGTCCGGGGGTATCAATCAGATTCAGGGCATAGGTTTGACCATCACGGGCGCGATATTGCAGGGCAGCGGTCTGAGCTTTAATGGTAATGCCACGCTCTTTTTCGATATCCATCGAATCAAGCACTTGGCTGTTCATTTCACGCTCAGATAAGCCGCCGCAGTATTGGATAAAACGATCAGCCAGTGTGGATTTACCGTGATCAATATGGGCAATAATCGAAAAATTACGGATTAGGTTCATGGCATTCGGCAAAAAAGATGAAGGGCACACGCGGTGCCCTCTAAAGACGCTTAACAGCGCGCGATTCTAGCGGATTTCCTTTAGGAAAGCATTAACCCGTGTCAGGTCGAGATGCCAATGACAGAGTTCTTCTTCCTCGTACATTAAAACTGGCACCTTTTCGTCAAAGCGGGCTTCTAGTTCAGGGTCGGCATCGACATCTCGAATATCCAATAAAAATGGATAGGTTTGTTGCAACTGTTTTAACTGCGCCAGCATGGTATGACACAAACTACAATACTCGCGAAAGTAGAGGGTCAGGGTAATGGGTGGTGTCATTTATTCTGCCCCAACAGGAATAGCAACAAACAAGGTGCCGCCGCCACGCAGAATACGCAGCGCCAGTGCACCACCGGGTTTGGCCTCGTTGACGGCTTGGCGGAATTGTTCGCTATTGCTCAGCATCTCGTTACCAACCCCAATAATCACATCGCCCGTTTGCACCCCAGCACGCTGAGCCCCTGCACCGACTCGCTGCACCAACAAACCAAATTTCACCTGAAAGCGTGCCAGTTGTGCCGCTGGTAATTCAACTAGCTGTAAACCTAAACGCGGGGCAGCCACTTGACCGGCAGGTTCGGGGTTCCGCTTCGGTTCGCGTTGTGCCAGACGGCCCTCTGCTTCGCGGATCTCATCCGGTGTCACAGAGACCAGTCGCAGGCCACGATTACGCCAAATTTCTAATTGAATGGGCTTACCGGGTTGGCTATTACCCACTTGACGCGGTAAATCAGCAGAGTTTTCAATCGCCTGCCCATTGACCTTCAAAATAATATCGCCAGTGCGTAACCCTGCACGCTCAGCCGGTCCCCCCGGCTCTACTGCATTGACCAGCGCACCATTGGCAGAGGTCAAGCCAAAAGAGGCCGCTAAATCACGCGACAGCTCTTGAATGGTGACACCAATCCGGCCACGCACCACACGGCCTTTATTTTTCAGTTGATCAGCAATTTGCATCGCCACATCAATCGGGATAGCAAAGCTAATCCCCATAAAACCACCAGAGCGGCTGTAAATTTGCGAGTTAATCCCAACAACTTGGCCATTCATATTGAACAACGGGCCACCAGAGTTACCCGGGTTAACGGCAACATCAGTTTGAATAAAAGGCACATAGGATTCATCTGGCAACCGGCGCCCTTTAGCCGAGACAATCCCCGCTGTGACCGAACTTTCAAAACCAAAGGGAGAGCCAATCGCCACCACCCACTCACCGACTTTCAGTTGCGCGGGATTACCCAAAGAAACCGACGGCAAATTATTGGCCTCGATTTTGAGCAATGCCACATCCGTCCGCGCATCGGCGCCAATCAATTTGGCACGATATTCACGCTTGTCAGTGAAAGTCACGGTGATTTCATCTGCTTTTGCTACCACATGGGCGTTGGTTAACACATAACCATCTGGTGAAATAATAAAGCCAGACCCCAGAGAACTGGCTTGAAACTCACGCTGCGGTGCAGTTTGTGGTTGACCAAAACGGCGGAAGAATTCGAATAACGGATCGTTTAACAATTCATCGGGAAATGGCGAGGCATTTTGCCGTTGTCGTACCGTTTGCTTAGTCGAAATATTGACCACTGCACGGCCTTCTTTTTCGACTAATTGCGAAAAATCGGGCAGATTGTTCACCAGTGGTGCCGCCGTTACCGGCATCGCCACGGCCAACAAAGCAGCAAGACTACTGGCAATTAAGAGTTGGCTGAATTTTTTTTGAGCTGACATGGCTTCTCCACACAACGCCGCTGTTGCGGTAAGCGACGTAAAATCACAGGCTGAAACACAGCATTGCCACGGTATTTGGCTGCGTATTGTCGAATCATCAAGAGTGAACCCAAAAAGGCAACCACTGCGGCTACCACTGAAACCAACTCACTCATCAGCGCCCCCAACATGGCACCAAAAAATAGGGCCAATAACGGCACGACATAACCCAGTAGCGCACTGCGGGTCAGTGCTTGTTCAGCGACAGCAACCACCACTTGATCCCCTGGTTGAGAGTGCAGAGGATCGAGGACTTGATATTGTTGTGGTTTAAGCGCAAAGACACGAGCTATCGAAAGTGAACGACACCCATGAACAGGATCGCAATTTGGGCAAGCTTGATGAGGACGGGTTTCTACCCATGCCATGCCATCTGCTACAGAGATGACATATGCTTCTGTTTCAATCATAAGGGTCGTGGGCTAAAAAATCGGCGGATTAACGTTTTGCTGAAACGGATTCAGCAATATCACGCAAAGCATTATCCGGCAAATCACCTACCACCGTCACTCGCATTCCATCACGCTGACGAATGTAGAGCCGTGTGGCGCCTTGACCTTCCATCTTAACAGGTCGCATTTGTGGCTGTACCGGCTCAATAAACACCGAAAAACGCGCCAAACCATCGCTAAAAGTCAAATGCCGCACGGCTTGCCGACCGTCGGGGAAAGTGCGGCTGCGATCTTTCAATAGATAGAAACCGGCGGGTAAGGTCAAGATGTCGGTGGTGGCAACATTATTGTTCGTGGTTGGTGGCTCGACAAAGCGCCGTTGTTCAGGAAATGCGGGTTTTGGCCAAGTGTTGGGCGGCGGGACTTGGCGAGAGAACGCCGTAAACATCAGTCTCTCTAATACCTTGCCATCAACATCTAACACTTGGGTTTTCATCACCATACCGCTATCCGGTTGAAAACAGACATGGCGGACAAACCGATTCGGCTCAATCGGCACCAATGCCCACCACAGGCAATTTTGTCCAGCGGCACGATCAAGATGTAATCGCTGTAAGCGATAGTGGTTAAGAATATGTTTTGGCTCACCAGTAAAGATATTGGGGTAGGGACGAGCGAGTGCCGTGTGCGCCGCCATTTTGCCGGCATGGTGCGGAGCAAATAAACGAATCAGATGACCGTCACGCCATGCTTCCCATGTTTCGCCTTCGAGGGAACTGCGTTTTTCTAATACACCATCAGGACTCCAATGGTGAATAATCTGTAATGCAGTCAGCTGTGCATCGGCATGTAATACATAGCTACCTTGATAGCTGGTTTGCTGAGCGGCGAGTGTGGCTTTCTCCAATAATGCGACGCCCGCCTCGTTATTTGCCATTACCCAGCTTGCCTGACATAACAAGCCGATGGCCAGCCCGTGGCGCCAGCGCATCAACGATTTTCTCCAGACAGGGCCACTCGTTGTGCCATCACGGGCGCAAACACCCCTTCTTGATGTGCATAAAGATAAGGGTTATTGACACCCACATCACGCCATGCCACTGCCGTTTGGTCGGCCACCATCGGCGCCCGCGCCGAGACTGTTGATTCTGCTTTCACACTGACAGCAGCAACAGGAGTCGCCGACACCGCCGATTCCCACTGTGGTGCAAACCACCAACTCAAAGCAAACACCGATGCTGCCGTGGCAGTAAACCACCAAGCCGAGGGCATCATGCGTGGTTTTGCTGGCGGTTGTTCTTGGATAGGACTCACCGAAGGTGCAGGTTCAACAGCATCAGCCATTGGGTCAGCGGTGATCGCATTTTGTGGCGCTGCTTTTTGTTCAAAAGCCCGTGGCGCTAGAATCACCGGTTCATGTTGTAGGGCTTCGCGTACTCGATCAGCCACCGAACGGCCCACCACCCCCGCATCGCCCCGCAAGGCGTCACCGATAAGGTGATAGGTCTGCCAACGCTCGTTTAATAGCGCGTCGCTTGCGGCCAATCGAGCTAAACGGGCAGATTCGGCAGGGTCGTCAACCTCACCGTCTAACCACGCCGACAGCTCGGCCAGCTTATCCTCATCATGTTTTGACATCATTACCACCTTCTATCTTCAGATGTTTCCAGAATCGGGCGCAAACGCGCGGCAATCGCTTCGCGAGCACGGAAAATACGCGAACGTACCGTACCAATCGGACAATCCATCACCCGTGCAATTTCTTCATAACTCAGCCCTTCCAATTCGCGCAGCGTAATAGCAGTACGCAACTCCTCTGGCAAGGCTTCTGTGGCAGCGTGAACAGTGGCGACAATTTGCTTATTGGACAATTCCGCCTCAGGCGTCGCCAAATCACTACCGTGAGCAAAGGAATCTTGCCACTCGCCTTCGTCATCTAGTGTATCGCCGTTTACCACAATTCGACGACTGCCAGCACTGATGTAATTTTTGGCAGTATTGATGCCAATTCGATACAGCCATGTGTAAAAAGCACTATCACCACGGAAGTTCGGCAAAGCCCGATACGCTTTGACAAAAGCTTCTTGCGCCGCATCCTCGACTTCGGCAGGATCGCGCAGATAGCGACTGATTAACCGCATGAGGCGCCGTTGATATTTCAAAACCAACAGATCAAACGCACGAGGCTCACCTCGTTGTGCTCGGCGCACCAAATCTTCATCGACTTCTCGTTCAGTCATGATTCATTATTCTTTCGTTACGCAGGTCGTCCCAATCGAGATTGGATTGAGATGACATCACTTGGCCAAGTTACCGCGAACATGCAGTGGGTACGGTGAACAGCTGCGACACACTGCTTACATTTCAGTGCACTGTGCTACATTTGATACACGCATAAGTTGTCAGGTAAGAACAACGATGGTGGCAAAAGTTCCCAACAAAACAATCTTCTGCTTTAGATTGCCAATCATTCCCTTGTTGCAGTTTGATGAAGATATTGCATCTTCTATTTACGCCTAAACCAAGCACTTGCTAGAATACCAAGCAATTGCTCGGTAACCCCGCAGCACAACCCCAGTTTCCTTCAGGAGAGTTACTATGACCACAGCCGGCCAGCGCTTCCGTCAAGCCGTTCAAGAAGAACACCCACTCCAAGTTGTTGGGGCGGTGAATGCCTATGCCGCCCGTCTTGCTGAACATTCGGGTTTCAAAGCCTTATATCTGTCCGGTGGCGGTGTGGCGGCTTGCTCTTGCGGGATTCCAGACTTGGGCATCACCACATTAGAAGATGTGTTGATTGATGTGCGCCGGATTACTGAAGTCACCGAACTGCCGTTGTTGGTGGACATCGATACGGGTTGGGGTGGCGCCTTCAATATCGCGCGCGCTGTCCGCGCTTTGGAAAAAGCCGGTGCCGGTGCTGTGCATATTGAAGACCAAGTGCAACAAAAACGCTGTGGTCACCGCCCAAATAAGGCGATTGTTAGCCAAGAAGAAATGGTTGATCGGGTGAAAGCCGCAACTGACGCTCGCCGCGATGACAGCTTTGTCATTATGGCGCGTACCGATGCGCTGGCAGTTGAAGGTTTACAGTCGGCTATCGACCGTGCCCGCGCATGTGTGGAAGCCGGTGCTGACATGATCTTCCCAGAAGCCATCACCGATTTGGCCATGTATAAGCAATTTGCTGAAGCAGTTGGCGTGCCTGTATTGGCCAATATCACCGAATTTGGCTCCACACCACTGTATACCACACAAGAATTGGGCGAAAACGGCGTTAGCTTGGTGTTGTATCCCCTGTCCGCATTCCGCGCCATGAGCAAAGCCGCATTGGCGGTCTATGGCAGCCTGCGTGAACACGGTACACAAAAACACGTGGTTGATTTAATGCAAACCCGCATGGAATTGTACGATCACTTGGGCTACCACGACTACGAACAGAAGCTCGATGCGCTGTTTGCCGAAGGTAAAAATAAATAACCGAATTTAATAAGGGCGTTGTGCACACTGACACAACGCTTTACCACGCAGTTGCCTCACTTAATGTCACTGCCTACTCAGGAGACTCACCCATGACCGAAGCAGCACAAGCCCCTAAAGTTAAAAAATCTGTTGCCTTGTCTGGCGTAGCCGCTGGTAACACCGCTTTGTGTACCGTTGGCCGTACCGGTAATGACTTGCACTACCGTGGTTACGACATTCTCGATATCGCGACCACCTGCGAATTCGAAGAAATCGCTTATCTGCTGATTCATGGCAAATTGCCAAACACCGCCGAATTGGTCGGTTACAAGAAAAAATTGAAAGCCCTGCGTGGCTTGCCAGTGGCAGTGAAAACCGCATTGGAAGCCTTGCCAGCCGCCAGCCATCCAATGGATGTGATGCGTACCGCAGTGTCGGTGTTGGGTTGTGCCTTGCCAGAAAAAGATGACCACAACAGCCCCGGCGCGCGCGATATCGCCGACCGTTTGATTGCATCCTTGGGTTCGGCTTTGTTGTACTGGTACCACTTCAGCACCAACGGCAAACGCATTGATGTAGAAACCGATGATGATTCTGTCGGTGGTCATTTCTTGCATCTGTTACATGGCGAAAAACCTTCCGAACTGTGGGTAAAAGCCATGCACACTTCGTTGATTCTGTACGCAGAACACGAATTTAACGCTTCGACCTTCACTGGCCGTGTGATTGCCGGCACAGGATCGGATATGTACAGTGCCATCACGGGGGCCATCGGTGCTTTGCGTGGTCCAAAACACGGTGGTGCCAACGAAGTGGCATTCGAAGTGCAAAAACGCTACGAAACCCCAGACGAAGCCGAAGCTGACATCAAAGCACGCGTTGAGCGTAAAGAAGTGGTGATTGGTTTTGGTCATCCGGTTTACACCATCTCCGATCCACGTAACAAAGTGATCAAACAAGTGGCACAAGAGTTGTCCGAAGCCGCTGGCGACATGAAGATGTATGACATCGCCGAGCGTTTGGAAAGCGTGATGTGGGACATCAAGAAAATGTTCCCGAACCTCGATTGGTTCAGCGCCGTGTCTTACCACATGATGGGTGTGCCAACCGCCATGTTCACCCCATTGTTCGTGATTGCTCGTACCACTGGCTGGGCAGCACACGTGATCGAGCAACGCATTGATGGCAAGATCATTCGCCCAAGCGCCAATTACACCGGCCCAGAAAATCTGGAATTCGTGCCTATCGCTCAGCGGTAATCAAGCATGGGGGGGCTACGGCCCCCTTGCCGAGTTATGACTTCTCTTTTTGCATCGACATCATGAACACAGCAAACCGCAAACCTCTGCCCGGTACTTCTCTGGATTATTTCGACGCGCGCGCCGCAGTCGAGGCCATTCAACCTGGCGCATACGATACCCTGCCTTATACCTCGCGTGTGTTGGCAGAAAACTTAGTGCGTCGTTGCGATCCCGCTACCCTAACCGACTCTCTCAAGCAACTCATCGAGCGCAAACGCGATCTGGACTTTCCTTGGTATCCCGCACGGGTGGTGTGTCATGACATCTTAGGTCAAACTGCGCTGGTGGATTTGGCAGGTTTGCGTGATGCGATTGCAGAACAAGGCGGTGACCCAGCTAAAGTCAACCCAGTGGTCCCGACCCAGTTGATCGTTGACCATTCGCTGGCTGTTGAATGTGGTGGTGATGATCCAGACGCTTTTGCCAAAAACCGCGCCATCGAAGAACGCCGCAACGAAGACCGTTTCCACTTTATTGATTGGACGCGTACCGCGTTTAAGAATGTGGATGTGATTCCTGCTGGTAACGGCATCATGCACCAAATCAACTTGGAAAAAATGTCGCCGGTGATTCAAGTGCGTGACGGCATTGCGTTCCCAGATACCTGTGTCGGTACCGATAGCCACACCCCGCATGTTGATGCCTTGGGCGTGATTGCGATTGGTGTAGGTGGTTTGGAAGCAGAAACCGTGATGTTGGGCCGCGCTTCGATGATGCGCTTGCCAGATATCGTCGGTGTGAAATTGACTGGCAAACGTCAACCCGGCATTACCGCCACGGATATTGTTTTGGCATTGACCGAATTCCTGCGCAAGGAACGGGTGGTCGGTGCGTATGTTGAATTCTTCGGTGATGGCGCTGCCAGCCTGTCAATCGGTGACCGCGCCACCATCTCCAATATGTGTCCAGAATATGGTGCAACCGCTGCCATGTTCTACATCGATGAACAAACCATCGATTATCTGAAATTGACTGGCCGCGAGTCCGAACAAGTCGCTTTGGTAGAAAACTACGCCAAAGTCACCGGTCTGTGGGCAGATAGCTTGGTAAAAGCAGAATACGAACGCGTGCTTGAGTTTGATCTGTCTAGCGTCGTGCGTAATATGGCTGGCCCATCCAACCCACACCGCCGCTTGCCAACCAGCGCCTTGGCCGAACGCGGTATTGCGGTGGATCTTGATAAGGCCAAAGCAGAAGAAGCACAGGGTTTGATGCCCGATGGCGCAGTGATTATTGCCGCTATCACCAGCTGTACTAATACCTCCAACCCACGTAACGTCGTTGCCGCTGGTCTGCTGGCGAAAAAAGCCAATGAGTTGGGCTTGGTGCGTAAACCTTGGGTGAAATCCTCGTTTGCCCCCGGTTCTAAAGTCGCTGAGTTATACCTGCAAGAATCCGGTTTATTACCTGAGCTGGAAAAACTCGGTTTTGGTATTGTGGCTTTCGCTTGCACCACCTGTAACGGCATGTCTGGTGCGCTCGATCCAAAAATCCAACAAGAAATCATTGATCGCGATTTGTACGCTACAGCGGTGTTGTCTGGTAATCGTAACTTTGATGGCCGGATTCATCCCTATGCCAAACAAGCTTTCTTAGCATCACCTCCATTGGTGGTCGCCTATGCCATCGCGGGTACGGTACGCTTTGATATTGAAAATGATGTCCTCACCGTGGTCGATGGCAAAGAGATTCGCCTGAAAGACATTTGGCCTTCTGATGAAGAAATCGACGCCATCGTTGCTGCCTCGGTAAAACCAGAGCAATTCAAACAGATTTACATTCCGATGTTCGACCTCGGTACAGTGGAAGAGGCCAAGAGCCCTCTGTATGACTGGCGCCCGATGTCTACTTACATTCGCCGCCCACCCTACTGGGATACCGAAGGGGTCGGTGCGCTGGCTGCCAACCCACGCACACTCAAAGGGATGCGCCCACTGGCGGTGTTGCCAGACAACATCACCACCGACCACCTGTCGCCGTCCAACGCGATTTTGGCCAGTTCAGCCGCCGGTGAATATCTGGCGAAAATGGGCTTGCCAGAAGAAGACTTCAACTCGTACGCCACCCACCGTGGCGATCACTTGACCGCAATGCGCGCCACCTTTGCCAACCCACAGTTGGTGAATGAAATGGCTGTTGTTGATGGCGAAGTGAAAAAGGGTTCGCTGGCTCGCGTTGAGCCGGATGGCAAAGTGATGCGTATGTGGGAGGCCATCGAAACCTATATGGACCGCAAGCAGCCGCTGATTATCGTGGCCGGTGCTGACTATGGCCAAGGCTCTTCGCGTGACTGGGCCGCCAAAGGGGTACGTTTGGCAGGGGTAGAAGCAATTGTGGCAGAAGGCTTTGAGCGTATCCACCGCACCAACTTGGTCGGTATGGGTGTGCTGCCACTTGAGTTTAAGCCCGGTGTGAATCGCAAAACCCTGAACATTGACGGCACGGAAACCTATGATGTGATTGGTGAGCGCAAACCACGCGCCGACTTGACCTTGGTGATCCATCGTAAAAATGGTGAAACAGTCGAAGTCGCCGTTACCTGTCGTCTCGACACGGCAGAAGAAGTGTCGATTTATGAAGCAGGCGGGGTGTTACAACGCTTTGCACAAGACTTCTTAGCGTCTTCTGCTTCAGCTTAATTGTCCGATTGCTCTGCTGTCCCACTCTATGTTTTACACATGGAGTGGGCTGCCGGACTTTTTTTGAATGACCCCAATCGCGTGCTGTGCTGCCGCGCTTGATGAGGATTGATTGTCATGGCTCACCTACCTCAAATGAAAATCCCCGCCACATACATGCGTGGTGGCACCAGCAAAGGTGTGTTTTTCCGCTTACAAGATTTGCCAGCCAGTTGCCAAGTCCCCGGTGAAGCACGTGATAAATTATTCATGCGGGTGATCGGTAGCCCCGACCCCTATAGTGCCCATATCGACGGCATGGGTGGTGCCACTTCAAGCACCAGCAAGTGCGTGATTCTTTCTCAATCCAGCGTACCAGACCATGACGTGGACTATTTATATGGTCAAGTCTCTATCGATAAGGCCTTTGTCGATTGGTCGGGTAACTGTGGCAATCTTTCTACTGCCGCCGGTGCCTTTGCCATCCATGCAGGTCTCGTTGATCCAGCACGAATTCCAGACAATGGCACAGCTGTCGTCCGAATTTGGCAAGCGAATATCCAAAAAACCATTATCGCCCATGTCCCTGTGGTCAATGGACAAGTGCAAGAAAGCGGTGATTTTGAACTCGATGGTGTGACCTTCCCTGCGGCAGAAATCGTATTGGAGTTCATGGATCCGTCTGATGATGGCGAAGAAGGCGGCTCGATGTTCCCAACGGGTAATCTGGTTGATGATTTAGAAGTGCCCGGTGTTGGGACTTTCAAAGCCACAATGATTACAGCCGGTATCCCTACGGTGTTCGTTAATGCGGCAGACATTGGTTACACTGGCACAGAATTACGCGAACAGATCAATACCGATCCCGAAGCATTGAAACGCTTTGAGGCGATTCGGGTGGCAGGGGCTTTGCGGATGGGCTTAATCAAAACACCAGAAGAAGCTCTCAAACGCCAACATACGCCCAAAATCGCTTTTGTTGCCCCCCCCACTGATTATGTGGCTTCCAGCGGCAAAACAATCCAAGCCAATGAAATTGACTTATTGGTACGCGCTTTATCGATGGGCAAACTGCATCATGCCATGATGGGCACTGCTGCTGTCGCGATTGGTACCGCTGCCGCTATCCCCGGCACCTTAGTTAACCTCGCCGCCGGCGGTGGAGAACGGCAAGCAGTGCGTTTTGGTCATCCGTCTGGGACGTTGCGTGTCGGCGCAGAGGCCAAACAGGTTGATGGTACTTGGACGGTTACCAAGGCTATTATGAGCCGCAGTGCGCGAATTTTAATGGAAGGGTGGGTTCGAGTCCCCGCAGACACCTTTTAACTGAAACAAGGTTTGTTTTGCGCCAATGGGTCGTGACGCGATCTATTGGTGGGTAGTGTGTGTCGTTCTACCGGTGTGGCGATCCCAGGCACCGGTCCTTGTCGCCGTTCGGTGTTTGCCGAACGGCGTTTTTCTTGCCGTACCGATTTAAGGGTGGTAGTACAAACCATACATCGGGCGTTGATCATTGTAGTTCAGCCAGCCACGAATCACCCGATACAACGTCCACACCCAAACTATCCCCAATACAATAAAGCCAACACCTAGCCACGATGTTAACAATCCCAGCCCAGTCCACAGCAATCCATACCAAAAAGTACGAATTTGCCAACGAAAGTGCGATTCTAGCCATGTACCGGCCACGGCATCACGCTTGAGATAGTTGATAATAATCCCCGCCACCGCAGGCAAGCCGCCGAGGAAAAAGGCAAGCCCCTGTAAAATATAGACAAATAGTGTCACTTTAGCCGCAGCGGCCAGTCGGTCAGGTTGATTCGGGTTAGGGTAGTACATAGACGTCTCCAAAGGCACCAAATATTCATTGACTTCCTCCCCGCCCTAAAGAGCGGGGATTCCTGCTGCCAGACGGCGAAGTCCCGCCGCGAGAATGTTTTTGGCAGCGTTGGTATCGCGGTCGTGTGTTGCACCACATTCGCTGCAAATCCATGCTCTTATTCGCAAACTTGCTCTACCTTTCGGACTGCTGGCGGGAATTTTCCCGCAGCACGAGCAGGTTTGGGTTGAAAACGCTTCGTTGATTTCCTCGAACACCACACATTGCCTCATGGCCTTGTACTTGAGTTGTGTTCTGAACGTTGTCCACGCCGCATCGTGCACCGATTTTGCCATCGGTGTTTTGGCGAGTGCCTTGGCGTTCACATTACCAATGAAGATGATGGCGTGAGCTTTGACAAGACGTGTCGTTTCTTTGTGGATGGCATCTTTGCGCTGGTTGGCAATTTTGGCGTGTATCGCTCTCACACGGGCTTTCTTTCGTGCGCGTTGCGCAATACCAAGCGCTGCCTCTGATTCTCGATACCACTGTTTTGGCTCGAATTTGCCGCCGTTGCTGTCTGTTGCAAGGGTTTTTAGACCCAGATCAATCCCGATGGCTGACGCGCCATATTGAACCGGCTTGGCTTCGGTTTGACACTTCACTACTACGTTGAGATACCAACGGCCACGAGAATCTTCGTTAAAACTGCCTGCTCGGAATTCGTATTTTGACAAGCCGTAGGAATCCCACAAGCTCATGTGGATACCCTTGAAGCGAACTTGGCCATTTTTGTAGGTTAACGCACCTTTTTTAAAGGGAATCCAGCCGAGTGAGTATTTGGGGGATGTCTTGTTGCTGACACGCCAATTCAGACGTTGTTTTTTGAACTGTCTCAGTCGGGTTGCAAATTCTTCACAAACCGCTTGCTGGGTGCTTGAGCCAATATGAACCCCGTCGCATTTGCTGAAACCGTTGGTGAGTTTTTGCAGATCAAACCCCGATAACCAACGCTGCGGTTTGTTCGTATAACGTCGCAAGCTTCGATACTGCGTTTCGTTGCAAAAATTCCAAACCGTATTCACATCACGCGCCATCGCCAGCAACACTTTCGCGTGCTTGTCTTTGATGCGTAGTTTCAGTGTTTTGACGGTTTCCATGACAGAATTATAGCAAGCTGTTGTGATGAGCTGATTGATATTCTGAGATAATCACAAACAATCCCACTAGGCCGCTTTCAGCGTCCGCGCTCTTGACCTCGGGCTGAACCCCAAGGCTTTCCGCGTATTGGGTAACAACCTATCATATACGGCAGCATCACATTTCATATAAATGTGATATGTTTTTTGACTTGGCTCAAGATAGAGAAGGACAAACTGCGTCAAATTGACGCAATCTATTTTAACTAAGCAAGGAGAACAGCGATGGCTCTGCTCAAAGAAATGCTGTCATCAGATGTGGGGTTGATGAGTCTAGGTACAATCGTCGTGGCGACGATTGTGGTGGTGGTCTGTGCCATTGTCTTTATTCGCAAAGCAAATGAAGAACCGCCAAAACAATAACCACGCCCCAAAAAACAACCCCGCGATGTGAAGCAAGGGATACTTGCTGTTTACATCGCGGGGTTTTTGTTGCGGCATTACCGCAGCTAATCCGATCAAGATCAGCCGATGGTCGAACCCAGCGCGTCGCCAGACTCGGCTTGAGCCGCTTCGGTCTTTGCTTTCACTGCCTTACGCAAGCTCTTGTACAGATCTGGATGCGTTTCTTTGAGATACTCAATGATTTCAAAATCTTCGCGTTTCACTTTGGACAAATCGATTTGCTCGATGTGCACCAAGCGCAACAATTCGCGCACAGGCTTAGGCATGTTGCGGCCAGATTCGTAGCGAGAACCACCAGATTGCGTCACACCGATGCGGCTCCAGAATTCTTGCTGGTTCAAGCCCAGTTTGCGACGGATTTCACGAGGGTTTTGGATTTTTTCAAACAATTTCATTGATTGTGTGCGAGCAAGCCCGGCTAATGTGCACGGGTAGGGATAGCGCGTCGTCATCTAAACGACCCTGTCCTCGCCTCTCCTTTCTGTTCAGAGTGCTATCTTTAACGTTAACCACCACACCATCACTATTCGGTGTTGATATCCGTGATGGCGCCGATTTCATGCCTAGTGTTTACGGTAGGAGCAAGCTTGATTTTGCAATTTCATCTTCCTCGCTTACCAACAAAGAACATTCACTACAGCCTTTCCGACATAAAAACCATGTTGAAAGTTGCAGTGGTTGAATCATTTGTCCTCTCGTTTTGACTAATGAAACAACCGCTCCCTGAATTTTATAAACAATATCTTCAAAAAAACCAGCAAAATTTGCAAAAAACTTTTCTTACTGCGGTTTCTACTGATGGCCATCGCTAAAAAATGACCAATTCATTAGCCATTCTATGCAAAGAATTCGCCCATGACAAACAAGAGAATGTTACATATTGTTCAAAATGCAACATCTTTTCAGTTATAACAGATGAGTTCACAGCAGAAAAATTCAAGAGAAGAAAAATACAACAACAGAATAAAGCGGAGGTGGCGAGCCTTAACCCCGGCACTTGCAAATCATAGCTGTGGCTGCTTCCTTCCGGACCTGACCAGGTTCACTACATTGCAATGCGAGGAGACCCGCCATAGAGACAAGACGGCGGACTATATACCTATCCGTCTTGTTTGACAAGAGTCAAAGAAAAGAAATTTTTATGCTGCTTACAACCGGCTAGTCTTCTTTCTTAAACTGGTCGTGACAGCTTTTACAGGTTTTTTGTACTGCACCAAACTGTGGTTTGATTTGGGCTAAATCACCAGTTTGTGCCACTTGTACCAATTTTGCAGTTTCAGCTTGATGCTGATCGATGGCCTTTTTGAATTCGGCAGGTTTGGTCCAAATGTCAGCGCGGGAGTTGGTTTTGCCCTTGTCGCTACCGGCAGGAAAATGCTCCCATGGTTTTTTTGCCAAAGCATCCATATCGCTGGCCAACTTAGCAAAAGCGGCTTTGTCGTAAGGTTGTTTCCCTTTAATCACCTCGCCCATCTGCTCACCGAACACTTTTTTGTATTCTTTGAAGACCGCTTTACGCGCTTCGATTGGATCTTGGGGGGCAGCATGAGCACCGAGAGCGGTACCAGCCAACACCGCAGCGAACAACAATTTTGTGATACGCATGTTTTTCATCTCCTGTTGTCATAAGACCATGACTGTTTACAACACAAACCGACATAGTATCGGCAAATCATAATTAAGAAAATATTAAACTGATGCCAATGGCGAAAAACTTTTCAGGCTATCTAGCAGCACAGAAATGTTATACAATATCATTTTGATCGCCACTTGCTACATTTATGGACGCTGAACTGTATCTACAGCGCGCAGCATCTCACTGCACCGCTCAAGGCAGCCGCCTCACGCCACTACGCCGCAAAATTTTACAACTCGCACTCGCTCAATCAGGTTTGATCAAAGCCTATCAGCTCCTGCATTGTTTACAAGCCGAACGGGGACTCGACAACGGCGTCGTCGCCCCACCGACCATTTATCGTGCATTAGATTTTCTGGTGGCTCATGGGTTTTTACATCGTGTCGATGCCCTCAACGCTTATGTGGTGTGTCCACATTTTGCCTGTGAACATGATGGCATTATGTTGGTATGTGACCATTGTGGCCAAGTACAAGAGGTTGATGCCGCGCAAAGCCTCAGCTCCCTATGGCAACACTGCCAACAACATGGCTTTCAGCCTCACCAACGCGACTTAGTGCTCACAGGAACGTGTCAACAATGTCAAACAGCCTAAGCACGCCGACTCAAGGTACAACGCCGGTTCACTTGCTGGCTGGATTCCTTGGCACCGGTAAAACCACCACGCTGTTACACCTGTTGGCTCAACGTCCCGCCACAGAAAAGTGGGCGGTTATCGTCAACGAGTTTGGTGAAATCGGCATCGATGGTGTGGTGTTACAACAACAGGACATTGAAGTGCGAGAAATCAGTGGGGGTTGTCTGTGCTGTACCACGGGCCCCCAGTTACCTGTTACTGTCACACGCCTATTGCGCGATCATCAGCCTGATCGTCTGTTCATTGAAACCAGCGGGCTGGCCCATCTGGCAACGTTAGTTGATCAACTAAAACGTCCACCGCTTGGCAATGCACTGGCGATGCAAGCGGTGATCACGCTTGTCGATGTTAGACAATTTTTTGATAGCCAATATCGCGATCATCCGGTATACCGTGACCAAATTCAAATTGCTGATGTTTTGGTTGCCAGCAAAACCGATCTCGCCAGCCCGGAACAGTTGTCGGCCTTCGAACAAGAAGGCACCACGATGTTCCCCCCCAAACAAGCCATCTTGAATATGCAGCATGGCCATCTCAGCCCCGATGTATTGATGATAGGCACGGCCTCGCCAGCCCCGAGTCGCTATCGGCCCAAATTACCTGACGCCGACAGTGCAATTAGCAGTTGTGGTTGGCGTTTTCCGGCACAGCAACGCTTTGATGCCGATCGTGTCGCACAGCTTTTTGATCAGCTGCCACACTTGGTGACAGGGCTATGGCGAGCCAAAGCCGTGTTATACGTTCATCAACAACGCTTGTGGTTTAACTGGAGTGCTGGGCAATGGGGTGTTGAATCTGTGGCATGGCGCGGTGAAAGTCGCTTCGAGCTAATTTGTCATCAAACACAAGATTTTTCCGACCTCGAAGCAGCGTTACACGCCTGTCTGGTTACCGATTATTGAAGCAGGAACAGTTATGCATCATCACACAGGTTTTAGCCTGTTTGCCGCCTCATTGTGGGCGCGGCTGGGTTTGGTTGCCTTGGCAGCAACAGTGTTATGGCTTGGGGTTTATTGGGCAATCTCACGATGAATAGCGTCTCTCTCCCCAACCATGCCGAACTTGGCCTCGACAATCTCACCGTTTCTTATCAACGCCGCCCAGCGATTCATCACCTCAGCGGCAGATTTACCCTCGGCAGCAGCAATGCCATTTATGGGCCGAATGGCGCTGGCAAAAGTACGGTGCTTAAAGCGTTGCTGGGTTTGGTACGTCCGGATCACGGCACAGTGATGTGTCACGGTATCCGCACAGCAGATATTGCTTATCTCCCTCAAGCCAGTGACATCGACCGCAGTTTACCGATCACTGTGGCTGATTTGGTGTTGACGGGGCTATGGCAACGAATTGGCATGTTTCGCGCTGCCGGTAAGACAGGCCGACAACGGGTCAGTGCAGCGCTGACCACCGTCGGTTTATCGGGTTTTGAACATCGTCCGATTTATCAGTTATCGGGTGGTCAATTTCAACGGGTCTTGTTCGCCAGAATTTTGGTCCAAGATGCCAAGGTGATTTTACTCGACGAACCATTCAACTCGATTGATGCCAAGACCACCGAGGAACTGCTGGCACTGATTCACCAATGGGTCTTAGAACAACGTACGGTCATTGCCGTGTTACATGACGAACAACAAGTCCGCAACCATTTCCAACACACGCTTTTACTTGCCCGCGAAATGATTGCATGGGGCCCAACGCACAAAGTGCTCACCCCAGCTCATCTCCAACGTGCACGGATGAACGTAGCCGTATGGGATGAGGCACCGCCAGTCTGCCATCGTGATGATGCCGTTGTAACCGCTTCTTGAGACGTACCGTGACCTTCTACGATTTGTTTTTTGCTCCTTTTGTGGAGTTCAGCTTTATGCGCCGCGCGCTGGTGGGCTGCATTGCCCTCGCCTTTGGCTGCGGCCCGATTGGCTTGTTTTTAGTGATGCGGCGGATGAGTTTAATGGGCGATGCCATGAGCCATGCGGTCTTACCGGGGGCGGCTGTCGGTTATTTATTGGCTGGTTTATCGCTCCCCGCGATGAGCATTGGCGGGTTTATTGCCGGTGTCAGTGTGGTGTTAATCGCTGGTCTTGCCAGCCGCTTTACTGAGTTGAAAGAGGACGCCAGTTTAGCAGCGTTTTACTTATTGTCTTTGGCAGCGGGGGTCTTATTGGTCACCCGTTTTGGCAGCCAAGTCGATTTAATCCATATCTTGTTTGGCTCGGTTCTTGCCGTAGATAACGCCGCACTCTACCTCGTTTCGACTATTGCCACCCTTTCCATGCTAACCCTCGCGGTCATTTATCGACCTCTGTTGTTAGAAAGCCTCGACCCCGCTTTTCTCCGCGCCAGCGGTAACCGTGGCGGGTGGTATTACCAAATTTTTATGCTGTTGGTTGTGTTGAATTTAGTCGCGGGTTTTCAAGCACTGGGCACGCTGATGTCGGTGGGGCTGATGATGATTCCGGCAGTCAGTGCCCGACTCTGGGCGCAATCCATTGGCTATATGTTGCTATTCGCAATTGGTATCGCACTGTTTTCCGGTTATGGCGGTTTGTTACTGTCTTTCCACTTCGATTTGCCGTCTGGCCCAGCGATTATCTTGCTCGCCGGCAGCCTATACGCCATCTCGCTATTGATTGCCCCTGCCGGTGGGGTATTAGGTCGCTATCTTCGCTTACGCCATTTAGAACGTTAGGAATACCCACTCAATGAAAAAATCGCTTCTTGCCCTAAGCCTCAGTGTCAGTTTTGCCGTTCCAGCATGGGCAGCAGAACCCTTGCCGGTGTTAACCAGTTTCAGCATCCTAGCCGACATCACACAACAAGTCGGTGGTGAACGTGTCACGGTCAGCAGTTTAGTTGGCCCCAATCAAGATGCCCATGTGTATCAACCTTCGCCACAAGACGTCAAAAAACTGTTGGCAAGCCGCGTTTTTGTGGTCAATGGTTTAGGATTCGAAGGCTGGATTCAACGCCTGACCCAATCCAGCCAATATCGTGGTCAAACAGTGGTAGCCAGCGAAAAAATCAAACCCCTCGCTGTCAAAACCAGCCATGGACACGATCACGGACATCGCCATGATCACGGAAAAGGTGTCGATCCCCACGCTTGGCACAACCCACAGCATGTCATTCAATATGGCCATACCATTGCACAAGCCTTAGCAAAGGCCGACCCTGCCGGTGCCAGCTATTATCAGCAGCGCGCCCAACAATTTGAACAGCAACTGCGCCAGCTCGACCAATCGATTGAGCAACAGTTTGCCACTATCCCAGTAGCACAACGTAAAGTAATCACTAGCCACGATGCTTTTTCTTATTTAGGACAACGCTATCAAATCCGCTTTCTCGCACCACAAGGGATGAGTACCGAATCGGAAGCCTCTGCCGCCAGCGTCGCCAAATTGGTCAAACAAATTCGCCAAGAGAAGGTTAAAGCGTTGTTTGTCGAAAATATGGCCGACCAACGCCTACTACAGCAAATTTCACAAGAAACCAACGTCAAAGTTGGCGGTAAGTTGTATTCCGATGCTTTGTCCGCAGGGGCACCAGCGGGTTCGTACATTGAGCTAATGCAATATAACGCTAAAAATCTCGCTTCTGCATTGCAATAATTGCGCTAGAATTGCCACCCATCCCCTGTTTTCCTTTATAAATTAGGGGGTGGGTGTTTATTTTCTTTGACATTGGCGTTTAATTTGTTAAATTAGACCAAACATAGCTTGTCTAACACAATTCTTTGTCCTGTTTATTCAGCTACCGAGGCAAAATTCCTGTCTCACATCCGCTTGGCTGCAAACTTTGGTCACGGTTACTGACAAAAATTTTAGGTATTTGTCCATAACAGTGCTCATCTTTGACAAAAAATCGGATAAAGTAGCGTTTTTGTTATTCTGAACGAGGTTTGCATGTCTCGCACACCCAATACGTCCCAATCAGCAGCTCTCGACGCCGACTCGCCTGATGCTTTCTGCAGCACACGCCAAGCCGCCACTCGTCTTGGTGTGTCAGTAGGGACAGTACAGCAAATGGTCGAACAAGGCGTGCTATCTGGTTGGAAAACCGCCGGTGGACACCGCCGGATTAGTCTACGTTCGCTTGAAACGCTGCTGCGCTCCCGCGTTGGCGCAACGTCCTCATCTGACGCACACACGCTGTCAGTGCTGATCGTTGAAGATGATCCTTTCGAACAAGCGTTCTATCGCGAAACGCTGGCCGAAATGAAATTGCCATTAAAATTAGAAATCGTTGGTAATGGTTTTGATGGTTTGCTGGTTGTCGGTCGTCAACGCCCTGATGTGTTGATCTCTGACTTGATGTTGCCCGGGATGGATGGCTTTTTGATGATTCGCGCCCTGCGTGCCGATCCAGATTTATCCTATCTTGATATTGTCGTCGTCAGTGGCCTCAGCAGCGAAGAAATCGCCGAGCGTGGTGGTTTACCAGAAGATGTGACTGTCTTTTCCAAGCCTATTCCTTTCCGTGAATTACACGGCTATTTACTCGCTAAACGTATCCAGCTCGGTCGACGCGGCGCACGCTAATTCCTTTCTGCCAGCCCGTCTGCATGATATCCGGAAGTTTTAATATGCTGAATCAATCAGAATTTGACGCGCTGGCGGCACAGGGATATAACCGTATCCCCGTTACGCTGGCTTTATTTGCCGACCTCGACACGCCCTTGTCGGTTTATTTGAAGCTAGCCAACCAACCTTATTCCTATTTGCTTGAATCGGTTGTCGGCGGGGAACGGTTTGGTCGTTACTCTTTTATTGGCCTACCTGCGGCAACCCGCTTGCGGGTGAATGGTAAACGGGTACAAGTCGAACACGGTGATCGAGTCCTCGAAACCCACGATGGTGACCCACTGGCGTTTATCGAAGCATTTCAAAATCGCTTTTCTACCCCACCACAGCAAGGTCTACCGCGCTTTTGTGGCGGTCTTGTCGGTTATTTCGGTTATGAAACGATCAAGCTGATCGAGAAAAAATTGGCCGATTGCCCAAACAAAACCGACACAATCGGCACCCCCGATATTTTGTTAATGCTGTCAGAAGAACTGGCCGTGGTAGACAATTTATCGGGCAAATTGCATTTGGTCGTGTATGCCGACCCAGCCGTCCCAAATAGCTATCAAAAAGCCCTTGCACGCTTGGAAGTATTACGGCAAAAACTGCGTGAGCCGACGCCGATGCCGCTGTCGAGTCCATCTCAAGTGACCACAGCACACAGTGTATGGGGACAAGAGGCGTTTAAAGACGCAGTGAGCCGCAGCAAAGCTTATATCCAAGCGGGTGACATCATGCAGGTGGTGTTATCACAGCGGATGGAAATGCCTTTTAGCGACAGTCCACTGTCACTGTATCGCGCCCTACGCAGCCTCAATCCCTCGCCCTATTTGTTCTTCTACCATTTTGATGATTTTCATGTCGTCGGAAGCAGCCCTGAAATTCTCGTACGCCAAGAAAACCGAACGGTCACCGTCCGCCCAATCGCCGGTACCCGTGTGCGCGGTCAAACACGCGAAGAAGATCAAGCACTCGCAGAGGACTTGCTGGCCGATCCCAAAGAGATTGCTGAGCATGTGATGTTGATGGATTTGGGCCGCAATGATGTTGGTCGTGTTTCGGAAACTGGCTCAGTGCAGGTCACTGATCGCATGGTGATCGAAAAATATTCACACGTAATGCACATCGTCTCTAGTGTGGAAGGCCGTTTGCAAAAGCAACTCGGTAATCTGGATGTGCTAAAAGCGACTTTCCCAGCAGGGACTCTATCTGGTGCGCCCAAAGTCCGCGCCATGGAAATCATTGATGAACTAGAACCGATTAAGCGTGGGATCTACGGCGGTGCCGTCGGTTATCTCGGTTTTAACGGTGATATGGACTTGGCGATTGCGATTCGGACAGCGGTGATTAAGGATGGCACCTTGTTTGTGCAAGCGGGTGCCGGTGTGGTGGCCGACTCGGTCCCAGAAAGCGAATGGCAGGAAACGTGCAATAAAGCCCGCGCTGTGCTGCGCGCCGCCGAATTGGTGCAACACGGTTTGGATGCCTAATGCCCTGATTGACAAAATCAGGGTATAATTGCCCGACATAATAGGGCAATAGATATGACAAAGCAAAAAGCCGTTCTCACACCCTTACTCACTGCCTCCCGAGCAAGTGTGATACTGTTTTTGCTGTATTTGCTCAGTGGCTGGGTGTCGTTGCTATTAATCGCACCACCCGGCTACGCCATCCCCATTTATCCCCCTGCCGGTTTTGCCCTTGCCTTTGCTCTGATCTATGGCGTTCGGGTTTGGCCGGCGGTGTTGTTCGGCTCTATCGGCATCCAATGGTTATTAAACACCTCACAACCGATGTCGAGTGGTATTGGCTGGCCGATGCTGTCCTTTATCCCCCTTGGGGCGGTATTACAGATGTGGGTAGGACACCGCCTTGCTAAAACGCTACTCCCCTTCCCGTACGCCTTAGATACCCCAAGCAGTATTGCGCGGTTTTTACTGATTATTGCACCACTGGGTTGTCTCATCAGTGCCGGTGTGGGGATTGCCACGCTCTATTTTGCCGGTCATCTCAAAGGTGATGATCTTGGCTTTAATTTATGGAGTTGGTGGATCGGCGACACCCTCGGGGTGTTGATTGTCACGCCCTTGGTATTTGCCTTGTTGGGCCAACCGCGTAGCGATTGGATAGGCCGCCGTTTAGTGATTGTGTTGCCGCTTATCGTGGCACTGTCGGTGGTTGCAGTTGCACATACCCATATCAACCGCTGGGAGAAACAACGGCTGGCAAGCGAATTTGAACGCGATGCCAATCACCTCAGCCAATTGCTCAGCCATCGGCTACGCGTGCAAAACGATATGGTTTTTGCACTGGAGCGGTTTTTGATTTTGCACCGCAATTTAACCGCCGCTGATTTCAAAACATTTGTCTCTGCTTGGTTACCTCGTTATCCCGGTTCACAAAATATCGGCTGGAGCCCGATGGTACCGGAAAGCCAACGCACCACATTTGAACAACACTGGCAACAACAACTGCAACAGCCCGATTTTTCCATTCTGGTGCGCGACCCAAACGGCAAAACCTTCCCCGCCCCCACGGCATCGCATTATTTGCCAATTTTATTTGTTGAACCATTACAAAAAAATCTCAGTGTCCGAGGCCTCGATCCACTGGGTTTTGCCCCCACTCGTTCTGCGATTGAAACTGCGCTCCATAGCGGCAACCCCTCAGCCGCCCAAGCCATTCGCCTAGTACAAGAAGCCCATCATCAAAAAGAACAGCGCGGCATTGCGGTCTATCACGCCGTGTATGCACCAGCGGCAACCCCAAATGAAAAACCCACCTGGCTAGGGGTGATTTCGACCGTGTTTCGGATGGATGATGTGTTACAAGCCACGTTGGGCAATCCCAGCGAGCAAATTGAAATTTGCCTAGTCGATATTTTTTCACCACCAAGTAAACAGCGACTCTCGGGACCAGACGGCTGTCAATACAACAGTTGGTTGGCCGGCCACCACCCGATTTATCGAGAAACCTTACAATTTAGCGGTCGTGAATGGGAATTACGCTTGCGTCCAACAGAATTGTATTTGGCCCATAAACGGACATGGGCAGCATGGTTTATGTTGGCAGCCAGCTTAGGTTCGGTGGCGGTCTTGGGCGCTTTCTTACTCTTAATCAGTGGCCGCACACGGCGAGTCGAGGAACACATCGAATATCTCGCCCACTACGATGTGTTGACCAACTTACCAAACCGCAATTTATGGCGGCAACAAGCAGAAGAAGCGATTGGTGAAGCACAAAAATATCAAGATAAACTGGCTATCTTGTTTTTAGACCTCGATCACTTCAAAACCGTGAATGATTCGCTCGGTCATCCTGTTGGCGATCAACTCTTAACCATCGTGGCAGACCGCCTGTCGTCCTGCCTGCGGCAAGAAGATGTGTTGGCCCGACAAGGGGGCGATGAGTTTGTCTTAGTCTTGCCAGCCCTCGACAATCCACAGCAAGCGGGGGTTGTCGCACAGCGTATGTTGACCACCCTTGGGCAAAAAGTTGACATTGAAGGGCACGAATTAAAACCCTCCATGAGTATCGGTATTGCCATTTACCCCGAAGATGGCGAAGACATCGATACATTGTTGCGTCATGCCGATTTAGCCATGTATAGCGCCAAAGCCGATGGCCGCAACAGTTACCGTTTCTTTGAAGAAGAAATGAATGCCCGCGCTTTAGAGCGTTTGATGTTGGAAAGCGCACTACGACGTGCGATTGAACGAGATGAGTTAGTGTTGTTCTATCAAGCGCAATTTGATACGGAACAGCAAGGCTTTTTTGGTTGTGAAGCATTGGTTCGTTGGCGACATCCTGAAATGGGGATGATTTTGCCAGCACAATTTATCCCAGTCGCAGAGGAATCAGGGTTGATTGTGCCGATGGGAGAATGGATTTTGCGCGAGGCGTGCCGACAACAAGTGCGCTGGCAAATGGAAGGCAAGCACATCATTATTGCGATTAACATTTCGGCACTGCAATTTGCCAAGCCCGACTTTGTCACCACTGTCGCAAAAATTTTGCAAGAAACGGAAGCCGACCCTGCCTTTATCGAGCTGGAAATTACCGAAAGTGCATTGATGCAAAACAGCGAGGTTTTACAAAAACGCTTACAAGCGTTGCGTGATTTGGGCCTGACCCTCGCCTTAGATGATTTTGGCACCGGCTATTCTTGCCTTGCCTATCTCAAACAGCTGCCGATTAGCCGCATTAAACTCGACCGTTCTTTTGTCAAGGAACTGCCAACCGACAGTGAGGATATTGCGATCGCCAGTGCAACGCTGTCATTGGCACACAATCTGGGAATGGAAGTGGTCGCTGAAGGGGTCGAGAACGAAGATCAAAAGATCTTTTTGGAAGGGCTGGGCTGCCGTTTTATGCAAGGCTATTTCTTCGCCCGTCCCACCGCCCCCGACCATTTTTTACACGTTCCACAACTGAAATCCGTACCGGTGACGGGAGTTGTGGTGTAATTGGCTACACCCACATTTCCCCCAGCGCCTCAGCTTGTTGTAGCACCAATTCCACCGCAGCATCCTGCTGATCCGGCGGGTATTTATACTTGCGCAGGATGCGCCGGACCATCAGGCGCAGTTTCGCCCGGACGCTTTCCCGGGCTGACCAATCGACGGTGATGTTCTGGCGCAGGTTCTCGGTCAGTTCGTGGGCGATTTTCTTGAGCGTTTCGTCGGAAAGTTCGCGCACGGCGGATTCATTGTCCGCCAGCGCATCATAGAAGCGCACTTCGTCCTCGCTCAGCCCCAGTGCCTCGCCCCGATGGGCAGCGGCGCGGAACTTCTTCGCCATTTCGATCAGTTCCTCGATGACCTGAGCGGTTTCGATGGCGCGGTTCTGGTAGCGCTTGATGACGTTGGTGAGCAGCTCGCTGAATTTCTTCTCCTGCACCAGATTGCCGGCAAAGCGGCTCTTGATCTCGCCCTCCAGCAGGCGCTCCAGCAGTTCCACCGCCAGATTGCGTTCGGGCAGGTTTTTGACCTCGGCGAGGAATGCGTCGTCGAGAATGCCGATGTTCGGCTTGTCGAGGCCGACGGCATCGAAGACATCAACCACATCTTCCGACACCACCGCCGAGCCGATGATCTGCCGGATCGCCAGCTCACGCTCCTCGTCGGTTTTCTTTTTCTGGCTGATGTCCTTCTTGGTCAGAATCACCTTCACGGCCTGCAAGAAAGCCACTTCTTCGCGCACGGCCTTGGCTTCATCCAAGGTGCAGCAAAGAGAAAAAGCCTTGCTCATCGCCAGCGCGGTGTCGGCAAAGCGCTTCTTGCCGTCTTTCTGGCCCAGCATATGGTCGGCAGCGCCAGCGAGCCGCTTGTGGCTGGCGGTGAGGAAATCGCTGTAATCGTAGCCGTGCAGCAGGCCGCGCAGGATGTCGAGCTTTTCGGCCAGCACGGCATAGGCTTCGGCGGCATCCACGGTGGGACGACCGCGTCCCTGGCTGGCGGTGTATTCCTTGAGCGCCGATTTCAGCTCGTTGGCGATGCCGATGTAGTCGACCACCAGTCCGCCCTGCTTGTCCTTGAATACGCGATTGACCCGAGCGATGGCCTGCATCAGGTTGTGGCCCTTCATCGGCTTGTCGACGTAGAGCGTGTGCACACAGGGCGCGTCGAAGCCGGTGAGCCACATGTCGCGCACGATGACCAGCTTCAGGTCATCTTTCGGATCTTTGAAGCGTTTTTCCAGCCGTTTCTTGACCTGTCCGCTGTAGATGTGCGGCCGCAGCAGCGCCTTGTCGCTGGCCGAGCCGGTCATCACGATCTTGATGGCGCCCTTTTCCGGGTCGGGGTCGTGCCAGTCCGGACGCAGTTTGACGATCTCGTTGTAGAGATGGACGCAAATCTCCCGGCTCATGGCGACGACCATCGCCTTTCCGGACTGCGCCTTGTTGCGTTCCTCGAAGTGGGCCACCAGATCAGCCGCAACGCTGGCAATCCGGGGTTCGGCACCGACCACCTTCTCCAGTGCCGCCCATTTGCTTTTCAACTTCGCTTGCTGGCCTTCTTCCTCATCCTCCGCCAGTTCATCCACTTCATCGTCGATGGCTGGCAGTTCGTCCTGCTTGAGCGACAGTTTGGCCAGCCGTGACTCGAAGTAGATGGCAACGGTGGCACCATCCTCCTTGGCCTGCTGCATGTCGTAGACGTGGATGTAGTCGCCGAACACGGCGCGCGTGTCGCGGTCTTCGCTGGAAACCGGAGTGCCGGTGAAGGCGACGAAGGTGGCATTGGGCAGCGCGTCGCGCAGATGCTGGGCATAGCCAACTTGATAACGCATCACAGGCTCCGCCGCCTGCAAGACGTGTTCATCATTGGCGGCGGGTCGTGCGATTGTTCGCGGTTTCAAGGTTTTTATTTTTGCCTCAAAACCATATTGGGTGCGGTGGGCTTCATCAGCAATCACAACAATATTGCTGCGCTCGGACAAAATCGGAAACGTGTCTTCATCCTCACCGAGCATAAATTTCTGGATGGTGGCAAAAACAATCCCCCCCGAGGGTCGGTTGCCCAGCTTGGCGCGGAGGTCTTGCCGGGTGTTCGCTTGCACCGGCTGTTCGCGCAACAAGTCCTGCGCCAGCGAAAACACCCCGAACAACTGACCATCCAGATCGTTGCGGTCAGTGATCACCACGATGGTCGGGTTCTCCATCGCGGTTTCCTGCATCACCCGGGCCGCGAAGCAGGTCATGGTGATGCTCTTGCCGCTGCCTTGGGTATGCCAGACCACGCCGCCCTTGTGGCGAATTTTTGCTTCTGCGCCGGGGCGCGAAGACACCACCACCTGCCGGATGGCGGCACGAACCGCATGGAACTGGTGATAGCCGGCGACCTTCTTGACCAAGGTGCCGTCATCTTCAAACAGCACGAAGAAACGCAGGTAATCGAGCAGCACGGCCGGCGCGAGCAGGCCGCGCACCAGCGTTTCCAGTTCGCTGAACTGGCCGAGCGGATCGAGGGTGACGCCGTCAATCGTTCGCCACTGCATGAAGCGCTCGGCACTGGCCGACAGCGAGCCCAGCCGGGCCTCAGTACCATCGGCAATGACCAGCAGCTCGTTGTATTGAAAAACGTCGGGAATCTGCGCTTTGTAGGTCTGGATCTGGTCAAAGGCCTTCCAGATATCCGCGTTCTCGTCGGCCGGGTTTTTCAGTTCCAGCAGCACCAGCGGCAGGCCATTGACGAACAGGATGATATCTGGGCGGCGGGTGTGGTGAGGGCCTTTGATGGAAAACTGGTTCACCGCCAGCCATTCGTTCTTCTTCGGATTGGCCCAGTCGATCAGGCGGACGAAATCGCCGCGTGTTTCACCATCTTTCTGATATTCAACCGGCACACCGCTAACCAGCAGTTTGTGGAAATAGCGGTTGGCTGATAGCAAGATAGGCACCCCCAAATCCATCACTTGTTTGAGTGCATCTTCCTTGGCGAGGGTGGGAATGTCGGGATTTAGGCGGTGAATGGCCTCGCGTAAGCGGAGGGGCAGCAGCACCTGTTGGTGGTTGTCGCGTTCGGGGTTCTCGCTATCAGGCGCAATGGCCGAGCCGTACAGATGGCGGTAGCCAACTTCCTCCAGCCAGCCGAGGGTTTCTTGTTCGAGTTGGTCTTCGGTCATGCCCGTGGTTTCCTCAACTTTTCAAGCACTGTCAGTTTTTTGTTCTAAAATCTATGCCAAAGTGGATTGGGGTTCCCTGTCGGTGCTCTGGCCTCGGTGGATACATCGGGGCCTTTCGCTTTTCTGGGGCTCAGCTTTTGTTCGGATCATCATCCATTTGGCCGTGTCCCATGGCTTCAACCAAGTCCAGCTTCAGATCATCAGGGAAATCATCGTCTTCGATCAGGGAAACGACCACTCGCTGAAGCAAAGCTTTGTCAATCGTTCCTTCAGCCACAGCCACAACAATGTTTTCCATCTGGATCATAAACTGCGGCACGCAATAGTCATAGCCGTTCAGTGTCAGGAAATAGGCACCCAAGGTTAAGCTGGAGCGTTTGTTGCCATCGTTGAAGGCGTGGAACTTGTTGATACCGAAAATCAGATGTGTCAACTTAGCATCAAAGGTGGGGTAGTAATCATCGTTCTGGATGTGATCCAGAACACTCTTTAGTTGCCCCAAATCCTTCAGCCCTAGCAGCCCCCCGGAATGTTTAATGATCCAGTCATGTATATCCACGGCCTGTTGGACGTCGAAATACAGCGTCAGCGAAGTCATGGCGTCAGCGGTCTTTCAGCCGCTGAAGCACGGCCAGCAACTTTGGGTCTGACAGGCGTTCTTCGAGCGCCTGAGTACGCTCCCCAAGGAAGCGTTCAAAATCCGCCTCGGGTACGGCCTGAACATACGCCTCCAGCTTCTGATGCAGGGCCTCACGAAAACCCAGATCACGGCTGGCCATGCGAGTGCGGGCGTCCTCAATCAAGGGTTTGAGGTAGGGGCTGGCGGCGGCTTCAGCGAGTAATAGGTCCACTTCCGCTGGTTTGAGCTTGCGCTCCAGTTGCCGGGCTTGTTGCTGAATGGTGACGGCCAGCCCGCTTTCGAAGCTGGCCAGAGTTTTCAACACCTCAGCATACATGGTGTCGCGTGTGCTATCACCATCGGCCAGGCGCAACACCTGCTTGTATTCACGGGCGTTCTCGCAGAAGACCGCCTGGTAAATTTTGTCTGTGAACACTGCGTACTTGTGGTTACCCATGTCAACGTGGTCACGCAGCGCATTGGTGAATTGCTTGCGGTAGCTGTCTTCCATGAAAGCCGAGGGAAGATAATCTTGATCTCGCTGATTGATAAACCGCGTATGTCCACCCGTGCGTTCAGCCACCACATCCAGCACGATATCCAGCATCCGGCTGCGAATGGCCTTGGCCCTTTCGCTTTCGGTCACCAGCATGGCGATGTTCAGTACCGCTCGGAATGAGAATACCCCCAGCGCAGGCACTTTGGCGCCAATCAAGTCGGCGACATGAATGTCGTCGACTTGAGCTAACTTCAGGGTTTTTAAGGGTTTTCCTTTGAGGATTCGGTAGCCGTTCTGTTTAAGCTCCGTCTCGTGGCTGGCGAGATAGCGGTCGATGGTCCGCTCATCAATGGCCAGTAGTTCCGCCACATGCGATTTGAAGAAAAATACCTCACCTTCGACGCGCAAACCTCCCAAGGCGAGGTGTTCCTCCAGCTTGCTCAGGGCATAGCGGTTGTTGAGGACATTACTGCGCGCAACGACTGAAGTGGTCAGGTCCTTGCTCATAACTCCTCCCTGCCGATGTCATCCAGTGCCAGTTCGGCATTGACCGCCAGCGCTGCCCGTTGCCGGACTTGGTCAAAGCCCAAGCGAAGCGCTTGTCGGTAACGCAACACCTCTTTGGCTGCGGGGTTGGCAAAGGACTCTGGCAGCACATCGTCCTTGAACAACTCGTCGTGTGTGGTGACGATATTTTCGATTTCCGAACTGTCCTTGGCTTCTTGCAGCCCCAAGGCGTTGATCAGGATGCCTTGGTTGGGTATGGAGGCGGCAATCCCTTTCAATTCTGCGAGCTTGCGGCTGGCACTGGCAAGACGCTTCAGGATGGCTGGCGACTCAAAGCGAACAGGGTTCAGCGAGGAAAGGGAGGGAAGTGACGACATATCAGGCTCTTCTTAGACGGAACGTGTATAGAAAACAGGAGTTTTTATACAGATAACCTCTGACATGTATAGAAAAGCAAATTTTTTAAGCAGATTAGAGCGGATGTGTATAGAAATGCTCATGTTGCTGCCTCCACCATCACTTCAGCCTCTGGCAAGCGGAGCTGACCGGAGATCAGGCGGGGCAGCATGGTGTCGCGGAGGGTCGCGAGGGTTTGGGCTTGGTGTATGTTTGCATTCATACGCGCCACCAGAGGGCGAATCGCTTCATTCAGTTCCATTGCAACTTCTGTTGGTTGAATACAAATCGGATAAGCCGCCAAGTCTTTCCAGTTTACGCGGGGCATCTTTGCGCCGTTGGAAAGGCGGTTGGCATACTCAATCAATGTCTCGCTGAACAAGTGCATTGCCACAACACCAAAATACTCTGTGGTTCGGGGCTGACAGACCAAAATATCCGTCGAGCAAACGCCCGAGAACGGAGCAATAACCACCTTGTGGAAATAAGGCCGCAGCTTGCCGAACAAAATGTCGCCCTCGGAAAAAGCTGCCTTTGCGCTTTCCAAACCTTCAGCATTGCCCCAAGCCGTCAAGCTCAGTGATTTACGCGGCATGTGCTCAAGTCCGATGTAGTGTAAATCGGCGTGCAGATCGGAAACCTGCATTTGCTGTCTTGCAGTCTGTGCAACGTCACCGAGTGTCCCAACCCGCCACCCCTTCGGCACCAAGCCCAATTCCGATTCCTCGAAGCTGTCGGGAAAGAGGGCGGCGGTGGCGTCACTCATGCCTTCCGGGGCGCGGCCTGCCTGCTTGGCGCGGACGGGGTCGAAATCGACAAACCACGACTTGAACAGCACCTGCGCGATGGCTTCGAGCGTGGCATTGGTTTCGCGCAGGAGGGTGATGCGGTCGTCGAGGGCACCCAGCGTGGCTGCAATTTCTCGCTGAGTACCGATGGGGGGTAAGCGGAGCTTGAACTTGAAGCAATCTCCAACCCTTATGTGACTTACAACTGATCCCGACCCCTCATGACTGCCAAACTGGTGCTGTAGCGAGGGGGACAAGAATGAATACAGCAAGAAGCGAGGGTCCATCACCTTCGGGTTAGCTCGGTACTGCATCAGCCTCTGACCGAGGAATACCCCTTCGGCTTCTTTGACCAACCCAACCTCACCAATTGGAGCCTCGCGAGTGAGAATGACATCCCCACGCTGCAACTTCGCGCGGCGAGTCCATTTTTCGTAGGTATTTTCATCGACATACCGACATTCGCTGAGGTCGATTTGGCCCCGTCTCACATTGGTTGTGCGAATCATCCTAAACGGGGTCTCATCGGCAATGACCGGAGCGGTCTTATTCACGCAGTCAACAATGAGGTCGCAGACATCCTCAACTGCGACTGTCGGCCACTCAGAACTCATACCCCAGCCCCCCAGCTTCTGCCGGTGCGATGGTTTCATCTTGATGGCTTGGGTAGATATTTCCCGCATCAAGAAACGTCACCAAAACCAGAGCCGGCTCAGATCGTGATGGAACGGGAGTTTCGTCAACGAAACGTATTTGGCCATTGGGTTCCAGAACGGCCTCGTAGGTTTGCAACATGGTCGTACTCCTGAAATTCTCCAATCAATGATTGGAGTTTTGCCGTCCAATTTGAATAATGCAAGCACCGCTTGCACAAATTAGAACTCATACCCCAGCCCCCCCAGCTTCTGCCGGATCAGTGCATCCAGCTCCGCGCCCTTGGCCATCTGCTCGCCCAGTTTTTCGGTGAGTTTCTGCATCTTCTCGGCAAAGGCTTCGTCGTCGTCCTCGACTTCTTCGGCGCCGACGTAGCGGCCCGGGGTGAGCACATGGCCGTGCTGGGCGATCTCGTCCAGTTTGACGCTGCGGCAATAGCCGGGGATGTCTTGGTAAGGTGTTTGCCCTTCGACAGGCTCAGGGCAAACGGTTGTGGATTCCGTTTGTGCTGAGCTTGTCGAAGCACGCCAAGCGGCGACGGTGTTGCCGATGCGCTCGATGATTTCATCGGTCAGTTCAGCCTGCACCCGGCTGATCATACGGCCCAACTTGCGAGCGTCGATGAACAGCACTTCGCCTTGGCGGGTTTGTTTCTGCTTGGCAAGGAACCACAGGCAGGCGGGGATTTGGGTGTTGAAGAAGAGTTGGCCGGGCAAGGCGACCATGACTTCCACCACGTCGGCCTCGAGCATCGCGGCGCGGATGCTGCCCTCGTTGTTCTGGCTGGAACTCATCGAGCCGTTGGCGAGCACGATGCCGGCGCGGCCGTTGGGCTTGAGGTGATAGAGCATGTGCTGCAGCCAAGCGTAGTTGGCGTTGCCCTGCGGCGGGGTGCCATAGACCCAGCGCGGGTCGCCTTCCAGACTGCCGTGCCACCAGTCGCTGATGTTGAAGGGCGGGTTAGCGAGGATGAAGTCGGCGCGTAAATCCGGGTGCTGATTGCGGGTGAAGGTGTCGCCCGGTTCGCGGCCGAGATTGAAGTCGATGCCGCGAATGGCGAGATTCATCGCCGCCAGCCGCCAGGTGGTCGGGTTCGATTCCTGGCCGTAGATGGACACGTCGCCAATTTTTCCGCCGTGCGCTTCGATGAATTTTTCCGACTGTACGAACATGCCGCCCGAGCCACAGCAGGGGTCATAGACCTTGCCGTGGTGCGGTGCCAGCACAGCGACCAATGTTTTGACGATGGAGGCCGGCGTGTAGAACTGGCCGCCCTTCTTGCCCTCGGCGCTGGCGAACTGGCCGAGGAAATATTCATAGACCTGCCCGAGAATATCGCGAGCAGTGCTGACATCGTCGCCAAAACCGATAGAGGAAATGAGATCGACCAACTCACCGAGCTTGCCATCTGGCAACTGGGCACGGGCGTAGCGTTTATCGAGGATTCCTTTCAGACGGGGGTTTTGCTGCTCGATGACGGTGAGGGCTTCATCAATACGTTTCCCAATATCTGGCTGTTTCGCTGCAGCGCGTAACTTCTCCCAACGAGCCGCCTCTGGTACCCAAAAAACATTGGCCGCAGTGTAGTAATCACGCTCTTCTAACTCTTCCGCAAGCATCTCAGCATCAGCGTCACCCACAAAATACTCGTCGTTTTCATCTGCAAAACGCACGGTCAATTCAGCACGACACGCGGAAAAAGTGTCCGAGACATATTTCAGAAAAATCAGGCCAAGAACGAGGTGTTTGTATTCTGCTGCGTCCATATTGGCGCGTAACTTATCGGCAGCAGCCCAAAGCGTTTTTTGAATATCGTGAATCATCTGTTTATATCCGGTTTTCTACCCATCAACACAGGGAAAAATGGTGACAAATTTAGCATTAAAAAATCATGCTACAAATACAATCATCTAAAAAATCGTGTGTGAATCGCAAAAACAAAAAAGCGCCATCGCAGAAACGATAGGCGCTTTTTAATTAGAAAATTATTTTTTACTGCAAAATCAAAGACTTCATTCTGTTTTTGGCCATAACAATGCAAGTTGTTTTTGCCCTTTGCCCAATTGGAAAGTTTGTGCTTTTTGCACGCCATTTGCCATCGCTTCGATGCGGTAGGTGCCGGCGGGTAATTTCACCAATACCAAAGGCCCCAAGCCCGCCGCTTCCATGACTTTATCCCCTTTGGGCGTGCGGATGGTGATGGCTACGTTGGCCAAATACTCCGCGCCTCCCTCACGTAAACGCGCCAGTTCAATATACAGCGGGTATTGTTTAGCGGCAGCTTTAATCGCCTCGGTTTCATCACTGCCAATGCCACCCGAGATATACGTTGCCTGACCAGCATGTTGCACAGGTGGCAAGGCTGTCTCATCCGCCCATGCAGGCAGAGCAAGCGATAAGGTAGCGAAAGACATCACGGTTAACAGACGTTTCATCATCGCATCTATCCTTTCTAAATATTAGAAATTGCTACTTTGTTTAGCATCGAGGCAAAGCAAACGAATTTCAAGCACCAGATGCCCCACGGCCAACAAAATCAGAACGATTGAAAAATGGGGGAAAGCATTTTTAGAATATCCGTTTTACTGGATTCCTTTTGATCAAGCAATGAACATCTGCCAATCTTGTGGCGCATGTTGCGCCCATTTTCGCGTGTCTTTTTATTGGGCTGAAGCCAATGATGGGGGTGGCCCTGTCCCTGCTGATTTAACCGAAAACATCTCACCACATCTGCGGTGTATGAAAGGCACATGGTCAAATCAACCCCGCTGCATCGCCCTCGCCGGCACCATAGGGGAACAAGTGCACTGCACCATTTATCAGCAGCGTTCCTCCACTTGCCAACAACTTACAGCAGGATCGGAAGGCTGTTTACGCGCACGCCAACGTTGGGGTTTGCCAGCGATTGCCCACGAAGAACAGCCCTATCCCGATTTTAATAATCCACAAGCAGCTTAAATTTCAACTTGCGAACCTAATTCAATCACACGATTGGTTGGAATATTAAAGAAAATCATCGCACTGGTGGCACTGCGGCTCATCCAAATAAAGATTTTTTCACGCCAACGTGCCATCCCACCGCTTAATGTGGAGACAATCGTTTCACGGCTGAAAAAGAAAGAGGTTTCCATCAAAGCAAATTCTAAACCGTGCAGGTTCTGATTATACAAAATTGCTGGAATATCTGCCGTCTCTTTAAAACCATAACGGATTATTAAACGATAAAATCCATTTTCGAGAGAAATTAAGGTGACCCTCTCCTTATCATCAACAAAAGGGACGTCTTGATTTTTGACGGTCAACAAAATAATTCTCTCATGCAAAACTTTATTGTGATATAGGTTGTGCAATAAAGCATGTGGTACGCCTTCATCACTTGCGGACATAAAGACAGCTGTACCACTCACACGATGAGGCGATGAATAAGATAGGCTAGTAATAAATGGCTCTAATTCAATCAAGTTTGGTTTTAGGCGATCAAATAAAATTTCACGGCCTCTTTTCCAAGTCAGCATAAGAACACAAATCATACAACCTAGGAATAAGGGGAACCAACCACCATCAGCAATTTTCAGCAAATTAGAGCTAAAGAAAGCTAAATCAATCAGCAAGAAAATACCACCCACCAAAATTGCTAACCCAAGCGGCCACCGCCAAACATAACGCATCACCACACATGCCAACAGTGTCGTTACAATCATCGAACCCGTGACGGCAACACCATAGGCAGCAGCAAGGTTACTCGATGTTTTAAACCCTAAAATAGAAATCATCACACACAGAAACAGAGTCCAATTCACAAATGGAATATAAATTTGACCAGCAGATTGTGCCGGATAAAAAATATCCATCCGAGGCCAAAAACCCATTTGGATTGCCTGTTTTGTCAATGAAAATGCACCAGAAATCACAGCTTGTGAAGCAATAACGGTTGCTAGCGTTGCCAAGACAACCATCGGATACAACGCCCACTCAGGAAACATTAAGAAGAACGGGTTTTCGATTGCCTCGGGGTTATCTAATAACAATGCACCTTGCCCAAAGTAATTGAGTCCTAAAGAGGGCAAAACTAAAGAGAACCACGCCTTTCTAATCGGCTGTACGCCAAAATGTCCCATATCAGCGTATAACGCCTCGCCTCCGGTTAAAGACAATACCACTGCACCCAAGGCGATGAAAGCCACTAATGTGTTCTCAACACAAAAGTTAAAAGCATAATAAGGATTGATGGCATATAGGATGTCTGGTTTTTTGGCAATACTCATCACACCGAAGACAGCCAGACAGCTAAACCATAACAACATAATCGGGCCAAAGAACTTGCCAACTTTCTCAGTGCCGTTTTTCTGTACTAAGAACAACAGCGATAAAATTAAAATGGCAATAGGAAGGATATAACGATCAAAAACAGGGGTAGCAACTTTTAAGCCTTCAATTGCACTCAATACGGATACTGCGGGTGTAATCACACAATCACCATAAAAAAGTGCAGCACCCACAACCCCTGCAACAAGTAAAATTTTATGAAAATGAACAGGAGATTGACGTAATGCGAGGGCTAATAATGCAAGCACACCACCCTCCCCTTTATTGTCTGCTCGCATAATAAAAATTACGTATTTTAGTGTAACCACTAAAATTACCGACCACAAAATTAAAGATAAAATACCAAAGATATTAGTAGGTAGTAGTTCAATGCCACTCTCAGCATGGAAGCATTCACGTAAGGTATACAGCGGACTTGTACCAATATCCCCATACACCACGCCAATTGCCCCAACGGTTAGAGCTAATAATGTCTTTTTATCTGTTGCTGTAACATCTTGCATAAAAAACTGGCTTTCATCCCATTATAGGGTCTGACGAAAGCAGCTATGTTACTCCTCGCAACATGTCATGAATATGATTGTGGATTTTGTTTAGTAAATTATAAATTTTAGATATGCTTAAGTTGCAGTAAAAAATAAAAGCCTGAGGAGATACACAAAAACCATATTGATTCGATTATTGTATGTTGCCCTCAGGCTAAATCACTGTATTAACAACGGAATACTGCGCTTCGCCCTTGCAACTGTTGAATTAACTCGGTTAAGCGGTTGGTGGCTTCGGAGGCTTGGTCGGCCATGGTAGCGGCCTGCATCCCGTGTTGCGATAACGCACTCAAACTGTGATGGATATTGTGCACTGCACGATTTTGTTCTTCCGTGCCGTGAGCAATTTGCCGGTTCATCTCAAACATCGTGCGTAAACGCTGGCTAAGCTGTTGCAAATCATCCTTAGCCTGTTGCAGCTGCGCCATGCCTTGCTCGGCATTGCTAAAACTGTTGGACAACTGTTGGGTCATGGCCTCGTTAGCCGAACGCAGATTTTCGGTCGTGTGTTGAATTTCCGTGGTCGAGGCCTGTGTGCGTTGCGCCAAAGCACGCACCTCATCCGCCACCACAGCAAAACCCCGCCCTTGTTCACCCGCCCGTGCCGCTTCAATCGCCGCATTCAAAGCCAATAAATTGGTTTGATCGGAAATATCGCGAATCACATCCAAGACATGGCTGATTTTCTCGCTGTGCTCACGCAAAGCAGCCAGCTGTTGTCGGTTTGCCTGCATATCACGGTTGAGCTGGGCAATGGCGGCATAACTCGATTCAATCTGTACATTGGCATCTTGCAACACTGCACCGCCATCATCCGAATGCCGCGCCACACTACCCGCATGATTGGCAACGGTACCGACTTGTTGGGTGATTTCATCCATATCAGCCGCCACCCGTTCTAGCGTTGACTGCTGTTGATGAAAAGCCGAGGTGGCATCATCCGCACCTCCGCGCAATTCCGCCGCAATCGCCTGCACTGCTTCGCTGGTTTGTTGTACGGCGCCAATCGTGTCGTGCAAACGTGCAACAAACTGGTTCAGCTGCTCACACATTTCACCAATTTCAGCTTGGTCGCGAGATTGAAAGCGAGTACGCAAATCGAGACTGTCAGTAATTTGTTTAACCTGTTGCCGCAGGGCGGCCAAGGGCCGCAATAGACCACCTGCCAAGGGATATAACAACACCGTTGCCATCAACAACAAAGCAGCACCAGCGGCTAAGGTCAACCATTGGTTATCTTGAATGCCTTGGGTGATTTCTGCAGCGGGAATGGTCGCCACCAAGTAGCGTTGTAAGGAAGGAATATAAATGGCACCGACAAACGCAGATTCGCCCGTTGCTAAAGTAGTAGAACGAATGGCATAGCCGCGTTCTTTTAATGCCGACCAGCCATTGTCAAGCAAAGCCTGATAAGCCGATTCTTGTTGCAGATTCAATTTGCCAGCTTGGGAGGTATCAGGATGGACATCCACTAAACCACCGGCTTGCACCAACATCACCGACCCTTGCTCACCAATGCGATAGTTGCGAATCAGCTCGGCCAATTGCTGCATATTCATCGCCCCACCCGCCACATTCAACGGTAAACCGTCGCTGTGGTTGGTATCGCTGCGATAGTTGATGAAAATTTGTAAACCGGCGCTGCTCAAAGCATTGCTGTCTAAATTCAGTTCATACGCCTGGCCGGTTTTGACATAGTTGAAATACCAGCTGTCATCAGCAGAAGTAGGCGACATCAGGCGGTGTTGCAACTTGCCTTTTTCATAGTGGTGATAGCGGATGCCTTCTGGCGTATGTACCGCCATAAAAACAGCGTTTGCCTGCAACGAACGTTGTGTACGCGCCATAGCCGCTTCCATCTCGGGGAGGCGATCGAGTGGGGCACCTTGTTGAATCCATTGCTGAATAAAGGTGTTATTGGTTAAGGCTTCCGAACCCGAGATTGACGCACTCAATTTTGCTTCAATCGCCTTCGCCACACTGGTTAGCTGTGCAGGTAACTCTTGTTGTTCCAGCCGCTGTAGCTGGTCTGTTCGCGATAGGTGTGATTGAAATAACACCACCACACACACAGTCAAACACAGCATCAACGCCGACACGGTAAAAAACCGCACACGCAAAGATAAAGCATGCCAAAGCACAGGAATCTCCCTCGCTATCACACAGAATCACGCACAAAAAAAGTGCACAATTTTCCTAGAGGGCCGCACTTTAGCACACAAATCAATCTAAAAGCATAATCAAATCATTTAACATAAACAGATGTATTTGTTGATTTTGTGGTATTTATGAGTGTCATCTTACTGAAACATACCTTTTATCTTTTATTTTTCTCCTCGACATAAAAAAAACCGGCACCCAAATGGCGCCGGTTTTTCGATGGCAAGGGATGTAACTTAGCGTTTTTCCCAGAAATCTGCCTGTTGAATATCGAGTTTTTTCGGATCAAATGTGGGCTCAACCCCAGCTTTTTGTTGTGCTTCGTAGTCCTTCAAAGCTGCAAAAGCGGGCTTCTGTAACATCAAAATGGCGAAAATGTTCAACCACGCCATTAAACCCACGCCAATATCACCCAAGCCCCATGCCAAATCAGCTGTTTTGATACAACCGTACACGGTAGAGCTCATCAAGCCAAACTTCAACAACAGGGTCAACCAAGGACGGTCAATTTTACGGTTGATATACGCAACATTGGTTTCAGCAATGTAGTAGTAAGCAACGATAGTCGTAAAAGCGAAGAAAAACAGGGCAATCGCCACAAACACCGCACCAAAACCCGGCATAACACTTTCAATCGCCTGTTGGGTATAAATCGGGCCGGGTTCAAGCTGACCTAAACCGCTATAGATAAAGCTTTTACCATCAGCCGCTTTGACGTTGTAAGTCCCTGTCAAAATCAGCATAAAAGCAGTGGCAGAACACACGAACAAGGTATCGACATACACCGAGAACGCTTGTACCAAACCTTGTTTAACTGGATGCGATACCTCAGCTGCCGCAGCAGGGTGAGGCCCTGTCCCTTGGCCGGCTTCGTTAGAATACACGCCGCGTTTCACACCCCATTGAATAGCCAACCCTAAGATGCCGCCAAATGCCGCTTCCAGACCAAAGGCGCTTTTAATAATCAGCATCAAAGCAGCAGGCAGTTGTGAAATATTGATAGCAATAATCACGCAAGCAACGATGATGTAGCCCAAAGCCATAAAGGGCACCACCAATTCAGCAAAACGCGCAATCCGCTTCACACCACCAAAAATAATGAAACCTAACAGCATCGCTAACACCGCAGCGGAAACTTCAGGTACCACGCCAAATGCGTTTTGTACGCCTGCGGCAATACTGTTTGCTTGCACGCCCGGCAATAAGAAGCCGCAAGCCAAAATCGTTGCCACAGCAAAGATCCAAGCGTACCACTTCATGCCCAAGCCTTTTTCAATATAAAAGGCAGGGCCACCACGATATTGACCGTCCACTTTTTCTTTGTAGATCTGGGCCAAAGTTGATTCAACGAAAGCCGAGCTTGCCCCTAAAAAGGCCACCATCCACATCCAAAACACCGCACCGGGGCCACCAAAGGCAATCGCAGTGGCGACACCAGCAATATTCCCCGTCCCAACCCGTCCCGCCAGCGACATCGCCAAGGCTTGGAAAGAAGACACGCCATTGTCGGAACTTTTTCCATCAAACATCAGCCGCACCATCTCTTTAAAATGGCGCACTTGTAAAAAACGACCTCGAACCGAAAAATACAACCCCACGCCCAGACAAAGATAAATCAGTGCCGGACTCCAAATAATGCCGTTAACTGCATTGACGATTTCGTTCATGACGAATCAGCTCCTTGATTTTTGTTGTCAAACCGTGTCGGGATCTCCGACAACAGCTGAGTTTCTCTGTGTATTTCACTTGTCTGACAAAACAGCGAAGGGGGCGACTATAAGCAACTTTCGCTAGAAAAGACCAGATAAGACAGAGAAAAAAAGCACAGCATTGCGTTTTATTGCCATTTTTGTCTGGCAAGCGCCAGCTAAAAGCACAATCTATGCCTAAAAATAGCTAAAACCAGAAAACCGACTTTTGCCGTCAAACATCGCTAGACAGTCTCTAAGCTGCCGCCTAGCATTAGCAGCTATCAAACAGTTGCTTGAAATTTAACCAAAGGATTGCCCAACCTTATGACTCATTTCTTAAAGTACAGCGTGATCGTTGCCGGTTTATTGGCACAACAAGCGTGGTCAGCCGATTTATTACAAACTTGGCAAGCGGCCCGCGATTACGACGCCAGCTATGCCGCAGCGCGTTATGCGCGTGAAGCTGGTAGTGAAAAAAAATGGCAAGGCATAGCACCATTGTTGCCTCAGCTCAATGCCAGTGCCAGCTATAGCAAAACCGATAACCGCTCCAGTAAACGCAGCGCCAGCAATCTCAATAGCCCAATTGGTGATGGTGATAACACCCGTAAAACACAGGGTATTTCTCTGACTCAAACGGTGTTTGATTGGGCTAAATTTGCCAATCTCAGTATCAGCGAACAGCGCAGCCTGATTGCCGAGGATCAATTTCTGGTGGCGGAACAAGATTTAATGCTGAAAGTAGCGACAGCTTATTTTGATGTGCTCTTGGCAGAAGACACCCTGACTTTTACGCAAGCCGCCAAAACTGCATTTGCTCGCCAGCTTGAGCAAGCAAAATTGTCATTTAAAATTGGCACTGCCACGGTAGTCGATACCTACGAAGCGCAAGCCAACTATGACAACGCCAGTGCACAAGAAATTGCTGCACAAAATGATCTAGCGATTAAACGCGATGCTTTACGCACACTCAGCAATGTGGATCCACAACAGCTTAAACCGTTGGGAGAGGCCCTGCCGCTTAGCCTGCCACAACCGGCGCAAGAAGAGGCTTGGCTGACCCGCGCCACGGCACAGAATTTTGAACTTGCCGCCAAACAAAAGCAGTACACGATTGCCAAGAAAGAAGTGGAAGTCAGCCGCTCAGGTCATCTTCCAACCTTACAGCTCAAAGCGAACTGGGGGCGTGATACGGTCGATTATCGCCAAGGGGGTGGGGCGTATGACACCGATGGCCGCAGCAATAGTATTGCAGCTGAGGTGGTGATTCCGTTGTTTGCTGGTGGTGGGGTGCAATCTCAGTTGCGAGAAAAAGCCGCACTGGCCGAGCAAAGCCGTGAGGAATTAGAAGCCACTCGCCGTAAAGTGACACAAGACACCCGCGCCGCTTTCTTAAATGTCAGCAATGGTGCCGCGCAGGTCAAAGCACGAGAAGAAACGCTTAAGTCGGTGAAAAGTCAGTTAGAGGCAACGCGTTTAGGGCGTGAGGTTGGGGTAAGGACGAGTTTGGATATTTTGAATGCTGAACGCGCCTATCAAGACGCCCGCCGCAATTTGGCGCAAGCGCGTTATGACTATCTTAAAGCGCGTTTACGCTTGGCCGCACAAGTCGGTGAGCTAAACCCAGAAGTATTAGCGGACATCAATCGTTTATTACAAGGCAAGCGCAGCTAATTTCTTCACCAGCTATCGCGATGAGGTTGGATTGCCAAATACCAGCCATCCAACCTCATATCTACGCTAGATGCCTAAATTACTTAGTTTTTATTGATCAAACTGATTCGCTTTCAATCTCGCGAATTAACATCACAGCTTCCTTAAGATTAAGCTCTAACATCGCTTGTCCACCGATATAACCGGCCATGGCACTTCTTGCTCGCTCATCAATTTGCTCAGAATGAATTAACTTTAATCTTGCAAGTGCCCTAATGTCTTCTTTATCGTTATCAGCGAAACGAGCTATTTTACTGATCGCTAAATCAACAGGAGAAAGCACATGCACTCGGATATTCTCTAATCCAAAGTCTACAAAAATAGCGTTATCTAAGTAATCTTCGTGCATAAGTGCAAAAGTTGAATTGTAGTTGGTATCCAAAAAGATCACCTGTGGAGTGCCATCCTCCAACGTAACTTCAACCATTAAATCATTTGGAAGATAAATTCGGGCACCAAACTCAGCATCGACATCAGTTGTAACACGATTTGCAGTATAAAGATGAACAGCCATACCGCCGGCTAAATACACATTTACAGGACAATTTAATGCGAGTCTTTCTTGCAATTGACTAAATAATTCACGAAGACCAACTGCAAGTGCGGTTTTTGTATGAAAAATCTGATTTTCTACCATTTTATTAGCTAGTTAGTCGATGCGTTAGCATGTCACGTAAACGGGGAAGACTCACCACCCACCCTTTTCTGACAACTTCAGCTGGTGGCAATCTTTCATTAGGGTGCAAAGCAAAATAGCGTTCGCTGGCATACATCAAAGCCTGAGACTCGATAGGAAACCGCGACTGCACCACCATAGCAGCTAAACGAAACACATTGGCTTCACATTGATCTTGTGCAGATTGTTTCATCCCACGGGCAACAATAGCGCACCGTGTCAATAACCCCGACTCAGTATCTCTTGCGGTCATTTTATCCTCCTCATATTTTTATACCATAAAAATCAATCTGTTACTTTCAAAAAAACACCTCTAAAAAATATCCCATAAAAATTCAATCAAAATTGAAATATTTTTTTAACCAACTTTTGCTAGCCTGATGACAAGTCCACACATCAAGGTTTTATCATGGAACACGCCCCCTTCAATGTCCTCTTTCTATGCACCGGCAACTCTGCCCGTAGCATCATGGCAGAAGCCCTATTGAATTACACCGGCAAAGGCAAATTTCATGCTTTTAGCGCCGGCAGTCAACCCGCTGGCCATATCAACCCTTTGGTGCTCGAACTGTTGAACCAACAAAAACTACCCACCGCTGATTTGCGTAGCAAAAGCTGGGATGAATTTGCCACCACCAACGCGCCAAAAATGGATTTTGTATTTACCGTGTGCGACAACGCCGCAGGCGAAGTCTGCCCAGTGTGGCCGGGACAGCCCATGACTGCACACTGGGGCATTGATGATCCAAACCGCGTTACGGGTAGCGACACCGCCCAACGTGAAGCCATTTCCGCCGCTTACCGCCAATTGAGCCGGCGCATTTCCTTGTTTATTAGCTTGCCATTCGACAAATTAGATGCAATGTCACTCAAACACCATCTAGACAACATTGGCCGCAGCTAATTTTCCTCATACCGGCCATCAGAGCAGCCACGTGCTGCTCTTTTTTATTCCACCTAATCGGTGCAGGTTTCATCAAACTGCAATCTATTGCTACAATAATTCAACCATTGTTGAAATGTTTAACACAAAGGGGATAAAAAATGCGTGTAGGTATCAATGGCATGGGGCGGATTGGGCGTTTGGCGTTACGGGCGGCAATGGGTGCGGCAGAACGGCCACTCGACGATCCACGCGCTAACAATCGGCTTGATGTCGTCCATCTCAATGAAATCAAAGGCGGTGTTGCAACAGCCGCCCATTTGCTGGCTTTTGATAGCGTACAAGGCAAATGGCGCGAAAACATCCGCGCCGAAGGTGAAGACAGCCTGTGGATTGGTGACAAGAAATTATCTTGGAGTGCCCATGCCACTGCGGCAGAGATTCCGTGGGGAGAGCTTGGGGTAGATGTGGTGTTGGAATGTACCGGCAAGTTTCTGACCCCAGAAACCTTGCAAGGGCATTTGACACGCGGCGCCAAGCGGGTGATTGTTGCGGCACCGGTCAAAACCGGCAATGTGCTGAATATCGTGATGGGCATTAACCACACCCATTACAACCCAGCCACAGACACCATTATCACCGCCGCGTCGTGCACCACCAACTGCCTTGCGCCCGTGGTAAAAGTTGTGCATGAAAATTTTGGGATTAAACACGGTCAAATCACCACCATTCATGACCCCACAAATACCAACTTAGTCGTAGATGCACCACATAAAGACTTACGCCGCGCACGCAGTGCAATGACTAGCCTCGCCCCAACCACCACCGGCAGTGCCACCGCGATTGCACTGATTTATCCCGAGCTAAAAGGCAAATTAAATGGCCATGCAGTGCGGGCACCCGTGTTGAATGCCTCGTTGACCGATTGTGTCTTTGAGCTCAACCGCGCTACCGATGCCGAAGAAGTGAATGCTTTATTCGCCAAAGCCGCAGCAGGCGAGTTAGCAGGGATTTTAGGCTATGAAGAACGCCCCTTAGTCAGTGTCGATTATGCACAAGATACCCGCAGTGCCATCATCGATGCACCTTCCACCCTCGTCACCGATGGCACTTTGTTAAAAGTGTATGCTTGGTACGATAACGAGATGGGCTATGCCTGCCGGATGGTAGATTTGGCTTGCTATCTGGAACAACAGGGGTTGTAAACCATGTCTCACGCTGCCCGCCACTACGCCATTGTCACCGCTGCTTATTGGGGATTTACCCTATCGGATGGTGCCTTGCGGATGTTGGTTTTATTCCATTTTTACCGCCTTGGTTATTCCCCTTTTACCCTTGCCTTTCTGTTTTTGTTGTATGAAGCCGCAGGGATTGTGGCGAATTTGATTGGTGGCTGGCTGGCAGCGCGTTTTGGCATTACTCGTATGTTAAGCATTGGATTAAGCACCCAGATACTGGGCTTTGGTTTGCTGTCTTTGCTTGATCCAACTTGGACAGCGACGCTTTCGGTGGCTTGGGTAGTGATGGCACAGGGAATCTGTGGGATTGCCAAAGACCTCACCAAAACCGCCAGCAAATCGGCCATTAAAATCACCCAAGCCGCTGCTGCAACGGCCAATGACAATGGGCAATTATTTCAATGGGTGGCATGGTTCACCGGCAGTAAAAATGCTATGAAAGGCATCGGTTTTTTCCTCGGTGGGGCTTTGCTCGAAAGTTTCGGTTTTCAAGCTTCACTGTGGTTGATGGCAGGGTTGTTAGGCTGTGTCCTGATTGGTGTGGTGTTTTCTTTGCCACAGATGATGGGAAAAACGAAGGCTTCACGCTCAACCAAAGAATTTTTGGCAAAAAGCCGCGCCATCAACCTATTAGCAGCAGCACGAGTGGTGTTGTTTGGCGCACGAGATGTGTGGTTTGTGGTTGGGCTGCCAGTCTTTTTATATTCGGTCGGCTGGACTTTTAGCATGGTCGGGACATTTTTAGCCTTGTGGACCATTGCTTATGGTGTCGTGCAAGGTTTAGCACCACAGATCGTCAAACGCAGCAGTAACGGTCTGCAAACAGAAGTGCCAGCGGCACAACACTGGTCGGCCATACTGATGCTGATTCCTTTAGCGTTAGCGGTTGCTGTATGGCAAGACACTCCTGCCCTTGCATGGGTGGTGGTGATCGGATTGGGTTTGTTTGGTTTTGCCTTTGCGATCAATTCGTCAGTGCATTCTTACTTGGTGTTGGCGTATGCTGGCTCGGAAAAAGCCGCTGAAGATGTCGGTTTTTATTATGCCGCCAATGCGCTCGGTCGGTTTATCGGTACCCTGTTGTCCGGCATTTTGTATCAGTATGGCGGCCTATCTGCTGCCTTACTTGGCTCGGCATTGATGTTACTGTTGTGTTGGCTGACAACGCTTAAATTGCCAACTCAGGCTCATTCTCATGGATAAATTGTGATGCAAGAAACTGATGTGATTGCTGGGCTCGCCGCCCTTGCTCAAGAAACTCGTTTACGGTTGTTTCGTTTATTGATTGAAACCGGCACCGAAGGGATGACACCAACCGGCATCACGGAAAAACTCGGTTTAGCACCGTCGGCGATTTCTTTTCATCTAAAAGAATTACTTCATGCCAATCTGGTCACGGTCGAGCGACAAGGCCGCCATTTAATTTACCGCGCCGATTTAAATACCATGAATCAATTATTGGCTTATTTAACCACCAATTGCTGTCAGGGGGTGCCATGTTTTGATTTACCTGCGGCCCGCTGTCAAAGTCCTTGTTAATCTCACCAACACTAAGAGAGAAAAAATGGGTTTATTTGAACGGTTTTTAACCCTGTGGGTCGCACTCGGTATTGCTGCTGGGGTGGCGTTGGGTTCGCTATTCCCGACTGCTTTTCAAATAGTGGCAGGATGGGAATATGCCCAAGTGAATTTGGTGGTGGCTGTGTTTATTTGGGTGATGATTTACCCAATGATGATTCAAATTGATTGGTCGGCAGTAAAAGAGATCGGCAGCAAACCACAAGGCTTGTTGTTAACCTTGGTGATTAACTGGCTGGTGAAACCGTTTACGATGGCTGGTTTAGCGGTACTGTTTTTTCAATATCTGTTTGCACCGTGGGTCGATCCCACTTCGGCATCTGAATACATTGCCGGCATGATTTTACTCGGTGTCGCACCGTGTACGGCAATGGTGTTTGTGTGGAGCCAACTGGTTAAAGGCGATGCCAATTACACGCTGGTGCAGGTATCGGTCAACGATTTAATCATGGTTGTGGCGTTTGCGCCGATTGCTGCGTTTTTGCTCGGGGTCACTGATGTCACTGTGCCGTGGGAAACGCTGTTGCTTTCTACCGTCTTGTATGTGGTGTTGCCTTTATTGGCTGGCATGACAACACGGCGGGCGCTGGCGGCGCGGGGTGGGGCGGCAGTCTCAGACTTTGTCGGTCGGCTAAAACCGTTTTCGGTGTTAGGTTTGATTGCAACAGTGGTCTTGCTGTTTGGTTTTCAGGCGCCAACGCTGTTAACACAACCGACAATCATCGCGCTGATCGCTATTCCGCTGTTGTTGCAGACTTATGGGATTTTCTTTTTGAGTTGGTGGGCAGCAAAACGGTTGCGGCTCGCACACGACATCGCTGGCCCAGCCTGTTTAATTGGCACGTCTAATTTTTTTGAATTAGCAGTGGCAGTTGCGATTTCGCTATTTGGTTTACAATCCGGCGCCGCCCTCGCTACGGTCGTCGGTGTATTGGTTGAAGTACCAGTGATGCTCTCACTGGTCGCTATGGTCAATGCGTGGCGGCCCAAATCGACCATTTAATTTTGTTGTCGGGTGAACATGCGGCGCATGTTCATCCAAATTCGCCTTAAAACCATGCCCTATACCCTCCATCAAGCCGTCCACCACACCTTGACCATCAAAAAAAGCCAGTTTATCGCCTGCGTTGAACCGATGGCAGACCGCCAACAGGCACAACAGCGCGTACAACAACTGTGGGCAGAACATCCACAAGCAGCGCATATTTGTTGGGCATTATTGGCTGGTGGGCAGTCGGCAGCGGTGGATGATGGCGAACCCAGCGGCACCGCCGGACGACCCATGCTCGATGTCCTGCGCCATCAACAACTCGATGGGGTTTTAGCCACCGTCGTCCGCTACTTTGGCGGCGTTAAACTGGGCGCGGGCGGATTGGTGCGCGCTTATACTGATAGCGTGGCACAAGCGCTATTGCAGGCGGAAAAAATCCCTGTCTTTATCCTATCCCGCCTGCAATGTGCCGTACCGTACGCTCTTGAAGGCGTGGTGCGGCGCGTTATAGCCCAACATCAATTAAGCCTCGAACAAGTCAGCCACGGCCAACAGGTAGAGCTGGCCTTCAGTCTCAAAAGCGAACAACGCGACAGCATCCAACAACAGCTCAACGAACTCTGCCACGGCCAAATCCTATGGCAGGATTAGTGTAAAACACGCGGCCCAGCGAGGGTAAACGCAGGGATTTCTGCCTCAAACTGCGTGCCATCCTCGGCCAGCATCGAATACGAACCTTGCATCATCCCAACCGGCGTTTTTAAGCGTGCTCCACTCATATATTCAAAAGTCTGCCCGGGTGCTAGCTGTGGATTTTCACCAACCACCCCCGGCCCGCGCACTTCTTCTTGATGACCGTTTTCGTCAGTAATCACCCAATGCCGCGTTAACAACTTGGCCGATACCGAACCCTCATTGGTTAAACGAATACGATAGGCAAACACATATTGCTCTTTGTCAGGGTGGGAATGTTCTGTCAGATAAAACGCCTCTGGCTGAACAGCAATATGATATTTCATTTTCTCATTCATGATTTTATCCTCAGTATTGGGCTCATTTGGTCGAAAGCACCTCACATTGAGGCAACAGAAACAGCCTTCAATCTATGGCCATCTGCGATGACAAACAAGACATCAGCCCGTGCATTGCACTATGATTCGACCAATAAAAAAGTGAGATTTAGCAAATGCGTTATATTCTATGGGGATTGTTTATTACCTTGGTCTTAGCCAGCGTAGGCGCGGCGGTGGTTGGGGTGTGGATGTTATCTGGTCGAGATGAAGCCCCGTTCCGTTATCAAAACTTTATCGACCGCCCACCCAAGCCGACAGAAACCCTTGCCCCCTCCGGTGCCGTGCAACCACGGTTACATACCATTGAACCCACACCCACCGCCTCCGCCATTGCATTAAATGAGCTATCCTCTCTTGCCGAACCTTCGACACAAGGAAATTGATGATGCAATCGGCCCGCGTGAGCTGTTTAGCTGTCCACCGTGTAGGCAATCCCACCCGCCAAGAAGCCTTATTGCTGTCCGACCGCAGCGCCAGCGTCAGCCCTGCAGTGGAAAAACTGATTTTAGAAGGCTATCTACACGGGATTTATGATAGCAAACGGCAATATCAGTTTATCCACCCCATTCATCTGCAACACAATGTGCTGTACACCCTTTCGCGGCAGTTTTTCCGCGAAGAAATCGACTTTTTAACCCTCTCACGCCAAATCGCACAACATCTCTATCAACAGTCACAGCATCCCAAAATCAGCGAAGGCGATGTGTTGGTGATTCTGTTTGAAGGTTTAGGTGACGAGGGCGAGACACGTGGCATTGGCATTTTCAAAGCCGAAGTTCGCGATGAGTTTCTCACCATCATCGATCAACACGGCGTTTTAGACCTAGCCCACGCCTCGGGTATTAACCCACGCTTGATTGATAAAGGGGCCTTGTTACTGGAGAGCAGCCCCACGGTATATGCGCTAGATCGCTTTGGTAAAGAAAGCCAATTCTGGGTTGAGGCATTTTTACAAGCGTTGCGCGTCCCCGACAGCCAATCGAGCAGCAAAATGCTGACCGAGGTGATTGCAGAATTGGCCGACACTTTGCCTGACCCACAACAGCAACAACAGTTCAAAGACGATGTGCTAGGGTTGTGCGAATCACAAGAAGCGGTGTCGATTGCCAGCATGAGCGATGTGGTAGAAAAATTTGTGCCACGGCAAACACTGCAAGACACCCTCGACCATGCCGCAGAAAGCTACGGCTTTGCCCTCGATTCCACCCAAACCGTCCCCACTCAAGCAGTACAAAAACGGTTACAACGCCAATGGAGCCGCATTGGTATTGGACAAGGCATCAGCATTCTGTTGCCGTCAGATTTGCATTTTATTGGTGTTGAACAGCAAGAGTTAGCCAATGGTGAGCTGACTTTCTTGCTGCGTGTTGAACGAAAACAAGGAGCGTGAGCCATGTTAACCACCCTCGTTTCTGCTTCACAACTGGCCGCCCTTGCCAGCGATAACATCGTTATCCTCGATTGTCGCCACAGTCTGGCCGATCCACGATACGGTGAACAAGCGTATGCCTTTGCTCATATCCACGGTGCACATTTTGTGCATCTCGACCGCGATTTGTCAGGGCCCTGCACCGGAAAAAATGGCCGCCACCCCTTACCGGATATTGGCCGCCTCGCCAGCTTATTCGGTCGTATCGGCATCACCGCCGATAAACAAGTGATTGCCTATGACGATGCAGGCGGTATGTTTGCTGCCCGCGCATGGTGGTTGTTGCGCTGGTTGGGACATGAAGCTGTAGCCGTGTTGGATGGGGGTTGGCAAGCATGGCAACAGGCACAAGGCCAAATTGATGGCCTACAACCCAGCCGCAACGGCAGCCAATTTTTATTGCGTCCCGCACTGGAGCAGGTGGTCAACGCCGCCACCGTGTTACAGCAGTTATCGCAGCCTGATTTATGTTTGATTGATGCCCGCGCCCCCAACCGTTTTGTTGGCCAAGATGAGACATTAGACCCCGTTGGCGGCCATATTCCCGGGGCAAAAAATCGCTTCTTTCAACACAATCTCAATGCCGACGGGACATTTAAGCCGCTGTCACAGTTGCGTGACGAATGGCAAACCTATCTCACGCCACAGACCGCCAAACAAGCGATTCACCAATGCGGTTCTGGTGTCACTGCCTGCCATAACTTATTGGCACTGGCGCATCTTGGTTGGCACGGTGGCCGACTGTATGCCGGTTCGTGGAGCGAATGGTGCAGCGAACCAAGCCGCCCCATCGCCACCGGAGCAGCGGCTTAAAACCCAGCCACCACCCCCTCACGGCGGGGGTCTGCCCCGCCAATCAATCGACCATCGGCTTGTTTGGCAATAATCGACAAGCCGCTGGTCATCGGCAACAGCTTCACACTGTGACCGCGTTGTTGTAGTGCCTCGGTCAGGCCGTCTAAGCCTTGCCCTTGTTCCAACTCAGTGGCGGCATTGCGGCTGCCATAATGCGGTAAATTTGCTGCCGCTTGCGGTGTTAAACGCCAATCGGTCAAGGCCAAGATGGCTTTTGCCACATAAGGGATAATCAAACTGCCGCCGGGTGAACCCACAGCCATCACCGCTTCACCCTGTCGATTGAATAACAGCGTCGGCGCCATGCTGCTGCGTGGACGTTTGCCGCCTTCAAGACGATTCGCCACTGGCACACCCTCTTTTTCTGGTAAGAAGGAAAAGTCAGTGAGTTGATTGTTCAATAAGAAGCCTCGCACCATAATGCGACTGCCAAACGCATCCTCAATCGAGCTGGTCATCGATGCCACGCCACCTTCAGCATCAAACGCCACCAAATGCGTGGTCGAGGGTAAATCGGCGGAATGGTTTTCCGCTTGCGCGGTTTTCACCCCAGCGGGTTGACCGGCAGGCTGACTGCCGTGGCTACGCACTGGGTCAATTCGTTGACTGCGTAGCGCCAAGTACACAGGGTCTAATAAAGCCTGTTGCGGCACAGCGACAAAATCGGGATCGGCAAGATAACGCTCACGGTCGGCAAAGGCTAAACGCCCTGCTTCACTGAATAGATGCACGGCCTCTACCGACACAGGAGAGAGCTTAGCCATCTCAAACCGCGACAGCACACCCAACATTTGCAATACCGCAACCCCACCGGAGCTGGGCGCAGGCATTCCACATACGTTCCATTGCCGGTAAGGGGCACACAGCGGAGAACGGATTTTGGCTTGATACTGTGCCAAATCTTGCAACGACAAATCCCCAGCTTTGGCGTGATTTTTCACAGCGGCGACCATATCACGCGCCACCTCACCTTGATAAAACCCTTGAGGCCCATGCGCGGCAATCCGGCGCAAGGTGTCAGCATACGCCGGATTGCGTAACAACGTCCCCACCGGATGGGGTTGTCCCTCGGCAGTGAAAAAATAAGCACGCGCAGCAGGGTCTTGCTGTAGGCGGGTTTCTTTGCTCAACAGGGTATGCAAGCGCGGCGATACCGGAAAACCGGCCTCGGCTAAACGAATCGCGGGTTCAGCCAACTTAGCCCACGGCAATTTACCTTGCCGCTGATGCGCGACATACAACATCGCCACCAAACCCGGCGTTCCAACGGCTTGACCACTGGCAACTGCCTCAGTAAACGGCATCGGCTGACCATTGGCTTGTAAAAACCGCTGGGGTGTTGCGCTGGCGGGGGCGGTCTCGCGGCCATCCCATGCCGTCAACCCTTCACGCAGATGATGTGATAACAAAAAACCGCCGCCCCCGATACCGGAAGATTGCGGTTCAACCAAGCCCAACACCCATTGCGCAGCAATCACCGCATCTACCGCACTGCCACCTTGTTGCAAAATGGTTTTTCCTACTTCACTGGCCAAGGGATGGGCGGTAACAATCATGGCCTTTTCGGCCACGATAGCGGCTGATTTTTCTACACGACCGCTGGCAGCCTCGGGCGGCGGTGAAACATCCGCCAAGGCCCATGAAGACAATACACAACTCAATAACACCAGTAATTTTTTATATTGCATTCGATCACATCCTCAATTTATTTGTCGCTGTTGGTTTCGTTTGTTGGTTTGGTTTGGCAACGCAACAGCCATTCATGCCCATCACGGCCAGCAATCAGATAACTTTCATGGCCTTGACCAAGCCGCTCCCCTTCGACTAAACGCGCTTCCCATTCTGTCCCCCGATAACGCACCCGTGCGTGCTGTTCATCGCGCCACAACACCACCTGCACCGCCTGTCCAATATCCGCATCCGGTAATGCCGCCACCAATTGTTTTGCCTTGCGCCGCCGCCACAGCAAAGAAAAACCAGACAACATCACGGTTGATGCCACCCACCACGGCAATTCTGGCCAACTGTCACCGGCCAACCATGCCGCTGCACCGGCCGCGCCAAGGCCAACTGCCACCACCAACATAAAAAATGCGCCGCTAAAGAGTTCGGCCACCACGGCTAATAACGCCGCCGCAAACCAAAAATAGGTCATTGTGTGTTCCCCCATTGTTCGCTGATGCCACATTGTGGCAGCCTAAAGCCCATCTCAGTTGGAATCAAACGAAGAAAAGGATACCCCATGCGTGCCATTGTGCATCAAGCGCCCTGCAGCGCAGTCGATTTATCATTGCAAGAGGTTCCCATGCCATCCATCACGCCGACACAGCTCTTGGTGAAAGTCGCTGCAGCAGGGGTCAATCGTGCAGATATTGTGCAACGCCAAGGGCGTTATCCCGCGCCAGCCGGTGCTTCGCCTTTATTGGGGTTAGAAATTGCCGGTGAAGTGATTGCCGTCGGTGACGCTGTCACTGATTTTGCTATCGGTGATGCGGTATTGGGTTTAATCGGCGGTGGGGGTTATGCCGAATATGCGGTATTGGACACAGCGTGTGCCATCCACAAGCCCGCCGAACTGTCGTGGCAAGAAGCCGCCAGTCTCCCCGAGGCGTGGATGACAGCGTGGCTCAATCTATGTGAGTTAGGCCAGCTTCAAGCAGGCGAAACGGTATTGATTCATGCCGGTGCCAGTGGCGTTGGCAGTGCGGCGATTCAATTGGCCAAATGGCGCGGCGCTAAAGTCATCACCACCGTCGGCAATGCAGAAAAAGCGGCTTGGTGCCGTGAATTGGGCGCGGATATCGCCATTGTCTATTCAGAACAAGACTTTGCCAGCGTGGTACGCGAACAGGGGCGAGTGGCATTGATTTTAGATTGTATCGGCGGCAGTTATTTGCAGCGCAATTTGCAATGTCTTGCCACCGATGGCCGCTTAATTGTGATTGGTGTAATGGGAGGGGCAAAAGCAGAATTGGATTTGGCGATGTTATTGGTCAAACGTATCCGTTTATTGGGTTCAACGCTACGCAGCCAAGGCTTACCACAAAAACAGCAACTGACGCAGGCACTTCGCGAACATATCTTGCCGGCGATACTGCGTGGCGCACTCCGCCCCACTATTGATTGTTGTTTTGCCCTCGCCGATGCTGCCGCCGCCCATCGTTATCTCGAAGAAAATCGCAATTTGGGCAAAGTGTTGCTAAACCCTTAAACCAGCGGGTTTTAGCGAAAAATCGGCACCACGCTGAGCGGTTTTTAGCCTCGCCGCATCGCAATTGTCGCGGTTGGTGTAAAATCGGTCGGTTTATGTTCGAGCCAACTTGTGTACTGTTGGCGCGACAATCACTATTGAGTAGGCGAAGCAAGTACGCCATGCCCACCACCCTATTGATTAGAGAATGTTATGAAAGCTGCTGAGATTCGCCGCAAGTTTTTAGATTTCTTCGCCTCCAAAGGCCACCAAATCGTCAGCTCAAGTTCCTTGGTGCCGCACGACGACCCGACATTGTTATTCACCAATGCCGGAATGAACCAATTTAAAGACGTGTTTCTAGGGTTTGATAAACGCCCCTATACCCGCGCCACCACCAGCCAAAAATGTGTGCGTGCAGGCGGCAAACATAACGATTTAGAAAACGTCGGCTATACCGCCCGTCACCATACTTTCTTTGAAATGTTGGGCAATTTCAGCTTTGGCGATTACTTCAAACGCGATGCCATCCACTATGCGTGGGAATTTTTGACCAGCCCAGCGTGGTTAAACCTGCCGAAAGACAAGCTGATGGTGACGGTTTATGCCACAGACGATGAGGCATACGCTATTTGGCACGAAGAAATCGGTGTCCCAGCAGAAAAAATTGTCCGGATTGGCGATAACAAAGGCGCGCCGTATGCCAGCGATAACTTCTGGCAGATGGGTGATACTGGCCCGTGCGGCCCATGCACCGAAATTTTCTACGATCATGGCGCGCACATCTGGGGTGGCCCTCCCGGAAGTCCTGAGGAAGACGGCGACCGCTTTATCGAAATTTGGAACAATGTGTTTATGCAGTTTAATCGCACCGAAGATGGTGTGATGCACCCCTTACCGAAGCCCTCGGTCGATACCGGCATGGGCTTGGAACGTATCTCGGCGGTGTTGCAAGGCGTTCATGCCAACTATGAAATCGACTTGTTCCAAAATCTGTTACAAGCCGCTGCGCGTGAAGTCGGTGTGCCATTCAGCATGGACGTGCCATCGCTGAAAGTGATTGCCGACCATATTCGTGCCTGTTCGTTCTTGATTGCCGATGGGGTGATGCCATCGAATGATGGTCGTGGTTATGTGCTGCGCCGCATTATTCGCCGCGCCATTCGTCATGGCTACAAACTCGGCCAAAAACAACCGTTCTTCCATCGTTTGGTGCAAGATTTGGTCAACGAAATGGGCGATGCCTACCCCGAATTGCGCCAGCAACAAGCCCAAATTGAAGACGCGCTGAAACAAGAAGAAGTGAAATTTGCCGAAACCTTAGAAAACGGCATGGCCTTGTTAGAAGCCGCGTTAGCCAATCAAGCCACGACCCTCGACGGGGCCACCGCGTTCAAACTGTATGACACCTACGGTTTCCCGCTTGATTTAACCGCCGATATTTGCCGCGAACGGGAAGTGACCATCGATCAAGCGGGTTTTGATGCCGCAATGGAAGCACAACGTGCGCTGTCGCGGGCAGCTTCTAGCTTTAAAACCCAAGGCCAGTTGGAATACAGCGGCAGCGATACCCGTTTTGAAGGCTATGACAGCAGCAGCGTCGATGCCCATGTTTTGGCACTGTATAAAGACGGTCAAGCCGTCAACAGCCTCAGCGCAGGCGATCAAGGCGTGGTGGTGTTAGATTGCACCGCGTTTTATGCCGAAGGCGGTGGTCAGGTCGGTGACCGTGGTGAAATTGTTGCAGCTGGCGGTGTGGGCGCATTATTTGATGTGGTCGATACCCAAAAAGTCACCGCAACAGCTTTTGGTCATCACGGCACTTTGGCACGCGGTCAACTGCAAGTAGGCGACAGTGTGCAAGCCACAATTGATTTACACGCTCGCCGCGCTACCGAACGCAATCACTCCGCCACTCACTTATTACACGCCGCTTTGCGTGAAGTATTGGGTAAGCATGTGCAGCAAAAAGGCTCGCTGGTCAATCACGAGCGCACTCGTTTTGACTTTGCCCATACCGGCCCAGTGACCGCCGATGAATTGGCTGACATTGAGCGCGTGGTAAACCGTGTGGTGTGTGCCAACTATGCCGTTGATTGCCGTTTGATGAAGCATGAAGATGCGATTAAAGCCGGTGCAATGGCATTGTTTGGTGAGAAATACGGCGACGAAGTGCGTGTCTTGAAAATGGGCGAGTTCTCCACAGAATTGTGTGGCGGTACGCACGTCGAGCGGACGGGTGATATTGGCTTGTTCAAGATTGTGACCGAAGCCGGTGTGGCGGCTGGAGTGCGCCGGATTGAAGCGGTAACCGGTGAAGCTGCCGTGGCGTATGTGCAAGCACAAGATGCGTTATTACGCGATGCGGCTAACCAGTTGAAAGCGCAATCGACCGATGATGTCGGCAATAAAATCCACGCTTTGCAAGATCACGCTAAGGCCTTGGAAAAAGAAATTGCCCGTCTGAAAGGCAAATTGGCCTCTAGCATGGGCGATGAACTGGCAGCACAGGCCCAAGAGATTCAAGGGGTGAAAGTGTTGGCAGTGGAATTGGACGGAGCCGACAGCGCCGCACTGCGCGAAACAATGGACAAGCTGAAAGATAAACTGAAATCGGCAGTCATTGTGTTAGCCAGCCGCAGTAGCGATAAAGTGCAGTTGGCTGCTGGTGCAACGGCAGATGTGTGCAAAAAAGTGAAAGCCGGTGAGCTGGTCAACTTTGTTGCAGCCCAAGTGGGTGGCAAGGGCGGCGGTAAACCCGATATGGCCATGGCTGGTGGTACCGAGCCAGCAAAATTGCCAGCCGCACTCGCCAGCGTTGCCGATTGGGTGAATAGTCAGTTGGCAAAAGCATAACACCGCCTTTACAATACTGTTTGGATGCGAGACACGCCGCAAATTTATCAATTTGGGGCGTGTTGTTACGCAAGTAAAAAGTAAAATCAAGCATATAGCAAAAAATCAGCTATGCTAAAAAGTGTGTCAGGGGAGAATGTATCATGCGTGTCGAAGGGTTATCTGCCGTCACTCCTGCTGCAGTCATAACGCCTGCACGCAATAGCACGGCACAAGCAACGTCAGAACAAACCTCATTCTTTGCGGCCTTAAGTCGTATTGGTGAATGGCGCAATGCGTCTGGCAATCAAAACACCAGTGCAACGGTGGTGGACAATCGCGGCAAACGCGATGTGGACAGCGAAAACAGCCGCAATGCCAGCACCAAAACCACCCTCACGCCTGAACAACTGCGCGAAATACAACACCTTGCCTCAACTGATCGCCGTGTGCGGCAACATGAGCAAATGCACATTGCAGTTGGCGGCGAGCTGATTACCAGTGGCCCGACTTATGACTATAAGAAAGGCCCAGATGGTAAGCACTATGCCGTCGGTGGTGAGGTTGGGATTGACACTTCGCCAGCACGGACAGCCGAAGAAACAGTGCCAAAGGCACGGAAAATTCGCGCTACCGCCCTTGCGCCACCCGATCCATCGCCACAAGACCGCAGTGTTGCCGCTCGTGCCACACAGATGGAATTGCAGGCACAAATGGAAATTAGCCTGACTCGTGCCCGTAGCTTACGCAGCAGCAGTGCACTCACCACAGAACAACCACAACTGGCGGCGAACATTCCGCCAACCTATGCCAGCCGCGCCTTACGCACCTACGAGCATTTTTCTGGTGCCAGCAACCGCGAGGTGTTTAGCTTATACGCCTAACCCGAAGGCAGGGTTGTTCTCTCACCACTCACGGCGTTGGCAGATGACTTCTGCCACGCCGTTGGTGTTTTTAAGCGCCGCCAACAACGCCGACAAGCGAAGTTCATCCGTCGGGTTTATCGTCGCCGGTAACAGCAACACCACCGATAATTGCCCTGCTAAATAATGCAGCAAGCACTCAATGTGTGCGGCATCTTCACCAAGATGCGCCTGTAACAGGGCCTCGATTTCGCTGCGGTCGGGCAGTTGTAAACAAGCGGAGGTGCCTTCGTCGTCTTCAGGATCAATATGCACCAATACATCCAACACAGTTGGGCATTGTTGTTTCACCCGTTGTCGTGCCAGCGCCGCAATACGATGGCCTTCTGAGACACTGATTTTGCCATTGACCAAAATATGGGCATCGACTAAAGCCTGATCGCCCATTTTCCGCGTCCGCAAATCATGCACTCCCAAGACCCCTGATGTCGCTGCCAGTGTCTGTTCAATGGTTTGCACGGTGTTGTCATCCACGCTTTGATCCATTAAATCGGACAAGGCTTGCCAAGCAAATTTGCCGCCGGTACGGGCAATCATAAACCCCACCAACGCCGCCGCCAGTGGGTCGAGGAAGGTATAACCGGCCAAATTGCCGGCAATCCCTGCTGCCACCACTAACGATGACGCGGCATCCGAGCGTGCATGCCACGCATTGGCAATCAACATATTCGATTGCACTTGTTTGGCAATCCGCAGCATATAGCGGAATAAAATTTCCTTGGCCGCCAAGGTAAACAACGCCACCCACAGCGCGGCCACATGCACCGCTGCGATAGTCTCTGGATGTTGGATTTTTTCAGCGGCAGACCACAACATCCCCAAACCGGCGACTAAGAGAATAGTACCGAGGAACAGCGAGGCGGCGGTTTCAAAACGGGCATGGCCGTAGGGATGGCGTTGGTCGGGGTCGGCGTGGCTAAAGCGGTTGACAAACAACACCACAAAATCGGCCAATAAATCGGACAAAGAATGTAGACCGTCGGCAATCAAGCTCTGCGATTTTGCCCAAAACCCCACCACAATCTGCAAGATCACCAAAATCAGATTGACGACCACACTCACCCAAGTGGTGATATGGGCAGCGCGTTGTTTGTCGGCAGGGGTAAAAGACATGCGGTATCAGCTCCTTGATGCAACAGCCTAACAAGTGATGTTCAAACGGAGATTAAGCGGCGGTTTTCGGTTTGTGGTTGACCCACATCACCCCACCCAACACCAACGCCGCACCAATCAGCTGTTGTGATGACATCGCCTCACCCAAAATCACCCAGCCCATCAATAAAGTCATCACTGGGCCGAGGGTGGACACCATCGCCATTCGCGAAGCCCCAATCATTTCCATCGCTTGGTTCATCAAGAGCACGGGCAATACAGTGCTAAAAATCCCCATCAGCAAACCATAGAAATAGACCGGCATCGGCTGTACCAGTTGGCTGAGGTCTTGTGTGACTAAGAAATGCGCTACCACACCGAGGGTAGAAATCATCCCTGCCCACGCCGCCATCTGCAACGGGCCGATTTGTTTCACCAACTCGCCAGCACCGACCAAGTATAAGGCATACGTTACTGCACACGCCGCCACCCACGCCACGCCCAGCAATACATCTGGGCCTTCGCTGGCATGTTGCCAATCGTGCGCCACCGCCAACCCGATACCGGCATAACACAGCAACAACGCGCCCATTGCTTGGCGGCTAATGCGTTTGTGCAGGAAGATGGCGGAGAAAATCAGTACAAAAGTGGGGTAGAGGTAGAGCACTAGGCGTTCGAGGGCCGAGGAAATATATTGCAGGCCAATGAAGTCAAAGATGCTGGATAGGTAATAACCACCGATCCCCAACAGGAACAACTTGCCCCAAGTCCGGCGGTCGAATTGTGGCAAGGTGCCACCTTTTTCTGCTGTCCACGCCATCCACATAAAGAACGGCAAGGCAAACAACATGCGCAGAGTGAGTAAGGTAACGGGGTCAACCTGATAGCGATAGGCCAATTTGACAAAAATCGCTTTGGCAGAAAACCCCAATGCAGATAACACTGCCAACATCACACCTCGGCCAACAAAGGTACGCGGCATGTGTGATAAGGCCAAAGAAACAGGACTCATAATAAGGTACGCTTGTCGATGAGTGAATTGAGGATGGCGGATTGTGGAAGATTTCTGCCATTTCCACCATGCGGATTTGTTACAGTAAGACTTCGCGATTGGCGAAGGCTGAGATAAAGGATAGTGTGGTGAGATTGCATTACGATTTCACAGATTTAAGATTGTTTATTCATGTGGCGGAAAGCGGCAGCCTCACCGCCGGTGCCAGCCGCTTGCCATTGGCGTTGTCGGCGGCATCGGCACGGATTCAAAAGTTGGAATCGAATGTCGGTTGTCGCTTGTTGTGGCGAGAACGCGAGGGGGTAACCTTAACCCCCGCTGGCGAAGTGTTTTTAAGCCATGCACGCAATTTGTTACAAGAGGCAGCGACACTACACGAGGCAATGGGCGCGTTTGCCGAGGGTTATGTGACGGAAATTCGGCTGTATGCAACGACGGTGGCATCGACTGAATTTTTACCCGACGCCTTAAGCCGCTTTTTAAGTGATTTTCCAGATGTTACGGTGGAAATCATCGACCGCCCAAGCCGCGATATTGTCAACAGCATTGCCGCCGGTGAGGTGGAGTTGGGCATTGTCGATCACAGCGTGGGTGCTGAGCGGTTGGAACGGCAAATTTGTGCTCATAATCAGTTGGTGTTGGTAGTACCAAAAGACCACCCCACCGCCACCATGAGTGAGATCCCGTTTTCGGCGGCGTTGGATTATCCATTTATTGGGGTGCATCCGGCGAGTGCGATGCAGCAATTTATAGAGAAAGTGGCGCGGATGCACGGCACCAGTTTACGGTTGCGGGTGCGGGCGCATAGTTTTGAGGCGGTGCATTTGTTGATTGCAAAAGGGGTGGGGATTGGGGTGTTGCCGTTGTCGGCGGCGGAGCGGTATCGCAGTCAGGGGACAACGCAGATTATTACGCTCACCGACCGCTGGGCAAAACGCACCCTTACTGCCTGTGCTCGTCATTTTGCCAGTTTGCCGACGGCACATCGGATTTTATTGCAGTATTTAAAGGGAGATTCGCAATGAGAAATGGTTTGTTATGTGCTGGATTGGCTTTTTTGTATGGGTGCAGCCATGCCCAACCCCCAACCACACCACCGGCGCGGCATGATGTGCATTTTATGTGCGATCAAGGGGAAACATTGTCTGTGCGCTTTTTTCCGCAGCAGGGGGTGGCGGTGTTGGTAAGGCATGGCGACACCATCGAGCTACAACAACAGCCGAGTGGGTCTGGTTTTATGTATAGCAATGGCCCGAATACGATTCGGGGCAAAGGCTCGGCTTTGCGGGTGGAAATTGGTCGAATGAGAGCAATAGAATGTGAGGCTAAGAAATAACGCGACTTGGCTAAATCAGTGGGCACAAAAGCAGTGCCCACGCTACCAGTTAAAACAAAAACGAATAGAAACGAAAACAGCCCGATATCGGGCTTTTTTTATTGGCATTGCTTTGTCCCTTTAACAACAGGGCTGAATTACTACCGTTGTGGAAAACTTCAAAGAAGGACCAGATGATGTCTTAATCCCTTTAACAACAGGGCTGAATTACTACGATTACCGATTGGAAAGCATTGACGGCACTGACGGTCTTAATCCCTTTAACAACAGGGCTGAATTACTACTAAACCTTTACTAAAAAAAGGATATTCGTTATTAAGTCTTAATCCCTTTAACAACAAGGCTGAATTACTACAGAAAACAAAGAAATGAAAGAGTTCTTGACATATGCAGTCTTAATCCCTTTAACAACAGGGCTGAATTACTACGCCGACGACCAATGGAGATCAGGCGAAGAATTGGAGTCTTAATCCCTTTAACAACAGGGCTGAATTACTACGCAAACAAAATTGGCGAAAAAATGGTTGGCTGGATGTCTTAATCCCTTTAACAACAGGGCTGAATTACTACCCTTCGCTCTGAATTTCCCTTACAAATCAAGGGCTTCTAGAGGGGGTTACCAACTTTTTAAAGATCGAAAAAGCTGGGCCGTTAATTGCAATTACGCCTGCAACGCGACACATCCATTAACTATAGCAATCCCACAACAACAATACAAGAAAAAAATCAACACAGCCCGTTTTATCTAATCGCCCACCCTTAACAAGCTTGCCAAACCACAAAAAAACCTATGTTGCTTTACCTTTGGGTTATCTTTTTTCATTGCTAGAGGATAACCCCATGAGCAGCCTATACATCGACCGCAAAGGCATCGCCCTCGAGATCGAACATGGCGCGTTGGTGTTTCGCGAAAACGGCGAACGAGTCGGCACCGTGCCCATCTCGCCGCTGTCTCGTGTGGTTTTCCGCAGCGATGTTCAACTCTCGACGAAAGTATTAAGCAAACTTGGTGAGGCGGGTGTTGGGCTGATTTTTCTTGCTGGCAACCACAAAGCCCCAGCCCTACACTATCCCCGTCCACATCACGACATCGCCCGACGCATGGCCCAATGGTTGGCCAGCCAACAAGTCGATTTTTGTTTGATCGTTGCACAACAACTCGTACAACGAAAACTCGAACAACAAGCCGCCGTGCTTGAACATTACCAAACCCACCGCCCCGACCAACGCTATCCACTTAGCCATGCTTTAAAAACGCTGTATCACAGCATAGAAAATATCAATAGCTATCAAAGCCTTAACCATCAGCGCGGTGCCGAGGGGGTGGCGGCGCGGTGTTATTTCCAAGCCTTGGCCGCGATTGCGCCAAGTGCGCTACAGTTTCAAGGCCGCAACCGCCGCCCACCGAAAGACCCACTCAATGCCATATTATCGTTGGGTTATACCCTGATTCATGCCGAGGCGTGTTTAACGCTGTATGGCATGGGGTTTGATCCGTATGTGGGTTTTTATCACCAAATCGAGTTTGGGCGTGAATCGCTGGCGTGTGATGTGATCGAACCCGTACGCCCATTGGTGGATCGTTTTGCCTTGGGTTTGTTTGAAAACGAGGTGTTACGCGCAGAAGATTTTAGCCAACACAATACCGAGGGCTGTTTATTGGGTAAGGCGGGGCGGTTGCGTTTTTATTCAGCTTATGAACAAGCATGTGGTGATTTTCGGTCGGCAATTAAAAACGAAATCGAGCGATTAAAACAATGTTTCTATCAAGAATAGGACATTAAAACATGGCTCATTTCATCATTTGTTATGATATTCAAGATATTAAACGGCTAAACCGCGTGCGTTATTATTTACAACACCATGCGATGCCATTACAACATTCTATTTTTTTATTGACAGGGACAGAGCAAGATTTTTTGCGTTGTATGGAAAAACTCTCGGCTGAAATTCATCCAAAACAAGACGATTTGCGAGGTTATCGAATCCCTCACAGCATACCGATTTGTCGTTTTGGCAAGGGGATTTTTCCAGAGGGGATTGTATGGTCGGAATGGCCGTCGGTAATAGGGGGCGAGGAATGAAACGGGTTTTGTATTTAATTGGTTATGATGTGGCGGATGCAAAAAGATTGGTTAAGATAAGGCAGTATTTAACTGCATATCGGGTTGGGGGGCAAAAGTCTTTGTTTGAGTGTTGGTTAACCCAGCATGAATATGAGCTGATCTTGAAAACGCTACACGATTTTATCGAACCAACGCAAGACAGTATTTTTATTGCTCGCCTCGACCCTCGGCAAGAGATACAGCTTTATGGTTTAGCTAAACCATTTTTTGGTCATTTTGTGATCGCTTAATCTGTTTTACTCGGTCTAAATCAGTGGGCACAAAAGCAGTGCCCACGCTACCAGTTAAAACAAAAACGAATAGAAACGAAAAAAGCCCGATAACGGGCTTTTTTTATTGGCATTGCTCTATCCCTTTAACAACAGGGCTGAATTACTACTGTTACGATAACGAACTCCACGTTGTCGTAGATATGTCTTAATCCCTTTAACAACAGGGCTGAATTACTACGAAAAACAACGCACAATTATTTCGCTGGGCAATCCGTCTTAATCCCTTTAACAACAGGGCTGAATTACTACTTAGAAGCCGCGTTCGGGTATGAGTCTTACCCTAAGTCTTAATCCCTTTAACAACAGGGCTGAATTACTACATCTATTACTGCACCAAAGAGCTGCTGCGTTATGAGTCTTAATCCCTTTAACAACAGGGCTGAATTACTACTGTTAACAGTGTTAAACCAAGTAAAATCATTGTGGTCTTAATCCCTTTAACAACAGGGCTGAATTACTACCCTTCGCTCTGAATTTCCCTTACAAATCAAGGGCTTCTAGAGGGGGTTACCAACTTTTTAAAGATCGAAAAAGCTGGGCCGTTAATTGCAATAAACCACAACCAACGGCGCATCACCTGAATATAGCAAACGGCATATCCAAACACAAGAAAAAAAATCACCCCTGCGTCAAACGATACCCCCCACACCCAAACACCGCCTCCTTACCCACATGCAAAAACTGCCCATACCACAACAACGGCCACACCTCGGACAAATCCCCCACCAACTCCCACCGCCCCAACAATCCCCCCAACACCATCTTACGCTGCTGCCGATTCGAAAACCGTTGCCAATCGTGCCACACCAAACGACGCGACTCGGTTACCCCCGCCACCAACGGCAACAAACTCGGCAACAACGCCATATCCTCATCACGCCCCTCGCCATAACACCGCGCCAACAACCATTGCCGCCGAAACAACGCCCGCAACAAATGCTCCACCGACAACCGATGATTCGACAAAGCACAACCATTTTGCTGAATCCGCAACGGCGAATAAAACGACAACTGATAAGCCGTCACCCCCGCCGGTGTCGGCGGTAACACCATCGGCACACACGGCAACACCTCACCCTCGGCCTCGGCATCAAACACACACACCTCACCCTCGGGCAAATCGGTTTGCCACACCCGCAACAACCGCCCCTTGCCACATTTCTCGGCAGGCCCAACCCCACGCGCCAACGCCTGTTTCCACGCAAACACCAACAACGGCAACTGCCGCAAGGCATCGCCCATCAACACCAGATGAAAACTGAGCGTCTCGCCCTCCTGCCACACCCGTTGTCCCAATGGCGGCTCGATTACATAAGGTTTGGGTGCTTCGCGCACACGTTCTAAACGCCCTTCTTGAGAAGGCGGTAGGCTTTCAAAAATTGCCGCATAGGGACAGGTTTTGCGTAAAGAACAGCCATCACACGTTGGCTGTTTTGTCATACAGGCCAATCGGCGCAACGCATGACCAAACACCCCACGCAAAGCCGAGCCTGCATACTGCGGCAAGAAAAAAGGCGATTCGACAACCGCTTCAAAACGCAAACGCACCACCGGAAAAAACAAGGTTGCAGGCAAGGCCATTTTTATCTTCCTTTCAAAAATTCACACCGATCAATGCAATACAGGCAGCGCAACCGCAAGGGCAGGGGCGTAGCCTTGATGCACGGTTTTTGACAACACGTCCGACAACACACCGCCCTCTCCACCACCGCCTAAGCCCTGCCCCACCCAACCGCGTTCCCAATCGGCCTCAGCCAGCGGCGATAACACCGCCCCTGTCGCCGCCAACAACAACGGCTTTTTAAACGGTTGGCCAAGAATCGCCGCCATATCACCATGTCGGCCATAACGGGTAAAGGGCCGATAAAACGAGCGTGCCGCATCCCATTGACCGCCCTGTGGCGCACACGGGGCGAGGGTGAGCCACGCATTGGGGGTGGCGGTGTTGGATAGGGTGGGGGGTGGGGTGAGCCATTCGGCGGTGAATTTCCCCAAACCACTGCTGGCATCACGGCCATAGCCCATCTGCCCCACCTGTTCCAAGACGTGCAATAAACGCTCGGCACTCAACCGCGATTCGTCCAACAACACATACAACGACCACACGCTGTCAGATAAATAGCTGTGTTGTGTCACGGTATAGGGCGCAAAACCGTTGTCTTTCCCCGTACACAAGGTGAGGCGGTTGATGCTGTTGTGGGGTTGTTGGTAGCGCATCCGTACCGCGTTGACGTCTTGGTCTGTCACGGCATGGCTTTGCCACGTTGGCAACGACTCGGATAAAGCGGCATACGGCACCCATACCTTTTTCTTCAAGGCCTTGCGTTGGCTAGGGTCGGTTGCTTCGCCACGCCAAAACACTGACGGCAAGGTGGGCAAAGGCACATAGCCAGCGGGAAAAGGGTCGGCCACAATCAAAAACGGCTTGCCTTCGGTATATCCCACCAACAAGTCGTTTAAGTAGGCCTCGCCCCAAGCGTGGCGAATTGCCCAACACAACTGACCAAATAACATATCCGCTTGCCACGGCGAAGCAAACGCGGTTTGTGGGCGCAGGGTCATCCAGAGTCGTTGCATCATTTTATTCCTCCAACTTGAATGGATCGGTCGGCAATTCGATGGGTTGACCATCCAGCGTCAGGTCTTCAAACACCACTTTGCCATTACCACGCGACCCACCCCCACCGAGGCTATCGCACTCTAACAAGCGCAACCCCGCCAACACCGTCTGTAACAAATGCGGGTCATCTTGATCGAGCGATTTCAGGCTCAGACGAAAATCAAAACGGGCACCAGCAGGAACACGCTCGGTTTGGCGCGGATGTTGGGCGGTGCCGGTGATGCGGTTAATCACGTTCTCGCTTTTCACCTCGGTGAGCATCTGGGATTCGCCCACCTCGTCCACCCACGAAGGTTGCAAAGAACAATCCCAAAACGCCAAGCGTGTGGGGCCGATGTGTTTGGCGGTTTCTACGTCCAGCTGATCGCCGCCCGACACGCCAAACAAGCGTAAAATCGCCAACACCAACGACTTTTGCCCGTCTTTTGCTTGTTTCCAATCGGCAATCCCCAACGGCTTTTCTTGCACCATGCCACTGCGCCATTCCAACAGGCTGCGGATTTTCCCCTTCAGGCTCGACCCCGGGATATAGGGAACTTTGGTATGAGGGTGTTTAATCACCGGATTATCCGTGCCCCCAATGTGCATTTCACTGTCACCCGCGCCAATATGCAGGCCAGTTTGTAATACCAATGTCGCTTTCAGTGTGTGGATGGTCTTCAGTTGCATCGCAAAGTCTCCTGTAACAAAGGGGGATGGGCAAAAAACGGGTTATGGACGCAGGGCTTTGTAAAAGCCGATAAAGGCTTCAAAAAACAGTTTGCATTGCGCCAGCGTTTGTGCGTTTTTCACCTGATTCAGGCAATGGCACAGCAAATCGCAAAACGATTGATCGACATGCTTACGGCCTGTGGCGTAGTTCACCTTGGCCTTGAGCATCTTAATCAGCGGCGCCACTTGTTGATATTGCTGTTGGCATTGTTGTGGCGTGCCTGTCCGATTGACTTTCTCATTCCAAAAACACAATTCATCGTAAAAACGGCGCAACTGTGTCGAACGGTTGGTATCCGACTTGCTGTTGTCACACAAAAAACGGGCAATGCTCTGGGCAATATCGGCATACAGTTCATCAGAAATGTTGTCACCAAACTGCACCTTGTCTAACAGCAACTGGATACTGGGCGATGCTTGGCGCGATGGCTGTGAAGGGTGTGGCATGGTAAGTCCTCCTCTACAAGGCGATTAAGTACGATAACGATACAGGTGATTAGAGACCGCAATCTGAACAGCAAGCTTGTGATCGAGCAAAGCAGCGCGCAATTTACCGGCAATGTCGGCCTGTGCCTGTTGTCGATCAAGGTGGGACGGCAGCTGATCGACGACAAAACGCCGTACACGATAGGCCAACCACGATTGCCAAATGCTGTCTTCCGGTTTTTTGCCCTCTGCCATCTGTGACAACGTCAACAGACGATAGACAAAGCCCGTGCTCATGCGATAGTCGGCGCGGAAGGTCTCAAGCGATTGTTCTAATTGCTTCATGCTGGCCAAGCTTGACCACGACACCGACACTTGATGACACGTCACGGCATTTTTACCGTCTATTTTTTTGGCTTGCTCAAGGGCATCTTCTGCGGTTTCTGCCAACGCACGCACAGGGATGCCCGGCTTGACCATCACCATCCCTGCCGAGAAATGCAGCTCGGGATTACCCGCCACAAACTTGGCAAAGTGCTCGGCCAACGTGCCTGCTAAGGCTTGGGTTTCTGCCCACGGGCCAATTAAAAAGAAATCATCACCACCGGCAAAAACCGTATAGGTGTTGGGAAACGATTTGGCACACAGCCACGGCAAATAGAGAGCAAAAAAGCTGTTTAATTGGCGTGACAGCGCAGCCATGCGCGCAAAGGTAACGGGATCAATACCACGTTGGAACACCATGCCCAAGTTGTCGACATCCCCCTTTAACACCGTCAAAGCGGTGATACCTTGCCATTGTTCTAAATCTGCAGTGCAGGGGATTTTGTCCTCACACGCCAGATGGTTAAAGGTTTTTAATGGCGCTTCACGGTCGAATAGCTCGATGGCTTCGGCTTCCCATTGTCCATATTTTGCACTTTCCCATTCCAAGGCCTTTGGATCGAATAGGGGCACATAGCCATTGATGTCACGGCGGGCATAACCCACAAACACCGGCTTGCTACCGTCTGAAGACAGCGGCAAATGGAAATCCCAACAGCGCAACAGCTGTCCACGACGGGCCAAATCGCCAAACCGCCCCGCATCATCCTCATCACGAGCAAACGCGACTTGAAAGCCAAAATAATCGAGTGACAACGGTTTCACTTTGCTCGATTGCCACACGTTGGCCCCTGTCCGCACCACCAACAGACGATCAAACAGCGGATTGGCAAGATAACGGCCAATTTCAATTTGATCGCACGCCAATAGGCTGGCGGCTTGACCGCGATAGTCTGTTTTGGCTGGGCGACGGCCATCGAAGGCACAAGGCCCTTGGCTAAAATCTGCCGCCTGAATCGCTGCCGGTGCATGGGCTTGGCACAGTGAAAAACGCTGTAACTTGGCGTGTTCGAGCTGTTGGAATAACCGGCGAATCAGGGTTGGGAATTGCTCTTGCGTAAAATCGCACTGGGCCGCCGGTAACATCGCCAAACTAAAGCCACATTCGCCAAAGGTTTGCGCCAAAAACCATTCGTTCAGCGTGGCTTGAACCTCGGCCAGCTGTTGTTTGGTGTGTTCGGTATTTGGCGCGACAATCAGGAATTTACCTGCTGCATTGATGATTTGGCTGGTAGAAGGCAGGCCGAGTTGTTCCAATACCGCCAAAGCAGCCAATTCACACAATAACGACACTTGGAACGAACGCCCACGCAACAGCTTGGCCGCCTGTTTTTGGGTTTGGCTGCCTTCGGCGAAGATAAAATCTTGAATGCCGGCAAAATCGCCTTGCACCAACAAGAATTTTTCAGTGTTTAACTCTTGCTCGGCCTCAGTCGTCCGCGCCCGCAGTCCATCCCACAAGAGACGCAAGCGTGCAACCGTCTTGGCTTCGTCTTCTTGCTGTGCCTCGTGCCACCGCCACAAAGCCACTGCCAATGCGGCTACGGCTTTGGAATGGTCGTATAAGCTGACATCAGGACGGGTATTAAACGCAGTCGCGCTGGGAATGGCGTGGGTAAAACATTGATAGGCGCTGTCGAAATGGTCTAGCCACATCGGCAGTGATTGACGATGCGCCAGCGGAATGTCGGCCACCGCAGCGACAAACTGTTGCCACAGTTGGAGATACTCGGCTTGGGCCAAGGCTTTGTTAGCTGGGGTCGCCTGATTTTTACGTTGAGGAAAAAGCGACTCGGGTGCCAGCGGTTTTAATGGTTGCACCCATTCATCTTGCTGCGCTTGTTTCGATTCAAGACGCAGCCCCTCGAATAACGACAACTGGCGAATTTGATAGTGGTTATTCGCCTCGCCTTTTTGGTTGTATTCACTGAAAGTTTGCCGTTCAAAACCCGAAGCCAAGCGATCAGCGGTGGCGATAATCCATTGCAAAGCAGTATCCGGACGGTGATGCCGAGCCGCAGCATTCACCAAGCTATCATCCGCACGAGATGAATGAGGACGGCCAAACGGCACATCCATTAAATCGTCTTTTTTCGGTAATAATGGTTCGAGTGCAGCAAACCCGACACCGGTATAGGCTGCATGGATATGGGTTGCTCGTCCATTCCAGTTTGGACAATCATCTTGACGATAGTATTCAGTGTTTTCGTCTAAACGTGCCCGTTCAGCAAATTTACCGATGTCGTGCAACATCGCAGCCAAGGCAACACGGCAAGACGGCTCAAGCATCTGTTTCATAGCAACCCCCAGATAAAGAAAGTGATTCGATTAAAACAACAATCCGCTGGCAATACAGAACAACAAGCTTGTCCCCATGCACCTAGTGCAGTTGGCTTAATAGCTGTTTCAGGTCTGTTTTCTTTTTGCCGAGGCTGGTGAATTTGGCTTCTAGGTTTTTGATGCTAAAAGTAGCCGCCAAGTCAGCACGCTCTGGTTGTGTCCAGACATCAGGATTGGCAACCGCCTCAACCAGCAACTGATATACCTTGTTAAATAAGGGATTGCCGGTATTGGCCTGTTTTGGCGTGCGCGCCCATTCTTCTTTGATATGCTCCAGCTGCTGTTGCTGGGGTGATAGGCTCATCAGCTTGGCCTGATGCTGTTGCGCTGCGATCGCGGCAGCAAGACGCGCTTGTTCGATTTGCTGTTGCTCGCGCTGTTTTTCCGCCTTGGCTTCCATTGCCAAGGCGCGTTGTTCGGCCAGCTGTTGTTGGCGGCTTGCCAACTGCACAGGTGATTGTTGTTCACACCATTTCTTTAGCTGTGGCAGCGGTTCTATAGGATCCCATTCCAACAACGCCCACCCAAACGGCACCCCAAGCGTGCCACTGGTTTGCTCACACGCCAGCCAAAAGGTTTTGGTTTGCGGTAGGAATAAAGGCTTGCGGTCTTTCCCTTGCATAATCTTGATCTGTGCCACGTTACTGAGTGTTTTACTTTCAGCACCGCAGTAACGTCCCAAACGCACAAGGCATGCCCGTCCACTTTGTAACAAGGGTTGTAATTCGCCGTCTAACAAACGGCGGACATTATCTACCCACGATTTATCAACCACTCCCCGCGCCAGCATAAGCTGAATTTCTTGCTCAAAACGAGGCAAGTGATAGCGGTTCACGTAATGACACAGATCAACCAACGATGGCAAAGACGTGGCTGGCAATTTTTCCGCTGCATGGCGAGCAGCAGTCGGTTGTTGTAGGCTCAACGAACCGGTTAAAGCACGATATTGACCGTATTCAATACAGTCTTTGCGTGTTTGAACGCCTTTTGGTTGCCCTTGGCGTTGCACCTTGTAGTGATTGGTGGCAATCCACACGCGGCGGATTAAATCGCCGGTCGGCATCAAATCCGACGGTTTGAAAAAGCGCATCGGGCTTTTATCAAAATTGCCCCCTAAGCGATCTTGCACCACTTTACTTTCCGTACCACACGGGACGGCACGCCCGTGATTGATGGCATCCACCCATGCGGTTACCAACATGCCTTTTAAGCTACTGCCCGGAATATAAGCTTGTTTTTTCAAACCGCCGCTTACGATATGTTGTTCAATCGCCAATTGGTTATTTTGTCCAGGCAATTTTCGTTGAGTAGGACGTGGGTTAATTTGACCTTGGTATTGATCGACCACCCCTTTCACGACCGGCAGCAGGGTGTGGGTATAGGGCAAAAACGTGGATTGATTGCGAAAGAAAAAGCTTTGTAGCTTTTTTATATCAATTGGATCTGTGTCGATAATCTTGTTGAGATCATCAATTTGAGGTTTTGACAGGTCGGCAAGGCTGGTGTCAAACTGGTGCAGAATGCCATTCTCTATTACGTATGAAGTCGGGTCGATGTCCTCACCACTGCCAATGTGGATGGGCGATAGCGGAGTCAGTGCAAGGGTGTGGTTGGTGATGAAATTCATGGTGTTCTCCCAAACAATCGTCAACAGTGATGCAGGTCATAGTGCGCACATATTAAAATCAATCTATCATAACGCTCTTTTTATGACATATCAATACCCCAGTAAGATGGATGACCGTTAGACAAGGATAAAAAAGCCGACAGCTTAATCAGAATGACAAGCTTGCGGCACAAAAAAGAGGGCGCCCCCGCCCCCCAACCACGACCAACCACCACCGCCTTACTGCCTAATCAATCGCCTTTGTGTCGGCACATGGTCAATAATGTGGTCGATCACCTTATCAATATTGTATTGATGCAAGGCGCTGTAATAGACGGGTTTACTAATACTTAATCCTGTCGATTCTTTAATCCGCTTTTGCACCGACACGGCTTTTTCTTCTAAAAAAGCAATCAATTCAGGTTCAGGTCGATGGATGTTGTCGTTCCAAGCACGCCCCTTCATCGCCATATCCGCTTGATTGATAACCACCACCACACGGCTCGGCTCAATCGCTTGCAACACCACCGATTCCAATAATTTGAATGCAGTGCCCAAGTCTCTCGACCCCCCATCTAACAACACCATCACCATATCAATAAAGCCATAGTCAACACCGCCAACATGACACTGGCGCAACAGCTCAGCAGTGATATTTTTTGCATGTTGTGTATCGGCAGCCTTACCGTCACCCAAGCCAGCCGAATCGTGAATACGCAAATAATCGTGCATAGCATAGGATGAAATGAGCTGTGTCTCAGGTTCAACCCCTGTACCCACTTTGGCCACCTCGGCACCAAAAATCGCATTTAAGGTCGAGCTTTTGCCCGAACCTGTCCCTCCGACCAACAACACATCCCAAGGACGCAACAAGTTATGTTGTTTGATTTTCGATGCCAGTTTGTCAGCGTGGTATGTTCTCATTCCAATCCCCTATGCAATAAAAAAAGACAGCAAGCGCAACCACCTACGATGTCAGAAAAAGCTGCTGAAAAAGCCAACCACACCACCCACCACCGCTCCTACCGCAGAGCCAATGGCTCTCCCCGGTGCGCCAAACAAGCTGCCGATTTCGCCACCGATATCGGCCCCTTTACTGGCGGCAGACTTAATCGATTCGAAAATCGACTGTTTAATCTCGGTGCGATAGTCTTCTAACTCGTCATCGTCTTCCCACATCCGCTTGTCTTGGTTGATGTCTTGCACAAACACCGCCCGTTTTTCTTGTTTGGTGTGGCGAAGGATATGGGCCAACAACTTCGACAGGTTGTAAGGGTTCTGCATATCGCGGCCCTCTTTATACCCAGCAGAGTAATAAATTGGCGTCACATCCACCCCTGTGGCTTCGTGAATACGGCGGCGGGTTGATTCAACTTTTTCATTTAAAAATTGAATCAATTGTGGTTCGGGTTGGTTGTTTTCTTTATCCCAAAACCGTCCTTTCATCGCCATATCCGCCTGATTGATAGCAATCAATAAGCGACTGGTATCACTGCCCAAGCTTGGAATAATCACGTTTTCAATGAGCTCAAACGACGTGCCTAAATCACGGCTGCTGCCATCGAGAATCACCAACACCAAATCAATCAACAAATTGCCGTCAGCCTCGCGTTTCAGCAACAAATCAGTGATGTTTTTCGAATGGCGACGGTCGGCTTCTTTGCCATCACCCAATCCGGGCGAGTCAAAAAGAATGATGTTTTCCAGCTCGTATTGGGTAATATCCATCGTTTCAGGATCGACCCCCTGCCCAACTTTTGCCACTTCGGTATTAAATAGCGCGTTAATCGTGGACGATTTACCGCAACCAGTCGCACCGGTGATTAAAATATTCACCTTGGTGTTTTTAAGCTGGGTCAAATTACGCAAAATGATGTTTTTCGATTCTTCCGAAATCTGTTGATCTTTCATAACCGAATCAATGATGGCGGATAAAGGGTTATTTGCGTGCATAGACGGCTCCTGATAGGATTGGCGGGTTTTGAAATTGGCGGTGTGGTCAAATAACATGGTGGAGCCTCTCAAAAGAAAATGGATATCAACTAATAAAACCAGATAACAGCAGCGGGACTATCTTTTAGGTGATGGCATCAATCCATTCCTTTGGTTGAGAGCAGATGAGCCGAGTGTAATCAACCGAACCAAAACATGTGGCGTAGCAAGCTTGTCAAAAAGAAAGGGACGATCCGAAAATCGTCCCTTATTTATTTGGCAAAGCAAGCCGCCGTTTTCTCGTTTAGTTCAGCTAGTCATCTAATGCTTTTCTCAACCCCGCAGCCAATCGCGCCACTCCAATTTCAATCGCCTGTTCGCTGGCGTGGCTAAAGTTCAAACGCAGATGACCAAGCTCGACTTGGTTTTCTGGATAAAACGCCTCACCCGGCATCACGGCCAAGCCTTGTTTCAACCAATCGGGCAGTAATAGGCGGGTGTCTAAACGCTCTTTTAACGTCAGCCAAAAGAACAAACCACCAGCAGGACATTGCCAATCGGCGATGTCTGACAACTCAGCTTGGAGTGCGCGTTGCATCACATCACGTTTTTGCCGGTAGTGTTGTTGTAGGGTGTGCAGATGGCTTTGATAGCTGTCCGAACTCACCGCCTGCAACACCAAATATTGCCCAAGGCGGCTGCTGTGTAAGTCGGCGGCTTGTTTTAAGCGCAGCAAATGTGGAAATAAGTCGGGCGAGGCAATTAAAAAGCCAATCCGCAAGCCGGGGGCGAGGGTTTTCGAGAATGTCCCAAGATACACCCAGCTATCGTCGGCGGTCATCTGGGCACACAAGGGCCGTCTTTCGACTTCGTCATACACCAAATCACGATAGGGATCGTCTTCAATCAACGGCACTCGCGCCGCTTGTAAGGCCTGCACCACCTGTTGCCGATGTTCGGCATCGTAACAACTGGCGGCAGGGTTTTGGAAAGTCGGGATTAAATAGGTAAAGGCTGGCTGTTGTTGTAATGCCTGTTGTAAGCGTGGCAAGTCGATACCCGTCGGCGACAGCGGAATCCCCGTGATATCTGCACCGAAAAATTCAAAGCATTGCAACGCCGCCAGATAAGTGGGCGACTCGGTGATAATGGGGGTCTGGGGGTCGATAAACAGCTTGGAGACCAGATCAATCCCTTGTTGCGAACCGGACAAAATCAGCACTTGCTGTGCCTGACAGTCAATGCCCAGTTGTTGCCGTGCATAGTTGGCAACATATTCGCGCAATGCCGGTTCGCCTTCGCTGGGGCCATATTGCGCCAGTTGTTTGGGCAAGGGTGATTCGGATTCATGCCAGAACAACAAAGCCGGATCGGGCAAGCCACCGGCGAAGGAAATCACGTCTGGCTGTTGTGCGGCAGCCAAAATATCGCGGATTAAAGAAGATTTGAGTTGTGCAACTCGTTGAGAAAACGCCATCATCTCACCTTTTACGTCAACATAATTGACGTAATAATGCGGATAATCGAAAAAGAAAGTCAATATGCTTGACCAAAATTCACCCTCTCACCCCAACCAGCCCGACGAGGCGATTGAACTGTTTTTTTATGCTTTTAGAAATTTTACTGCGAGAGCAGATGAGATATTGGCAGAATATGGCCTGCAACGAGTTCATCACCGCATTTTATTTTTTATCGGTCGTTATCCACAGCTCACGATTCAACAGCTGTTATCGATTTTGGCAGTCAGTAAACAAGCGTTGCACGCGCCTTTGCGCCAGCTTACCGAACAAGGCTATATCCTCAGTACCGCCGCTGAGCACGACCGCCGTAGCAAACAACTCACCCTCAGCCCACAAGGCCAAACCCTCCTTGCCCGTCTTAGCGCAGAACAACGAACATTATTAGAAAGTGTGTTTGATAGTGTGGGAACAGAGGGGGAAATGATCTGGAAAGACATCATGCGGCGGGTAGCGGGGTATCATTAGCTCGAATCTTCCCCGACAGACGTAAAAAAAGGCACATTACCATGTGCCTTTTCCAAAAGACTTCTCTGATTTAAGACCGCCGCAACGATACCACCGCCACCGCCGCCAAAATCAACACTGCCGCCAACCCCTCTTGCCAGCCCGGTTGCTCACCCAACAACAACGCCCCACCCACCACCCCAATCAACGGTGTAATCAACGATGACAAAGACGATACCGCCACTGGCACCATCATCACAATCCGATTCCACGCCCAATAGCAAAACATAAACGCCACTGTCACGTTATACACCATCCCCAACGCCGGCCATAACGAAGGCCAACGCAGGCTGTCCACCTCGAAGCACAACGCCCCCAACAACATCGGCGCACTGCCTAACAACATCATCCAACCGGTTAACACCGTTGTATTCACCGGCAACACAAACCGCTTCATCAACACCACACCCAATGCCCAACTCCACGCCGCCCCGACCATACACAACACACCCGTTGGCGCCTGCAACAAGGTCTGGACACTACCCCCCATCAACACAAACACCCCACTCAAACCCAATAACAAAGCTAACAACAAACGCAGGGTCAAGGGTTCACGCAAAATCCACACCGATAACAACACACTCCACAACGGCATGGTGTAGCCCAACAACGCAGCACGTCCAGATGGCAACAACGCCACGCCATAAATCGCTAACGCATTCCATCCAATAATATTAAACAGCGTTAGCCATCCCAGCTGCCGCCAATACCGAGAGGGAATCGCCAACGATTGCTGCCGCCGCGCCAGCGCCAACACCCCTAAACCGCCCAATAACAAACAACTGCCACGAAAAAACAGTGGTGGAATGTCTTGCAAGACAATTTTCATCACCGGCCAATTTAGCCCCCAACCCAATGCCAATGCGGCCAGCAACAACAATCCCTGTGGCGGAAGGCCAGCAGATTTTTGCGACATCGTCTTATTCCCACTCAAGCAAAGATAGGCAGTCTACGCCGAGTTGAAACAAAAAAATATCTTGGCCTAGCTGTCAATTTGTGAGGTTAATTCGGCAATCAGATTGAGTTCAGTGTTTAATTCTTTCGACAGCTGCTGACGATCTTGCTGATTCATCGCTGCTTTTAACAAAGCGGCCAACGCTTTTAACCTTTGCGTGGCTTCGGCAACCAACTGGCGGAATTGTTGATCGAGGGCTTTTTCTTGCTGATTAGCAGCATCCCCATACGACACCGTCACCCGAGGGGTATCCGACTCGGCTGGATCAGCTTCTTCTGCCGCCGCGCCAGTCTCGGTCTGTGTTTTATCCGCCGCTTCTGCCTTATCCACCGCTTGATTTGCCGCACTCAAGGCAGCTTCGGGTGTGGCAGTATTGGCTGTAGCAGTATTCTGTCCTGTTTGCGCCTCTTGTCCACCACTCACGCTGACCTGCAATGAAGGACTCTCCCCTCCACCTGCCGAAGCATATTGCTGCACAGCACCGCGCAACTGCTGTGCGATGTCTTTTAACTGTGCCGCCAATGCTTTTGCCGCTGCCGGTGGCAAACCAACGGCCAGTTTTTGCAACATCTCTAAACGCTGTTTTAACTCTGCCACCCGCGCCATCGCACGCGATTTTTCTTCTTGTCGCTGTTGTGCCAATAACTGTTTCTTTTGCTCATCAATTTCTTCGAGCGCTGCACGCAGTTTTTGCAAAGCCTGTTGCGATACCGACACTTTTTCTTGTGCTATCGCTTCCGCTAGATGGCTCTGGCGTGGTGTCGAACGAGACACACGCTCATCACTCGCCGGCGTCACCACCACCCGCGAAGACAATAAAGAAGGGGCAATCCTCATGATTATGACCTCCACAAAAGCCTATTATCGACTGCCCCATCGCAAAACTGATCGGTAATTAACAGTATTGTTTACGCAGTGCTACCTTATTTAATTTGCCTACGCTGGTACGTTCTAACGTATCGACAAAACGAATTTCATCCGGAACAGCCCACTTGGACAAATGACCAGCCTCAACCACTTGCAACAAATACGTACGTAAAACGTCTACTGTACATATCTGCTTGGGTTTCAATACCACTAAGGCCATAGGTCGCTCTCCCCATTTAGCATCAGGCACCGCTACCACCGCCACTTCACTGACAGCAGGATGTTCCGAGATACGGGATTCTAGTTCTAGGGAAGAGATCCACTCGCCACCTGTCTTAATCACATCTTTTAAACGATCAGTAATCCGTAGCGAACCACGCACATCCATCACACCAATATCATTGGTATGCAGGTATCCCCCTGCCCATAAATCAGCACTAACCTCAATATTTTTGTAATAACCCTGTGTCAGCCAAGGACTACGCACAACTACTTCGCCAGGTGTTTTGTCGTCTTGAATAACCGACTGCATTTCTGGACTTACCACACGCAAATCAACAAGAGGAATCGTTTGACCCGTTCGAGCACGCAGAGGAACCTGTTTTTCTGCTGATAACGCTAATTCTGCAGAACTCAAATGTGCCAAGGTTAGGATTGGGCAAGTTTCAGACATCCCATAACCCGTAAAAACATCCATCCCAAAACGAGCCGCCTCTACCGCCAAACCTGAAGGCAAAGCCGATCCACCAATCACCATTTTTAAGCCACGCAGACGTGTCGTGCGTTCAGCAAGCGGATTTTTCAACAACATATGCAAAATAGTCGGCACACATTGTGAGAAAGTCACATGCTCTTGTTCAATCAAATGTAATAAGTGATCTGCTAAATAACGTCCGGGATAAACCTGTTTGATACCTAATAGCGTGGCAACATACGGTAATCCCCACGCATGAACATGGAACATGGGAGTAATTGGCATATAGACATCTTCTCTATGCAAGCGCCCATGTGCTGCGGCACTTCCCAACGCCAATGCGCTGCTTAAGGTGTGTAAGACTAACTGTCGATGTGAGAAATAAACACCTTTTGGCAGTCCTGTTGTGCCAGTGGTATAAAATAAAGTCGCGCGTGTATTCTCATCGAAATCAGGGAAAATAAAGCATTTTCCAGCATATTCGGCTAATAGTGCCTCATATTCTCCTGCCCACGGTAAGCTAGATTGACAAGCACCGCCTTCGTCGTCTAGCAAAATAAACGTTTTTACCGACGTGAGTTGGGCCGCAATATGTTCAATCACCGGTAAGAACTCTCGATTAAGCAACAACACTTTTGGTTCTGCATGATTCAGTGTGTACAACACCTGATCAGAAGCAAGACGCACATTGACATTGAATAGTGTCGCACCCAACGATGGCACTGCAAAATAGCATTCCAAATAACGATGGCTATCCCAATCCATCACTGCAACCGTGTCCCCCATCACCACCCCTTGTGCGCTTAACATTAAAGCAAGTTGCTGAATACGCTGCCAAGTCTGTTGATAGGTATGGCGGGTGGTGCCACGATAGACAATTTCTTGTGCCGCAGTTTGTTGTAATGGAGTGTGCCAAAGTTGTTTGAGTAACAGTGGATACGTGTAAGCAGTCATGATTTTCCTTGAGCAGGGTTAGAAAGTATGGTTGATACCGACCATCAATGTACGGGGGTCAGCGCCTTTGCCAGCAACACGTCCGACCGTGCTGTCGTTTAAGTTAGCCGTCGACACAAAAGTGTACGCCGCATTGCTGTCATTCAGGATACGAGCATATTCTGCAAACAGTAGCGTACGTTTTGACAACGAGTAGCTACCAATTAGGCTGATAAAGCGGGCACCTGTGTCCTGTGTGGTCGCACCACCACTGACATGACTCTCAACATCATCGGCCTGCCCAAGATGGACTCCCATATAAGTAGCAGGGCTGAGGGTTTGGCCAAGATGAACGCCATAAGCATTTCGACTGACTTTACCTTCGGGAAACCGCGTTTCTAGGCGTTCAAAACCAACACCTAACACGGTACCTGAGCCAAAGTGATACATCGCCACCGCTTTCACGGCTCGCGAACGTGTCCCCTCAACCGTCATCGACGGTGGATAATGGGTATAACCGCTACCCAGAAAACCATTGCTATCACGACTTTCCAACCACACAACGTTAGCAGCTAACTTAGCGTCTTTATAATCAAGCTCACCCTGTACTGCCCAAGGATCACTTTGGCTTACCCCCTGTTTTTCTGCGGTGGAGAAACTGAGGGTACTCGATACCCCATACCAACTCGGCGTCTCATAACGCAAAACATTTGGGGCTCGACCGCCAGTTAGCGGTGCAGTAGGACGATCTGCGCGTGGTGCATACCCACCGAACGTTCCAAATAAGGAAAGAATAGAACCAGCAATACCAGTGCTGATAATCCGCCGATCCATACCAGGGATATGCGACGTCCAATAGATATCGTGTCTCCCTGCTAGCAAACGGCCCCATTGTCCCTTTAATCCAACATAGCTGTTGCGATTGGCAAAGCCACATTGACGACATTCATCTGGATTAATGTCCTGTTCAACTTGCCAAATCGCACTCAATCCATTCCCTAAATCTTCGCTTCCACGAAAGCCCATATAAGATAAATTGCTGGTCACACGCTGCATTGATTCGATATCACGACCGTCTTTTGCACCTTTGGCAGCAATGGTTTCAAATGCCAAATTTATCTTGCCGTATAACTGAACGTCTGCTTGTACCCACGTAGGAAATAATCCAGCGCTAAGCCAAATCACTGGCCATGTTTTCTTCATCATTTCTCCTGAATTTATCGTTATATCACCGTGATACGGTGTTCAGGCTATCGCAAAAAACAGGCCAGCTTTTCAAGTGTTTGTTTTAATTCAAAAAATAGATATGCTTAAGCGTCTTTTGTCTCTAACAAAGACAAGAAAAATATCAAAAAAAACATAACACTTTGAATATTAAAGTTTATTTAAATTCTACAAACGGAGACAAACTATCTCTTTTATGAGACTACAGAGAAGGGGAAGATGACGTGATTTGATGATATTGGATTTTTTTATATAACGTGGCACGTCCAATCCCAAGTTGTTTTGCCGCAGCAAAAACATTGCCCCGATGAGTTGCCAACGCATCACAAATGACCCGCCGTTCACATTCAGCCAGTTGTTGTTGTAGAGTCAGAGAAACGGTAGTGGGAGAAATCGAGTCAGAAGCTTGGGGTAGCACTGTTTGTAACTCATTCACACCGAGAGTTAACGTATCAAACAAGGTCACGGCTTGCTCCAACACATTCCATAGCTCACGCAGATTACCCGGCCAGTCATAGCGTGTTAGCCATGCTAAACCTTGTGGATCAATGTCGCGTGGGACTTCTCCTGTGTGATCAGCAATACGTGCCAAGATGTGCTCACAAAGCGCAGGCAGATCTTCTCGACGTTGTCGTAGGGGAGGTAAAGTCAGAGGTAAGACGTTCAAACGGTAATATAGATCGGCACGAAATTGTCCATTGTGTACCATCGTTACCAAATCTCGACTGGTTGCTGTGATAATACGCACATCAATGTTTTGAACCTGATTCGACCCTAAGGCCTCAAACTCCTTTTCTTGTAAAACTCGCAAGAGTTTAGCTTGAAGGGATAAGGGCAAATCGCCAATTTCATCCAAAAACAAGCTTCCGCCCTCTGCAAGCTTAATTTTTCCTTCGCGACCACGCCGGTCAGCGCCAGTATAGGCACCTCCTACAGCCCCAAACAATTCGCTCTCTAATAAAGTTTCAGGAATCGCCGCTACATTAAGCGCGACGAATGGCCCAGCTGAACGTGCACTTTCAGTATGAATCGCATGAGCAAATAATTCTTTACCTGTTCCTGTTTCACCTAATAGCAAAACAGCCCCTTGCCCCCGAGCAACACGCCGTGCCCGACGTTTCGTTTCTTGCATCACTGCTCCATGACCAATGATGTCAGAGAGCGAATATTTAGTAGCTCGACTCCGAGTTAAAGCCTGTCTCACCGACGCTAACTCAGCTTCTAGACGTCTAAACTTAGCTAACAATGGTTTCAAATGTTGACGGGTTTCATACAAAGCAAAACCAATCGCACCGACAATTCGTCCTCTTTCATCTTTGACTGGTACCCGTGAAATAATGAATGAACGCTCACCTACCGTAAAAATATCGAGTAATACGGGTTCACCAGTGGCTAAGACCTCTGGCATCCTAGTATGAGGGGTGAGTTCGGCAATCGGACGACCCAACACTTGCTGCAGCGGCAAAGCCAACGCCTCAAGGTAGGTTTCATTAATCCAAATAACCTGTCCCTGACAATCAACAGCAATCGCACCTTCGCAACGTTCTGCTAACCACGAAGCCAATGAAGAAGCAATTTGTTGTCGCCAAATCGATAAGTCGGCAGGAAACGCCATGTGATTTTTTTCCATGTGCTGACGATATAACAACTCACCCCTTGGCACAAACCATCCTCTAAGCGGAAATGATAAGATGCCGCCTCTTTCTTTTGTCACGAGGTGTCTGTGCTGATTCATCCTCAATTTGATCCTATCGCCGTGAGCCTTGGCCCACTTGCCATTCGTTGGTACGGGCTGATGTATCTGGTGGGTTTTGTGCTGTTCATTGTGTTGGGCAGTGTGCGGATTAAACGCGGTTACAGCGTCTTTACCCGACCGATGCTAGACGACCTGTTGTTCTATGGCATTCTCGGCGTCATTCTTGGCGGTCGTCTTGGCTATGTTGTGTTCTACAAGCCGGCGGAATATCTTGCCGACCCGCTATCCATTCTCAAAGTCTGGGAAGGTGGCATGGCGTTTCATGGTGGCTTTTTGGGGGTGTTGGTGGCGATGGCGTTGTGTGCGCGCAAATATCGCCTCAGCTTTCTCCAAGTCACCGACTTTATTGCACCACTGGTACCGCTTGGACTGGCCACAGGGCGGATTGGTAATTTCATCAATGGCGAATTGTGGGGACGGGTTACCGCACCCGACTCAGCATGGGCAATGGTCTTTCCACAGGCCTATCACGAAGACTTACGCACCGCCATGCACAACCCAACGCTGATCGAGTGGATGAGCCAATATGGCGGCTTGCCCCGTCATCCCTCACAGCTCTATCAATTCGCGCTCGAAGGCGTGTTGTTATTCCTGATTTTGTGGGGCTATTCCAATCGACCCAAACCGGTTGGCTGCGTCTCGGCGTTATTCTTAATCGGCTATGGTAGCTTCCGTTTTATCGCCGAATTTGCGCGCGAGCCGGATGATTTTCTCGGTTTGTTGGCAATGAATTTGTCGATGGGACAATGGTTGTCGTTACCCATGATTGTGATTGGTGCCGTGTTGTGGGGAGTCAGTAGCCGACGCCCTCGGTATTAAGCACAATTGCGCTGTGCGCGGGCAAGCAGGCATCGGGTACAATCCTTTGCTTTCTTGCCCGTTTTCTTGGTCTTGCATGCTCAGCTATCGTCACGCTTTCCACGCCGGCAACCACGCCGATGTGCTCAAACACACTATCCAACTGGCTTTGTTGGACTATCTCAAACAAAAAGACAAACCATTTTGGGTGGTGGATACCCACGCTGGTGCCGGTGGCTATGTCTTAGACTCTGACTTTGCCTTAAAAACGGCGGAATGGCGGGATGGCATTGCCCGTTTATGGTCACGTCAAGACCTGCCGCCGCTGTTAGCAAATTATGTGGATCTGGTGAAAAACCTACATGGTGATGACGAGCTACGCTATTACCCAGGTTCACCTTGGTTTTCATTACAAGCCGCACGCGACAGCGAACACCTGCGCTTATTCGAGTTACATCCAACAGATTTCCCCCTGCTGGCACAAAACATCTGCGACCCTCGCGTGCGTAGCGAACAGAAAGATGGGTTTGCTGGATTAAAAGCGGTACTCCCTCCGCCACCACGACGCGCCTTGGTGCTGATCGACCCACCCTATGAAGATAAAAAAGACTATCAGCGGGTGGTCAGTTCGCTACAAGACGCGCTCAAACGATTTGCCAATGGGGTGTATGCGGTGTGGTATCCCTGTTTGCAGCGATTTGATGCCCGCGATTTACCAGAACAACTCAAACAGCTCCCCGTAAAAAGCTGGTTGCGCGCTGAATTGCATGTGCAAAGTCCGGCCAGCGATGGTTTTGGGATGCACGGTAGCGGTATGTTTATCCTCAATCCGCCGTGGACACTGGCACAACAGCTCGCAGATACCTTGCCTTATCTTGTTCAGCACTTGGGACAAGACTCTGGCGCCCGATTTGTGTTGGAACAGCAAAGCGCATAGGACACGTTATGTTAGTGCTTGGAATTGAATCATCTTGTGATGAAACTGGCGTGGCTTTATACGATACCGAACACGGTTTACTGAGCCATGCGCTACATACACAAATGGCGATGCACGCAGAATATGGCGGCGTGGTGCCAGAATTGGCCAGCCGCGATCACATTCGCCGTGTGTTGCCTTTAACGCGGGAATGTCTGCAACAGGCGCAAAAAACCCTAGCAGACCTCGATGCGATCGCCTACACCGCTGGCCCGGGTTTAGGGGGGGCGCTGTTGGTCGGTTCGGCTATCGCCAATGGTTTAGCGTTTGGCCTTGATATTCCAGTGATTGCAGTGCATCACCTCGAAGGCCATCTCTTATCGCCGATGCTGGCCGATCCTCGTCCCGAATTTCCGTTTGTGGCTTTGCTGGTGTCGGGGGGGCATACCCAGTTAATGGCGGTGCATGGCATTGGCCAATACGAAACACTGGGGGAAACCCTCGACGATGCTGCTGGCGAAGCGTTTGATAAAACAGCAAAACTGCTGGGTTTACCTTATCCGGGTGGCCCTGCATTATCAAAATTGGCCGAACAAGGCGATCCGAACCGCTTTAGCCTGCCACGTCCGATGCTGAAAAGCAGTCATTTGGACATGAGTTTTTCTGGTTTAAAAACAGCGGTATTGACCTTAGTACGCCAACAAGAAAAACACGGTGCGATAGATGACACCACACGCGCTGACATTTGCCGCGCCTTTCAGGATGCAGTGGTGGATGTGCTTCTGCATAAATCCGCCGCTGCATTAAAACAAAGCGGTTTACGGCGGTTGGTGGTTGCTGGTGGGGTCGGTGCCAACCGTCAACTACGCGAAGCACTCAATCAATTTGCCGCCAAGCAGCATATCGATGTGTTTTATCCGCCGCTGTCGTTATGCACTGACAACGGCGCCATGATTGCCCTCGCCGGTGCCATGCGCCTGCAATATGCCCGTCCCGCTGCTGGCTTTAGCGTGTTCCCTCGTTGGGAACTGGCCAGCCTGCCGCGCCTTAATCCACCACAGGATGCCACATGATTCAGCTTAAAAATATCACGCTCCGCCGTGGCAACAAGGTGGTCTTACAAGAAGCACAATTGACCGTCCACCCCGGCCAACGGGTGGGGGTAGTCGGTAAAAATGGCGTGGGTAAATCCAGCCTATTTGGTCTGTTGCGGGCCGAATTACACCAAGATGCCGGTGAATGTAGCTTACCTGCGGCATGGGTGATTGCCCATGTCGCCCAAGAAACCCCAGCTCTGAACAGTTCCGCCTTGGATTATGCACTGGATGGCGATAAGGAATTGCGCCAGTTGGAAGTGGCACTGGCCGATGCCGAAGCGCGGCACGATGGAGAGGCCATCGGTCATCTGCATGATGAAATGGCACGCATTGATGGCTATGCGGCGCCAGCCCGCGCAGCGCGTTTGTTGGCAGGGTTAGGTTTTTCAGAAACGGCACAACAGCAACCCGTGGCCAGTTTTTCTGGTGGTTGGCGAATGCGTTTAAATTTGGCACAAGCGTTGATGTGTCGTTCTGATTTGCTGTTACTCGATGAACCAACTAACCACCTCGATTTAGAAGCGGTGTTGTGGTTGGAAGATTGGCTCACCCGTTACCCGGGCACTTTGTTGCTGATCTCCCATGATCGTGATTTTCTCGACACGGTTACCAGCCACATTGCCGAAGTCGCCAGCGGCAAAATCACGCTTTACACCGGGGGTTATAGCGACTACGAACGGGCACGCGCCGAGCGGCTGGCACGTGAGGCCGCCCTGTATTCAGCGCAACAAAAACAAATTGCCCACCTCGAAAACTTTATCCGCCGCTTCAAAGCCAAAGCCACCAAAGCCCGACAAGCACAAAGTCGTGTCAAAGCGTTGGAACGCTTAGAGCGAGTGGCTTGCGCCCAAGTCGATTCGCCGTTTTCGTTTGAATTCCGCGATCCAGATAGCCAACCCTCGCCTTTGGTGCGGTTAGAAGGGGTCAGCATCGGCTATGGCGATATCCCACTGTTACAGCGTTTGGAATTGAGCGTTGAGGCAGGGGCACGGGTGGGTCTATTGGGGCCGAACGGGGTCGGGAAATCGACATTTATTAAATTATTAGCAGGCGAACTCGCCGCTTTGGGTGGCAAAGTCACCCGTGCCAAAGAATTGCGCGTCGGCTACTTTGCACAACACCAGCTCGAAACCCTACGTGAAGCCGAGTCGCCCTTGTGGCATCTCAACCGAATTGCCCCCGACGTGCGCGAACAAGAATTGCGCGATTTTCTCGGTGGCTTTGATTTTCGCGGTGAGATGGTAAGCAGCCCAGTTGGGCCCATGTCAGGCGGCGAAAAAGCACGCTTGGCACTGGCCTTGATTGTGTGGCAACGGCCTAATCTGTTGTTGTTAGACGAACCGACCAACCATCTTGATCTAGATATGCGGGCCGCGCTGACGTTGGCCTTGCAAGATTACAGTGGTGCATTGGTGGTGGTATCGCACGACCGCGCCCTGATCGAAGCCACCACCGACAGTTTTTATGTTGTCGGCGAAGGCACCGTGAAAGTGTTTGAAGGGGATTTAGAAGAGTATCGCCAACAACGCCTCGAACAAGATCGCGCGCGACAACAGGCACAACGCCAAGAGCAGCAAGCCGACAGCGGCAATGCGCCTATGGTGGATCGCAAAGCACAAAAACGGTTAGAAGCCGAAGCACGACAGCGCCTCTCGGCACAACGTAAGCCATTAGAAAAACAACTGGCACAATACGAGAAAACCCTCACCGCTTTACAAGCGGAAAAGGGCACACTCGATACGTTATTAGCAGACGAAGCGATGTATCAACCCGAGCAAAAAACCCAGCTACAACAGGCGCTCAAACGTCAGGGTGAGGTCAGTGCTGCTTTGGCTGAAGTCGAAGAGCAATGGCTAATGGTGCAAATGGAGCTGGAGGCCCTAAGTTAATTAACTCGATGGGGGCAAGGTATCAGCAAAGCTGCTGCGTTGCCCCAATTTTTCATACAACGCGGCCAAGTTTGGGTGATCTTGTGGCCACGTTAAATCGGGGAAGCGCAGTTTTAACCAGCCCAAAGCACAGCCAACCGCAATGTCAGCTAACGAATAGCTGGTGCCATACATCCAGTTTTTATCGCCCAAGTCTTGCGCCAACGCCTCTAGCCCTCGGACAACCTTTTCCATTTGCCGTTGCATCCATGCGGTGTTTCGTTCACCAGCAGGACGTTTGTATTCTAGAAAGATATTGATCGCTGCATCTAACACCCCATCGGCCAACGCCTCAATCCGCTTGACCACTGCCAAAGGGCGGGTTTCTTTTGGTAATAGCCGTGAGACAGGTGAAATATGATCGAGATAATCCACAATCACCCGTGAGTCGTATAACACCGAACCATCGTCTAACACCAACACCGGCACCTTACCCAATGGATTCGGTACTTGTTGGCTGGCCTCGGGTAACCACGGATTGGCAACTTCTAGCTGGCACTCTATTTTTTTCTCTAGCAATACTACCCGCACCTTACGGGCAAATGGGCTAGTCAACGAAGCAATTAGTTTCATCAGCAATCAAATTCAAAAAATCATTAAACAGGGTCGTCGCTTAAGGCTCGTATTGAATCCGGCCTTGCACTTGTACCCCAACCTCACTATCGCCTGCCGCAAACGTAGGCATCACCGCCGCTTCGTCTGCCACTTTTGCCGCCATACTCATCGCACGAACAGGCCGATGTGCATAAAACTGACCTTGGTTTAATACTGTCAGATTCACAATCCGGTATTTGCCATTCCCCAAATTGCGTGCCACCAGTTGGGCGCGTTCTTCAAAGGCTTTTAATGCCTCGGGGGTCAGTTGCTGCTCCACTTTTTTCCGCGCAGCATCCGAGATGCTAAAGCCAAGTTGTGCAATTTGCAGTTGGCCTTCTAAATCGGCAATCAACGCCGCTGCTTGATCGTGTTCGGTGGCTTCAAGCCGAAACTCCACCCGACCGCGCCAGCCACTGATTTTACGCTTATCGTAAATCGGCCATGTATTCTGCCCTTGGCTGCTGATTTTGACCGCCGGATAGCGTTTGGCTTTTTTTAATGCTTCATCCGCGACTCGATTCAAACGCTGTGCCAACTCAGCCGCTTGGCCGTGACTGTCTTCAACATATAACGTGGCTTGTAACAAATCGTTGCTGATCGTGCGCTTGGCCTCGGCACTGAGTTCAACCAGATGATAATTCAGCGGTTCGGCCTGTGTGATTGACGACACACCCGATAAGGACAGCCCGATCACGGCCATCGCCAATAGAGAACGAGAAAGGTGTCGCATGGTCAATTCCTTGTGGTTGAGCCGAGAAAACCTCGGCAAATCGCAACATGAGTATGCCTGAAATTAATCATTATCACGTAATGGCGCGGTAGATTCGTGTTGCTTTTGTCTTAATCGCGCCATGATGGCAGCTTTTTGTTCATCGGAATAGACATTCCAAAACGTCACTTCCTCGAAAGTACGGCCACAACCACGACATACCGCATCGCCTAAGGCCGTGCTGCAATACCCGATGCAGGGGCTATCCACCCCCGGCGTCATAATCACACCCGACATCAGAAAATCAACTCCACTTTATCGTGCCCCAAACGGCGACGCAGTTCTTGTAAATGGGCAGGTTGGGGGGCAATGCGCCAACGGTCACCCAATCGCACCCGACCACTGATGTGCGGCAATACCCGCTTAATCTCAACCACACAGCCCTCGCCCGCTGATTGCTCACAGAGCTGTTGCAACCATTGGCACGTCGCCACATCGGCCACCTCAATCTGTAATGCTTGCGCAAAATAGGCGCACGCTTCGGCCAGATCAAAAGCGCGCTCAACGGAAATACGCGTGCCGCCGCTATATTCATCATGGCTGACTTTGGCTTCAACCACTAGCACACTATCTTCGCGGAGTTTGTCTTTTGCCAACTCAAACGACTCACTGAAAAACGACAACTCGACCTTAGCCGAACCATCATCTAACTGGACAAAAGCCATCTTGCCACGATTGCCGACTTTGGTGCGAATCGCGGTAATGGTGCCAGCGAGCCATTGCAATTCTTTTTTCGGTGAGATGCGCTGTAATGGGGTTTTGATAAATTGCCTTACCAGCGGCGCGTGGGCGTGGAACGGATGACCGGAGAGAAAAAAGCCAATGGCAATTTTTTCTTCCGCCAGCCGTGTCGCTTCATCCCACGGCTCGACCACCAGCGGCTCAACTGCCAAGACTAAATCTTCTGCCGAGGTGTCAAACAATCCCCCTTGATTGGCATGGGCGGCTTGTTGTTCTGCCGCTCCTAACGCTAAATCGATATTGGCCAATAACGCAGCACGGTTTTTTTCAAGGCTGTCAAACGCACCGGCACGAATCAAAGCCTCGATTGTGCGGCGATTGACCACGCGCTTATCCGTGCGGCGACAAAAATCGAATAAATCGCGGAATGGCCCGTGCCGTTCCCGTTCTTGCACAATGTGTTCTACCGCCGCCTCACCCGTCCCTTTAATCGCACCAAGGGCGTAGCGGATGTGATGGCGGTCAGTAGGGATAAAGCGATAAAAACTCTGGTTAATATCGGGCGGTAAAAAAGTCAGTTTGTTGCGTAAACAATCATCATAAAACACCCGTAATTGGTCGGTATTGTCCAATTCCGAGCTCATGGTCGCCGCCATAAACGGCGCCGGATAATGGGCTTTTAACCATGCTGTTTGATACGACACCACCGCATAAGCAGCAGTATGCGACTTGTTAAAACCATACTCGGCAAACTTCGCCATCAAGTCGAATAACTGCTCTGCCAGTGCAGGGTCATAGCCTTTTTCCCGCGCCCCTTGAGCGATTTTTTCACGGTGTAGGGCCATTTCTTCTGGCTTTTTCTTACCCATCGCCCGCCGCAACATATCCGCGCCACCGAGGGTATAACCCCCAATAATCTGCGAGATTTGCATCACCTGTTCTTGATACACAATCACGCCATAGGTTGGTTCGAGACAGGCGGTTAAGTCGGGGTGGAAATAATCCACTTCTTGTTTGCCGGCCTTACGCAAAATAAAGTCGTCCACCATACCGGAACCCAAAGGCCCCGGACGATAGAGCGCCAATACCGCGATAATGTCTTCAAAACGGTCGGGACGCAGCTTTTCTAAGAGCTTTTTCATCCCGTCCGACTCCAACTGGAAAATAGCGGTGGTGTTGGCTTCTTGCAGCACTTTATATGCTGCAGGATCGTCAAAAGCCATCGTGTTCAAATCAACCGCAAAAGTCGGGTCGATATCTCGGATGTATTTCACCGCCAAATCGATAATCGTCAGGTTCCGCAGACCAAGAAAGTCAAACTTCACCAAGCCGACTTGTTCCACGTCATCTTTATCAAACTGGCTCACCGGACTGGCTTCTTCACCCGAAGCTAAATAAATCGGGCAAAAATCGGTGATTTTTCCGGGGGCAATCAACACACCGCCGGCGTGCATCCCCACATTTCGGGTCAGGCCTTCGAGCTTTTTCGCCAGTTCCCATAACTCAGCGACTTCTTCCTCTTTTTCCAACCTGTCTTTTAATACCGGCTCCATACTGACTGCATCATCCAGCGAGTATTGTTTCCCCGGCGCAGCTGGAATCAGTTTCGACAGGCCATCGCAGAAAGAATAAGGCAGATCCAACACCCGCCCAACATCACGCACCACAGCTTTAGAAGCCATTGTGCCGAAGGTGATAATCTGGCTGACGGCATCATCACCATAGCGTTTGCGGACATATTCAATCACCCGCCAACGGTTGTCTTGGCAAAAATCAATGTCAAAGTCGGGCATCGACACCCGCTCGGGATTTAAGAACCGTTCGAACAACAAGGCATAGGCGGTGGGGTCGATATCGGTAATGCCCAAAGAATACGCCACCAACGAACCCGCCCCCGACCCCCGACCCGGCCCAACTGGGACGCCATTTTCTTTTGCCCAGTTAATAAAGTCGGCCACAATCAAAAAATAGCCGGGGAAACCCATTGCAATAATGGTGTCGGTTTCAAACTTCAGCCGTTCTTCATAGCGCGGTTTTTCTGCTTGGTATTGCGTGGGATCGGGGTATAACACCCGCAAACGTTTCTCCAACCCTTCTTTGGCTTGCCAAATCAGGAAATCATCCAGACTCATACCATCGGGTGTCGGAAACAGCGGCAAGAAGTTTTTGCCCAGTTGAATTTCGACATTACAGCGTTTCGCAATTTCAATACTGTTTTGCAAAGCCTCTGGCACATCAGCAAACAAGGCCTGCATCTCTGCTGTCGATTTGAAGTATTGTTCCTCGGTAAAACGGCGAGGACGGCGGCTATCGCCAAGGATATTCCCCTCGGCAATACATACCCGCGCTTCATGCGCTTTAAAATCATCTCGCTGTAAAAACTGAATCGGATGCGTCGCCACCACGGGCAATTGCAGCGATGCCGCTAACTGCAACATCTGTTCGGTGCATTGCTCGCTTTGGCGGTCGCCACGGCGTTGTAGTTCAAGATAAAACGCCGAGGGGAATAGTTCGGCCCAATAGCGGGCATAGCGTTGTGCTTGTTCGGTATTTCCCGCCAACAACGCCATCCCAACATCACCCTGATGCGCTCCCGACAGCATGATTAAATCGCGGCGGTCGCCTTGTTCTAACCATTCACGTTTTAACTCAGCCCGCCCTCGGTATTGGTTATGGCGATAGGCTTGAGTAAGCAATTCACACAAGCGGCCATAGCCTTGGCGGTTTTTAGCGAGCAATAGCAAGCGGAAAGGCTGATCGCGGTCGAGATGGTTTTCGAGGTAAACATCGACACCAATAATCGGTTTGATACCTTTGCCTTGGCAGGTTTTGTAAAATTTCACCATGCCAAATAGGTTCATCAAATCGGTGATGGCCAAGGCCGGCATCTGCTGTGCAATGGCCGCCGTCACCGCATCACCTAAACGGGTGATGCCGTCGGTAATGGAAAATTCGGAATGGAGGCGAAGATGGATAAAAGCGGGTGTGTTCATCCGCGCATTTTACCAGAATGCGCGGATCGCTCTTGGAGTAAAAGAGCCCTTGCCAACTGTCTTTCTACCAGCCAAAATTTTGCAATTTTATATAAAATTTTATATATTTCTTAACATGAACGATCCAAAGCCAATCGAATTTCTGGGGAGTGCCCTTGATGATCTGCGTGCCTTTCCTCTGCTAGCCAAACGGGAAGCAGGTCATCAACTTGACCAAGTACAAAATGGCCAAGAACCGGATGACTGGAAGCCTATGAATACCATAGGGCAAGGGGTAAAGGAGATTCGAATTCGAGATGCTTCTGGGGCATTCCGAGTCATATACATTGCAAAGTTCGCTGAGGCTGTTTATGTACTTCACTGTTTTCAGAAGAAAACAGCCAAGACTAGCAAGACTGATTTAGACTTAGCAACGAAGCGTTATCGCGATCTGCTACAGGAGTTAGGGAAATGAATAATCAACGATTTACCAGTGTATGGGATGCTATCGAGGATACCCCTGAAGAAGCAGAAAACATGAAACTGCGTTCAGTCCTGATGACAGCCTTAAAAAACCACCTAACCCGCACTGAGATAAGCCAAGCACAAGCAGCTAAGCTCTTTGGAGTCACCCAACCGCGTGTCTCTGATCTGATGCGGGGCAGAATTAATTTGTTTAGCCTTGATGCGTTGGTCAACATGGCCACTGCTGCTGGACTTCATATAGAAATACGGATTTTAGAAACGGTCTGATTTTCAGAAGGGTGAGCACTAAGCCAGTGCCCACCCCATTTCCATAATCAGAAAACAGTCACCATCAAATACACGGTGTAGGCGATATACGATGACAATAAAATCGCCCCTTTGCTGCGGCTGATACTGCCTTCTTTCCCAAAACCGTAGCCGAAAACAAACAGCGACAGCGTTAACACTGCCATCACCAAGATGTCACGGTTTAACACCTCGGGGCCGACTGATAATGGATGAATCGACCCAGCAATCCCCACCACGGCAAGAGTATTAAACAAATTCGAGCCGAGGACGTTACCTAATGCAATATCGTGCTCGCCTTTGCGCGCAGCGATAATCGACGAGGCCAGCTCTGGCAACGACGTCCCAACAGCAACAATAGTCAGGCCAATAATCAGATCACTGATACCGAAAGCATGGGCAATCTCCACCGCCCCCCACACCAATAAGCGCGAACTGGCAATCAACAAAATCAAGCCAACGACCAACCAAAACACCGCCTTACGCATCGGCATAATTCGCACATCAAGTTCTTGTTCTATCTCGGTGCCCAGCGCATCCGATTTTTGTTTTAACCCCTGCCAAATTGTCCACACCATTAAACCAGCAAACACAGCTAATAAAACAATGGCATCAGAACGAGAGATTTCGCCATCCCACAACTGCCACGCAGCCAAAGCGGTGACCGCAATCAAGATTGGCAATTCTTTGTGCAAGACTTGTGAGTGGACGGTGATGGGGCTAATCAGGGCGGTGATGCCGAGGATAAGAGCAATGTTAGTGATATTCGAGCCATAGGCGTTACCGAGGGCAATGCCCGGGTTGCCCTGTGAGGCGGCAAGGGCGGATACCACCATCTCGGGGGCTGAGGTACCAAAGCCAACGATGACCATACCAATTAACAAGGGCGGCATCCCGAAGTGCGACGCCGTCGATGCTGCGCCTTCAACAAAACGGTCGGCACTCCACACCAGTAACACCAGCCCCACGATCACGGCAAAGAAAGGTAATAGCATCAATCTGTATCCCCTTGTGGTTGGTTGCATTTTCTACGACTTACACTGTACCGATTGCATGAAGAGCTGTCAGCAGCCTTGGTACGTCGCCCCTTGCGCGAATCAAAGATTCACACGCAAGGGGTGACATACCCTAATCATCTTCTACGTCCATCATTCAGAAGCAACTAGTCAAAAAATCGATATCTGGCTCACTCAGGCTTATGGACATGGAATAGACCATAGGCGTATGCTTTGGCGCGGGCTAGGAGATAGAGCAACAGAGATTGGCCAATGCGTGGGCAAAGAATGGCTTATTTTGTCCTATCAATTTTTAATCATGTAACAATTGGAATCGTTATGAAAAAAATAATTTCGCTGTTAATTTTCCTCGGATTCACTTCGGGATTGGCTTATGCAGATGAACGTCCCAATGCAAAGAATTTTAATAAATCGAATTGGGGTTTACACGTTTCTGGCAGCGATTCCTCTGCTGGGGTGTTTGTCATATTTAATCAAAAATCCTGCTCTCATAAATATCAAGGAAAGCTTCAAGGGCTTGAATCAAAAGTTGCTCTTCGCCAAGCGACTATTTTTTTAGATGATGAAGGTAGCCCAGGGAAAGTGATTGGCAAGGGGTGTTGGTCGGCAACCGTAGAAAATCAGCAATTCGAATATCTCGGTTATCAAGGTGAGTTTAATGCTGAAAAAGATGGCCGTATCTTAGAAATTCCGTGGTCAAAAATGTTTAATGCCAGCAATGCCGGTTAGTTTATAAAAAACGGCTATTCCGCTTTGTATCTGTTAAGGAGCTGATTGTGAAATTGAAAAATCTTTGCGTAATTCCCCTGTTTCTTTGTGCTTCGCTTGCTCACGCATCACAGTTCGCCTCTGTGGTTGAAGCAATGGCAATCAAAAGTGATGCCGGATACACGAATATTGATTGGGAAGATACTCAGAAAATTAAGGGGGTGAAATGGCAATGGCCCTATCATCAATCTGGCGCTCATAACAGCACAATGAAAGGCAAAACCAAGTTTGGTACGAGTGCTAATCCAAATATTGGTGCAACAATGGTGGTTGTCGAAGGCTCTCGGACAATGGTTAATCGGATCAGTATTTCTGTTGCTAACAGCCGTGATGCCGCAGATATGAAACTTCTGGGGCACGGGAAAGCAAGACAGATTCCAACATCGTGCGATATGAACTACGCTTCTGAAGTACAAAAAATTTATGAGTTTCGGAAGACTGGCTATAAACCTTTGTATGTGAAATATGCGGAGAGTTGGGGGGCCAGTGGTGAGAGTGGCAGTGTCGATTTTACTCTCGCTTATCAGATTGAAGACGCTATTGATAATCCAAGCTGCAAACCTTTGTGATCATTCAGCAGTTGGGGAGAATCATTCACTCATCCTCACAACGTCACCATAAGCTTTAAAGGACACGACATGATCATCCGCCTCGCCGTGGAATCTGACTTTGCACAATGGTTACCCTTATGGAAGGGTTACCAGTTGTTTTACAAAACAAACATTATGGACGACACCACTGCCACGACTTGGGCCAGATTCCACGATCCTGCAGAACCGATGTACTGTGCCGTTGCTGAATATAAGGGAAATTTGGTCGGTATGGTGCACTACATCCAGCATCGCAGTTGCTGGACAGTGGGAGACTACATCTATCTTCAAGATTTGTTTGCTGTGCCAGAGGTACGTGGACAAGGTGTAGGACGGGCTTTGATCGAGCACGTATATGAACAGGCTGCAGTAAAGGGAGCTTCCCGTGTTTGGTGGCTCACCCATGAATCTAATACCCACGCGATGCAGTTGTATGACCGGATTGCGGACAAAAGTGGGTTTGTACAGTATCGGAAAATGCTTTGACTTCCTCCCCGTCCTAAAGAGCGGGGATTCCTGCTGCCAGACGGCAAAGTCCCGCCGTGAGAATGTTTTTTGCTGCGTTGGTGTCGCGGTCGTGTGTTGCACCGCATTCGCTGCAAATCCATGCTCTTATTCGCAAACTTGCTCTACTTTTCGGACTTCTGGCGGGAATTTTCCCGCAGCAAAGTAGGGTGCATCACCCCAACGGGGCGATGCACCATGACCTTTACCATCCCCCAAAATTCACAATCCACGCTCTATCACAGCCTTGGTACGTCGCCCCTTGCGCGAATCAAAGATTCACACGCAAGGGGTGACATACCCTACTCATCTTCTGTATGTACGCTATTGGCCGTAGGATGAATAAGCGCGGCGCATCCATCAACACATCATCATTCACAATCTACTATCAGCCACGGCTTTGGTGCTACACCTATATAGATTAAGAAAACGTGTCTCAAATAAACAACATTCGCATAAACTTATTTGGCAAACCCTTTGATGTTTAGTATGCTTAGGCTTTTCATTTATCATGATTAAAAAATGAAAACAATTAAAATCTTAACAATAGCCATTTCCGTAACTATTTTATCTGGCTGTGCCAGCTATAGAATTTCCTCTAACATTCAAAATGACTCCATTAAAGAAAAAAGCATAAACAAAATCACCCCAGTTTTAATTACTGAAGGTACTCCAAAGAGAAAATTTAAGGAGATTAGCCCAATAGAAATTAGCATTAAAAAATTGACTATTTTCCATCAAGATCCAACCAAAGAACAAGCAAACCAAGCACTTATTGAAAAAGCAAGGGAGATTGGAGCAGATGCAGTGATAAATGTTAAATATAAAAGCGGAATTGGCTTTACTACATGGGGCTACATCGATGCTAACGGCACTGGTGTAAAATTTGTTAATCAATAAACCTACTTAACATGAAAAAAATTATTTCATTAGCTGTGTCTGTTTCTCTCGGTTTAATGGGTTGTGCAACAGCATCTAAGGACATTGCATCGAATTATGTTTCGCCCATTCAGTATCAGTCCTATGACTGTGAACAATTATCTAGTGAAACTCAACGGATTCAGGTTCGAGTTAACCAAGTGGGGGGTAGGCTGGATGAGGCAGCCTCTAACGATAAGGCAATCATGGGTGTTGGTTTAGTGCTTTTTTGGCCAGCGTTATTTGCACTTGGTGGCACAAAACAACAAGAGGCTGAATATGCTCGTTTAAAGGGTGAATATGATGCTCTACAGCAAGCCGCTATTGTCAAGAAATGCCCGGGAGCAATTAATACTGAACAGGTGGAAACAGAGACAGTAAAAGACAAAGGGAGAAAAGACAAACCAACATAGATTAAAAACATCAAAAAATGACATTAGATGTATCGACTATTAAACTAGAAAAGTCGGAATAATAAGGTAGGGTGCATCACCCCAACGGGGCGATGCACCACTACATCTGTCAAGAGCAAACAAACCTAATCATGGGATGAAAATTTTATGAGTTGCATAAATTAACCCAAAATGATGATTAGCAATTTGCTCTTAAACTAAGATTGATTTTTATTAGAATTGAAACGGAGAAGCTAAGATGGATAAAAAAACAAGCAAAATCTCTTGGATTTTTGGCTCTATTTTATTACTGATCGGAATAAGCAGCACATTTATTTTGCTTAACGCCTACGGAATTTTAATGATAATAGCAGGGTGCTTTCTAATTCCACCGGTAAGAAATAAATTTCACAAAATAACAGAAATCGAGATAAAAGGCTGGCTGAGGGGTGTTATTGTTAGCTTACTCATAATTAATTTCTTTACCCTTTCTCAAGAACCGAGCACCAATAAACCAGGGAATAAAGAAGTAGCAAAAGACACTAAATCAGAACATACTGCCACTAATAAAAAAGTTGAAGAAATAGAAAACAAACCCTGTAAAAACTTAGAAGAAAGTAATTTAATTTATCAAAAAAATATGGAAGAAAAAAAGTATTATGATGCAGGATTGATAATAAACAGTGTTTAAAAACCCATGAAAACAATCAAGAATTAAAGGAAAAACTCTCCATTGCTGAGATCAATCAATATAAATTCAACATAGAAAACCCACAAAGTAGACTTCATCAACTTCTTAATATTGAGAATCTAGAACGTATTTCTCCCAAAGAAGCAGAAAAATTTGCTGATTTGAAGCGCAAACTAAAAAACGAAATAGAATCAAAATGGAACTATCAAGCAGTGCAAGATGATATGTCTAATAAAAATATATTTTTTGCTACTAACACAAGCAGAAACTATATAAATTTTGATTTTCCTTATTCCGGAGAGCAACAGGCTACCCTACAAATTAGAAATCACCCAAGACATGGTCGGGATATTATACTTTCGATAGAGAAAGGACAGTTCTTATGTGGATATAATGATTGTTATGTATTAGTAAAATTTGATGATTCTCCTCCTGTCAGATTTTCAGCATCCTCACCAAACGACCATAGCTCTGAACATATTTTCATAAATAGTTATCAGAAGTTTATTGATCGAATGAAAAAATCCAAAGAAGTCAGAATTGAAGCAAGATTTTACAGAGAGGGTGCTCAGTCTTTAATATTTGACACTACAGGATTTGATCAACAGAAGATGTCGAATTAGGCAGTATAAGTCAGGACAGATTTGGTATGTCACTCTATGCGAGAATCAAAGATTCATATATAAGGGGTGACATACTTATCTGCTACACGAAATACCAAACCGCCCTGCCTTGAATTGGGTGAAGCGATTTTTTATAGTAGCGTACTATGCATATAAAAATAGTGCTTTCCCTACTCATAAATTTTTAATACTTAACTCTCTATTCTATTCCAATAGCGACAGAAACTTTAAAAATAACATCTGCACACATCAATAAGAAATCATCATCTACTTCTATCAAAGCAGAGATCTCAGACACATCACCCTCATTAAAGAAATTTTCGTCAGGTTTTTTAATTCTAAAAGGTAGAGTGTCTAAATCATGAACGAGTAAATCATAACTTCTACCCCTTCCATGCTTTAATACATTGATAGCCAAACATATATTGGACAAGTCCCTTTCTAAATCATACTCTCCTTTTTTCTTTAAAATTTTAGATGCACTTTTAAACCCATCCTTACAATTTAAACTACTTTGTAGGACAGCCTCAAATATAGAAAAAGTACCAACAGCATAAATGATTTTCTGCAAGTTAATACTTTGGAGATTTACAACCAATGATGTTGCAGCATTACTTTCTAAATTTTTTATTGTTTTTTTGTAGTTATGGTTAAGTCTACTAATATTAACTTCCGTAGAAAGTCTTACTAACTGACAAAATGAATGCATAAATGCCCCTCTAGTTAATTCATGGGTTATGGAAAAATAAGCTAGCTCCACTACATCTACCTTCCCCCAAAATTCACAATCTACGCTCTATCACAACTTTGGTACGTCGCCCCTTGCGCGAATCAAAGATTCATACGCAAGGGGTGACATACCCTACTCATCTTCTGTGTGTAGGCTATTGATAGTTGAAAAAGCACTTTATTCGGCGCTATATTTGTAGCTGTTATTTCGAGGAATCAATCATGGACACCATCTACGCAGACTACTCCATCAGCATGTCAGAATTTAAGCGCAACCCAGCACAAGTGCTGCGAGAAGCAGGAGAAAAACCAGTCGCAGTGCTCAACCACAACCGCCCAGCTTTCTACATGATTACCCCAAAACTGTTTGAAGCACTGGTCGAACAACTGGCCGACCGTGACTTAGTCGAACTGGCCCGCCAGCGGTTGACCATGACCGACAGTGCGATTGAGGTCGATATTGAACAGCTCTAACGCACCAACAGAGGCAACAAAATACCGGTTCAAAGTCCTACAAACGACTGGTTTCAGATCAATAGCAAGAAACCATCACCCAACTAAAAAAAGCCACCCAAATCATCGGGTGGCTTTCTTGGTAGCGCAGAGCGCTTATGCCTGCAACAACAACTTATTCATCCGCTTCACAAACTGCGCCGGATCAGCAAGCTGGCCGCCTTCAGCCAACAACGCCTGCTCAAACAACAACGCACTCAAATCGGCAAAACGGTCTTCACTTTGCTCACGATCCAAACGCTTCACCAACTCATGTTCAGGGTTCAGCTCCAGAATCGGCTTGCTGCTGTCCACTTTCTGCCCCGCTTGCTTTAACAAACGCTCCAGATGCGTGCTCATACCGTATTCATCCACCACCAAACACGATGGCGAGTCGGTCAAACGATGGGTAACGCGAACCTCTTTCACCTTCTCGGCCAAGACTGTTTTCACCCGTTCCACCACCGGCTTCAACGCTTCCTCAACCTTTTCTTGCTCTTTCTTCTCCTCGGCATCGGCCAATTCGTCAAGATCAAGCGCGCCTTTCGCCACCGACGACAATTTCTTACCATCAAATTCGGTGAGATAGCTCAACATCCACTCGTCAACACGATCCGTCAACAACAACACCTCAACGCCTTTCTTGGCAAAAATCTCCAAGTGTGGGCTATGGCGAGCGGCGGCGGTGGTGTCGGCGGTGATGTAGTAAATGTGTTTTTGCCCTTCTTTCATCCGAGATACATAGTCGCCTAACGACACCGTTTGTTCATCGGATTCTTGATGCGTCGAAGCAAAGCGCAACAGCTTAGCAATACGGTCGCGGTTGCTGAAATCTTCACCAACGCCCTCTTTCAACACCGAACCAAACTCCGTCCAGAAACCTTGGTATTTCTCGGTTTCTTTCTCGGCGAGATCTTCCAACAGACCCAAGACCTTTTTCACACAACCGGCGCGAATGGCGTCGATATCCTTCGAGCTTTGCAACAACTCACGGCTGACATTCAGCGGCAAATCTGCCGAATCAATCACCCCGCGCACAAAGCGCAAATAGTGTGGCATCAGCTTTTCGGTGTCTTCCATGATAAAGACACGACGTACATATAACTTCACCCCTTGCTTGCGCTCACGCTCCCACAAATCAAACGGGGCTTTGGCAGGGAGATACAACAACTCGATATACTCTTGCCGCCCTTCGACACGGGCATGGCTCCATGCCAGAGGGTCTTGATAGTCGTGAGACACATGCTTGTAGAACTCACGATATTGCTCTTCGCTAATATCGCTCTTGCTACGCGCCCACAATGCCGAAGCTTGGTTAACACTTTCCCAACCTTCTTGTTTCACTTCCTTGCCATCGTCGTCAAACGTAGGCTGTTTTGGCATTTCAATCGGGATAGCGATATGGTCGGAGTATTTGCGGATAATGCTACGCAACTGCCAATCATTGAGCAGATTGTCTTCTGAGTCACGCAGATGCAAGACAATTTCTGTCCCACGACCCGCTTTTTCGACGGTTTCTAAGGTGTAATCACCTTCACCAGCCGACTCCCAACGCACTGCCTCAGTCGCGGGGGCACCAGCGCGGCGAGTGGTTAGGGTCACGCGATCAGCCACAATAAAAGCCGAATAGAAGCCAACACCAAATTGACCGATTAAATTCGCATCTTTTTTGGCATCACCCGTGAGATTCTCAAAGAAAGCCTTGGTACCCGACCGCGCAATGGTACCGATATTTTGAATCACTTCTTCGCGATTCATCCCGATGCCGTTATCGCTGATGGTCAGCGTTTTTGCCTCTTTATCAAAAGCAAGGCGGATTTTTAACTCGGCATCGTTTTCAAACAATTCTGGGGTTTCTAGGGCTTCAAAGCGCAGTTTGTCAGCTGCATCAGAAGCATTTGAAATCAGCTCGCGCAGGAAAATTTCCTTGTTTGAGTACAAGGAGTGGATCATCAGATGCAGGAGCTGTTTCACTTCGGCCTGAAAGCCCAGGGTTTCCTTTTGTGCGCTCATCGTATTCTCAACCAAATGGGATTAAACAATCGAGCAACACAAATGAGGCAAAGCCAGTGCTTTTCAAGACTAAAAGAGGTTGGACTCAGCGACAATCGCCGCCGCCGAGCCCATCAAGAGACAGGCTATTTAGCCCATTAACCAAGTGCGGGGGTTGGATTCCAACCACATTTTGATTTGTCGCGCATCGTCCAAACGCGAATTAGGATTGTCTGCCGCCAACAGCACAATAAACATTGGTGTTGAGCCGACAGTGGCTTGCATCACTAAACAACGTCCGGCCTCGCGGATATAGCCCGTTTTCGATAAACCAATCTGCCATTCACCCTCACGCACTAAGGCATTGGAATTGCGGTAGTGCAATACACGATTCGAGGGCAACAACACATCATGTTCTGCTGTGGTGCTGTATTGGCGAATCAGCGGGTATTGATAGGCAGTTTGTACCATGTGGGCCAAATCCAGCGCCGTGGCGCGATTACCGCTGTTCAAACCGGTTGCGTCGTAAAACACCGCATCGCGCATCCCGATTTGTTTCGCTTTGCGGTTCATGCGCGCAATAAAGGCATCCGTTCCACCGGGGAAAGTCCGTGCCAACGCTGCTGAAGCGCGGTTTTCACTCGACATCAGCGCCAGCAACAGCATTTCGCGCCGAGAGAGGGTAGTCCCCACCGCCAAACGGGAGCTGGTTCCCTTCAGACGATCAATCTCGGCCTCGGTGATGCTAATCATCTCGTCCATCGGTAAATTGGCATCCAGCACCACCATCGCTGTCATCAGCTTGGTAATCGAGGCAATCGGGGTCGAGAGATGGGCATTTTTTTGATACATCGGTTCACCAGTCATCGCATTGATGACCAAAACCGCATGAGAATGCAAACTTGGCTCGGCACTGGCTTCTAAACTCGCCGTCTGTGTGGCACGCCCTTCGGCCAGCACAGGGGGCAAAGCGGCCCCAAATAGACACGTTGCCAAGGCAAAAGAAGAAAAATAGCGGCGTAACATCGATCATTCCTTAGCCAAAAAAACGGCACATGCCCGTGATCCAGCAAAGAACAACGGGCATGTGGCAGTACACGTTACATTGTACGGGAATGGTTTGCGTTATGTCGCTTAATCTGTGGCTTTCACCGGTTTAATTTTGACGGGGAAAGTCTGTTGCAAACTGTTGACATAAGCAAAGGCATCCTGACCCACTTGGAGTTCAGTCAAACGGGCGGCCAATTCGGCTTGTCGTTCTGCATTCTTCGCTGGTGGGGTGGCATGTGGTGCGACACGATAAATCACGTAACTGCCATCACCCACCGCTGTGCCAACATAGGCCGGCGCAGGTTTCAACTTAGCAGAGAACACGACTCGCGCTTCTTCTGGTGACAAACCAATAGGTGCTTCACGCGAGACGCGCTGTAACGGCCCCCAAGCGTATTGGTCGCTGGCTTGTCCAGCTTTCAGCTTGGCTAAGAACGCCTTGCCTGCTTCTTGTGCCACTGTGTTGGCCTGTTGCAAGCGCAGTTCCCGTTCAATTTGTGCTGATACTTGCTCTAGCGGTTGTTGTTGGGCTGGGCGATGTTCTAAGACACGCGCAATCACCGTGCGCCCGGGCGCAATTTCGATTGCTTCACTATTGTGTTTTTGTTTCAACACATCATCGCCAAACACCGCTTCTAACAGCTTAGGTTGGGCTAAGGGCGAGGGGAGGGCGGTGTTACGCTCTAACCATTCGCTGGTTTGCTGCTTGGTTTTCAATAAATCGGCCACCGCTTGCAAGCTATCCGCTTTTTGATAGGCCAACTCACCCGCTTCTTCCACCTTTTGGCGGTATAGCGCATTGGCTTTTTGTTTTTGCAAACGCTCAACAATGCTCGGTTTCACCGACTTGAGATCAGGCGAGCGAATGTCTTGCACTTTAATAATGTGAAAACCAAATTCACTTTCAACCAACTCACTGAGCTGACCTTTGTTCAGTTTGAAAGCCGCTTCTTCAAACGATTTCACCATCACACCACGCGGTACATAACCAAGATCCCCGCCACGGGCAGCACTGCCGGGGTCTTGTGAATGTTGGCGCGCTAGCGCAGCAAATTGCTCTGGTTTTTCCTGCAACAGAGACAACACCGTTTCCGCTTGTTGGCGGGTGTTTTGTTTCACTTCGCTATTTGCCCCCTGCGGTAAGGCAAACAGAATATGAGCAAGCTGGCGTTCTTCTCGTGCCAACTCGGTTTTATGTTCTTCAAAGTATTTTTCAATCTCAGCTGCTTCAATCGGAATCGTGGCAGCAATTTGATCGAGAGTGATTTCGATGTATTCCAGTTTTACCGCCTCTGGAATGACATATTGTGCTTTGTCTTTTTCGTAAGCGGCCTTAATGGCATCAGGCGCCAACTGCACCCGATCAGTAAATTTTTCTGGACGGAACCACAGCGGATTGATTTCGCGCACTTCGGCGAGGGTGACGGCCAAACGCTCAGTAACGGTTTTTGGTAAGAAGGCGGAAGCAGCTAGGGCTTGAATTTGTTTGTCCAAACGTAATTCACGCATCACGTTTTGTTCAAAGGCTTCAGCCGACAGATTTTGTGATGCCAAATAGGCCTGATAAGTCGCTGGATCAAAACGGCCATCTTTTTGCATCGCCGGAATGGCAGCAATCGCACGCTGTAGCATGGCAGGCGTAATCACCAAACCGGCTTTTTCTGCCTCGGCCAGTAACAAACGCTGGCGGATGAGCATATCGAGCATTTGCTGTCGTAGCGCAGGATGACTCGGTTGGCCTTGCAATGCTTGGTCGAGGTCGCGACTGTAGATGCGGCTATCGCCAACTTCTGCGAGATAGTTATCATCGGTGGCTGTGGTATAACTGCCAACACCAAAGCCAACAAAAGTCAGTGCCACTGCCCCTAAGATCACTTTGATGAGGACAGTATTTTTTTGGACAAAATCAAACATACACGCCGTATTTCCGTTTGCCGGTCGGCAAAAAATAAGGTGAACCCGAGGTGTTCACCTTTAAATAAAATAAACACGTAACCTGTGCAACATCACGCTGGTGTGCACAAAGCAGTGTGAGGTTGGCACACTGCTTTTACACAGACAAATTACAGGGCGTCTTTCAACGCTTTGCCCGGGCGGAACTTAGGCGATTTTGAAGCAGGGATCTGAATGGTAGCGCCGGTTTTTGGATTGCGCCCAGTACGTGCGGCACGTTCACCGACGTAGAAACTGCCAAAGCCAACCAAAGTGACTGTATCACCTTGTTTCAGTGCCTCGGTTAAGGCAGCAACCGTAGCGTCCAATGCTTTGCCGGCATCGGCTTTAGACAGTGCAGCGCGCTCAGCGATGGCGTCGATCAATTCTGCTTTATTCATTGTGATCCCTTAAATTATTGTAATGATTCCTAAGAATCGAAAATCAAACCGTCTGCTTTATAGCAAGGTGCAATTCGGCATGTCAAGCAAGCCACTCACGCTTAATGTGTGGTGATTTGCGAGCCATTCGCCGCTTCATTCAACGCTGGAATCGGCGTCACCGCTTCGGCCTCTTCCAACAAAGGCACAGGTTCACGCTCTAGCGCATGACTCAGCACTTGCTCAATCCATTTAACCGGATGAATTTCCAGCTTTTGTTTCACATTTGCCGGAATCTCAGCCAAATCCTTGACGTTGCCTTGCGGGATTAAGACATGCTTAATGCCCCCACGTTGTGCGGCCAACAGCTTTTCTTTCAGGCCCCCAATTGGCAACACCTCACCACGCAAGGTAATTTCACCGGTCATGGCAACATCAGCGCGGACAGGAATTTTGGTCAAGGCAGAGACCATCGCTGTCACAATCGCAATCCCTGCCGAAGGGCCATCTTTTGGTGTAGCACCTTCTGGTAGGTGAATATGGATGTCGTTTTTCTCGTAGAAATTGCTGGCAATACCTAACTGGCGAGCACGACTGCGTACCACACTCATCGCCGCCTGCACTGACTCTTGCATCACCTCGCCGAGTTGGCCAGTGCGAATGATATTACCCTTACCCACCAAGGCGACCGCTTCAACCGTCAGCAACTCACCGCCCACTTCCGTCCATGCCAAGCCCGAAACTTGTCCAACCTGATTGGCTTGCTCAGCCACACCATAATCGTAGCGGCGCACGCCTAGGTATTTATCCAACCCTTTCGCCGCAATGGTCACTTTTTGTGCTGCTTTACCCAACTGTTTAGCACGCACCACCTTGCGACACAGTTTGGCCAATTCGCGGTCAAGATTACGCACACCGGCTTCGCGAGTGTAGTAACGCACAATGTCACGGATCGCTGACTCTTGCACGACCAATTCACCTTCAGTCAGGCCGTTGTTTTTCAGTTGCTTCGGCAACAGATAGCGCTGAGCAATATTCAGCTTTTCATCTTCGGTGTAACCCGAGAGACGAATCACTTCCATCCGATCAAGTAACGCAGGTGGGATATTCATCGAATTTGCCGTTGCGACAAACATCACATCCGACAAATCGAAGTCAACTTCAGCATAATGATCAGCGAAAGCATGGTTTTGTTCGGGGTCTAACACTTCTAATAAAGCAGAAGAAGGATCGCCACGGAAATCAGACCCCATCTTGTCCACTTCATCGAGCAAGAACAGCGGGTTTTTCACCTTGGCTTTAATCATGCTTTGCAAAATTTTGCCCGGCATCGAACCAATATAAGTACGGCGGTGACCGCGAATTTCTGCTTCATCACGCACTCCACCCAGAGCCATCCGCACAAACTCGCGGTTTGTCGCACGAGCAATCGATTGCCCCAGCGATGTTTTACCGACACCGGGCGGGCCAACTAAGCACAAAATCGGGGCTTTAAGTTTATCGACACGCTGTTGAACCGCCAGATATTCAACAATCCGCTCTTTGACCTTTTCCAGACCAAAGTGATCGCTTTCTAATACCTCTTCTGCCGCAGCCAAGTCTTTATTGATCTTGCTTTTCTTTTTCCACGGCAGATCGATCAGCGTTTCAATGTAATTGCGTACCACGGTTGCCTCGGCCGACATGGGCGACATCAGGCGCAATTTTTTCAACTCAGCTAAGGCTTTTTCGCGGGCTTCTTTTGTCATTCCAGCCGCTTTGATGCGCTTTTCCATCGCATCTAAGTCGCTGTTTTCGTCCAGCTCACCCAATTCTTGTTGAATGGCTTTGACTTGTTCGTTCAAGTAGTAGTCGCGCTGGGTTTTTTCCATCTGTTGCTTGACGCGACCACGAATGCGTTTTTCAACTTGCAGAATCTCTAGTTCAGATTCCAGTTGCGTCAACAAGTGCTCTAAGCGTGGCTCAGTGTGCAACAGCTCGAGCACTTCTTGTTTTTGTTCTAATTTCAGCGGTAAATGCGCGGCGATGGTGTCGGCCAAGCGGCCAGCTTTATCAATGCCAGTGATTGAGGTCAAAATCTCAGGAGGAATTTTTTTGCTGAGTTTGACAAATTGTTCAAACTGCGCCAATAAGGTCCGGCGCATGGCTTCAGATTCAGAGCTATGCTCTTCCTCTGCCGCAAACACTTCTAAATCGGCTTCAAAGAATTCGGCATCGTCACGAATTTCGGTGATGGTGGCACGTTGGCGGCCTTCAACCAGCACTTTGACCGTACCATCGGGCAGTTTCAACATCTGCAATACGGTGGATAGCGTACCAATGCGGTATAAATCTTCTTCGGAAGGTTCGTCTTTAGCAGCAGTTTTTTGGGCAACCAATAAAATCTGTTTGCCCTCGTTCATTGCCTGTTCAAGTGCCTTAATCGACTTGGGGCGGCCCACAAACAGGGGGATCACCATATGCGGGAACACCACGACATCGCGCAAGGGGAGCAGGGGCAAGGTCAAAGCTTCTGCAGGTGCGGTATCTTGGGCGTTAGACATTGAGTTTCCTGTAATTAAAGACGAAGAGATGCAAGGGAAATGGGGCAGGCGCAAGCGAATTCAAGCAAAACACCCACCATCCCCCCTTCGACAAAAAACCGCCCCGAAGGGCGGTTAGTGTCATACAACAAGCCAACACTAGGCAGAACGTGATACCGATAGATCGTCTTCTTGATAGACATAAAGCGGTTTCACGCCCTGTTCGATTACGTTTTCATCGACCACGACGCGATTGACGCCAGACAACGAGGGAAGCTCGTACATGGTATCAAGCAACGCTCGCTCGATAATCGAGCGCAAACCACGGGCACCCGTTTTGCGGGCAAGCGCTTGTTTAGCAATGGCTTTTAGAGCTGTTGGTCGAATTTCTAGCTCGACTTCTTCCATCGCAAACAGCTGTTGGAATTGTTTGATTAAAGCGTTACGCGGTTCGGTGAGAATCGTCACCATCGCGGCTTCATCCAATTCTTCCAACATCGCCAACACCGGCAAGCGACCGATAAACTCGGGAATCAAACCGAATTTAATCAAATCTTCTGGCTCGGTTTCTTGCAAAACACGGCCAATCGCCTCGCCTTGCTCTTTCGAGAAGACATCCGCCCCGAAACCAATCCCGCCTTTTTGTGAACGCTGACGGATAATTTTTTCTAAGCCATCAAAAGCGCCACCACAAATAAACAGGATGTTGGTGGTGTCAACTTGGATAAACTCTTGATTCGGGTGTTTGCGGCCACCTTGCGGCGGAATCGATGCAACAGTGCCTTCAATCAGCTTTAACAGCGCCTGTTGCACCCCTTCACCCGATACATCACGGGTAATCGAAGGGTTGTCAGACTTACGGGAAATTTTATCGATTTCATCGATATAGATAATCCCACGCTGAGCCTTGCTGACATCGTAATCACATTTTTGCAACAGCTTCTGAATGATGTTTTCAACATCTTCACCCACATAACCAGCTTCGGTCAGTGTGGTTGCATCGGCCATCACAAAGGGCACATCCAACAAACGTGCCAAAGTTTGTGCTAACAGGGTTTTTCCTGAACCCGTTGGGCCAATCAGCAAGATATTACTCTTGGCCAATTCAACCCCGGGCGCACCTTCTTCGCCACGTGCCAGACGTTTGTAATGATTATATACAGCCACCGAGAGCACTTTTTTCGCTGCCTCTTGACCAATGACATATTGGTCGAGGGTAGCGCGGATCTCTTGTGGCGTTGGCAGGTGAGATTTGGTTTTATCTTTCCCTTCCAACGCTGCAGCTGCCTGTTCTTCACGAATGATGTCGTTACATAAATCGACACACTCATTACAAATAAAGACCTGTGGGCCAGCAATCATCTTGCTGACCTCGTGTTGGCTCTTACCGCAGAAAGAACAGTACAGCAGCTTGTCTTTCTTTTTTATGCTCATGAACGGGCTGCCTCGCTGCGATTAGCAAGCACTTTATCGATCAAACCATATTCACGCGCTGCTTCCGCCGTCATGAAGTTATCGCGATCGGTGTCGCGCTCTAAATCTTCGACTGGGCGGTCGCAGTGTTGCGCCATTAACTCATTAAGCTTGCGTTTCAAGCTCAGGATTTCGCGGGCATGAATCTCAAAGTCGGAAGCCTGACCCGAGAACCCACCCAAGGGCTGGTGAATCATGACGCGAGAATTTGGCAGCGCAAAGCGTTTACCTTTTGCACCAGCAGAGAGCAAAAATGCGCCCATGCTTGCCGCTTGCCCGATGCACAGTGTTGACACATCAGGCTTAATGAAATTCATCGTGTCATAAATCGACAACCCAGCCGTGACCGACCCACCGGGTGAGTTGATATACAGGTAGATGTCTTTGTCAGGATTTTCCGACTCAAGAAACAACAACTGCGCCACCACCAGATTGGCAGAATCATCTGTCACCGGCCCCACCATAAACACAATGCGCTCTTTGAGCAGGCGAGAGTAAATATCGTAGGCGCGCTCACCACGACCACTTTGCTCCACCACCATCGGCACTAAGCCTAAGGCATGTGGAGTGGGCTGTGTAGTTTGCCAATCTGATTGGATATGCATTAGGCGTTCCCCATCAACTCATCAAAAGAAACCGATTTCTCGCTTACTTTGGCCTGAGATAACACAAATTCAACCACATTATCTTCCAGCACCATCGATTCTGGGCCTTGCAGACGTTCTGGGCTGGCTTTGTACCATGCGATGACTTCTTCAGGTTGTTCGTAGCTCTCGGCAAATTCTTGGATCAGAGCCATGACTTGCTCTTCTTTTGCTTTGATGTCGTGTTTTTCAACCAGTTCCGCCAAGATCAAACCCAAGGCAACACGGCGCTCGGCTTGTTTGGTGAACAAATCAGCAGGCAGTGGCATCGAATTTGCATCAATTCCACGTTGAGCCAAGTCTTGACGAGCTTGGTCCATCAAACGGTTGATTTCCATGCCCACCAACGCTTTTGGCAGTTCGATTGGGGTGGCATCCAACAGCGCTTGCATTGCATTTTCTTTCACTTGTGCTTGCAGGCGGCGTTTGACTTCGCGGGTAACGTTTTTACGAATTTCTTCGCGCATTTTGCTCACATCACCATCCGCGATACCAAGCTGTTTTGCAAAAGCTTCGTCGATTTCTGGCAAGGTAGCTGCAGCAACATTTTTCACGGTGATGGTAAACACAGCGGTTTTACCAGCCACTTCTTTACCGTGGTAATCCTCAGGGAAAGTCACCGATACATCACGGCTTTCGCCTTCGGTCAAACCGATAACGCCAGCCTCGAATTCAGGCAACATTTGCCCTTGACCCAACACAAACGGGAAGTTCTCAGAGCTACCACCGGCAAATGCTTCACCATCGATGGTGCCTTTGAAATCGATAATGACACGGTCGCCTTCAGCAGCAGCGCGTTCGACACGGTCGAAACGGGTGCGCTGTTTACGCAGAATATCAATGGTCTTATCAATTTCAGCATCAGTCACTTCGGTCACTGGCTTTTCGACTTCTTTGTCGGTTAAAGAACCAATGGCGACTTCTGGATACACTTCAAATAAAGCACTGAAAGTAAATTGGCTGCGGTCTTCTTCGCTGTTTTGTGGTTCAAAACGCGGGAAGCCAGCCACACGCAACGCTTGCTCGCGCACAGCCGCAGTAAAGCTATTTTGAATCTCTTCACCCAACACTTCTTCACGCACTTGCAAACCGTAGTTCTGCTCAACAATTTTCAGTGGCGCTTTGCCTGGGCGGAAACCTTGGATCTTGGCATTACGAGCCACACGCTGTAAGCGTTGTTTCACTTGGTTATCGATGGCTTCGGTAGGCAAGGAGATCGTCAAACGGCGCTCCAAGGTGCTCAACGTTTCCAACTGAATTTGCATCTTGAATCCTTAATCAAAAGCTTGGATGAAAAGCGATAAAGGCAAGGACGGTCAAATCACCCGATCAGGATTTCATCCGAGCGAGGAGACTGTTCTGGCTTACGCAAGAAAGGCGCGAGTATATCACGGGTGTTTACTGCAGCAACGGGCAGGGATCAAACAGCGAGCATTCTGCCGCGAATTGGCTCGCCATCATCATGCTATCTCCCTCAGACTGCGACAGTCGCGCGTTGTCGTACTTGTTCAAACAGACACACCGCCGCCGCAATTGCCACATTCAATGATTCAGTTTGGCCGGGCATCGGAATTAACACTGGCTGAGCTAAAGCGGCCAAGGCATCAGAAACACCAGTGCCTTCATTACCAAAAACAAAAGCGCAAGGCGGAGTTAAATCACATTGGTAAAGACTGTGCTGTGCAGCAAGATGGGTCACCAGCTTGATACCAACAAAATCAGTCAATACAGCGGCTAAGTCGGCATCAGCAACGATTTGCAGAGAAAAGTGTGCGCCCATTGCCGCACGGAGCACTTTCGATGACCACGCGTCAACACAATCGGCAGACAAATACACTTGGGTAATACCGGCGGCAGCGGCAGTGCGTAACAACGTCCCTAAATTACCTGGGTCACGAATCGACTCGAGCAATAGTTTGTCCTGCGACATCACCTTCGGGCGCGGCAAGGCAGTCAACGACATCACCCCCAGTACCTCGGGGGCAGAATGTAGCGCCGACATTTTTTGTAAAGCAGCCTCTGCCACCCATACACACTCTGTCGTTGCTGCACAACGTTGCAATAACGCTTGGACTTCGGGATGGTGTTCTGCACGGCTATTGAGATAAAGACGTTCTAAGCGCCCACCTCGGTCCAGCAAGGTATGGCATAGATGTAAGCCTTCTAAAACACATCGCTGTTCAGTATGGCGCGCCTTTGCTTTTTCCAGTAGGCGATTGAGGTTTTTTAACTGCGGATTGTGTGGAGAATCAATACGGGCAAGCAAAACAACCCCTTACATATTAGCGAGATGAATAATGGCCGCTTTAAATGATTGGTAAACCACATCATCAATATCACGTCCAGTTTGTGCATTATCGATATAAAACAGCCCTTTGAATGCACCATCTTTATGTAGGCTAATCATGGCACAACCATTTTCTGGTACACCGACAAAGAAATTATCTTGGAAGCGACTGCGGATAGTAGCTAATTGAGGTGCAGCAATCCGAATGGCTTGGGTTTTTTGCCCAAAAGCATGGAAAAAGCTGTTGTGATCTAACGATAATACGGCCCCAATAAGCTGATCTTCATGCTCAAAACCAATCCGGTAGTGATTACGCAAAGTTTGATCGGTTGGATTAACGGCAAAAAATGCCAAGCGATCACATCCCAACTGTAAAGACAAGCTGGCTAAGGTGCGGCGAATAGACTGATCGAGCTGGGTCATCCGCTCATCACTGCTCCAGTCAAAGAACAAGAATTCGTTCTCTGATACCAAAGGCATAATGGGTAACAAAGCTAATTCGCGGGCAAAACGGTCGTTATCTGTCCCGGCAGCAGGATGGCGAGCCAGATAAAGCGCAATTTGGGTAAGGACTTGCCATAAAGTTTCACGCGGTTGTTGCAACAAATCTGCTGCGTTATCCAGCATGTGTACCACAGGTTTTGACCACCAACCTTCATCAAAGCGCGAGGTAATTTGAATCGCACACCGCAACACCAATTTACGACGGTCGATGGTTTCGTGGGATTGCTGCGACAACATTTCTAGGGCTTGCGGCGGCATCCGGCACAGGGTCAATAATTCGGACAACACCATGTCATAAGGCACACCAAAGCGTTTTTTAGCAACCTCATCTGGTGTGGCTTGTGGATCTAGCGCAGTATCTAAGGCACGACAACACAGCGGCACTTGATATAACAAGGCAGCAACAAAGTATTCTTCAACCCGATGCTCTTCGTTTAATGCTAACCACTCTTTTACCAACCAAGCAGAAAAACGGGCACGAGCATAGGCGGTGCGAATCGCCGGCATGTGGGCTGGTGCAACCCGCGACTCGAGACTGGGCAGCGAACCAAAGCGGTTAAAGAATTGGTCAAGGCCAATCAACATAATCGCGTGTTCAATCCCCAATGTTACCGTCAGAGGCTCACGCACACGTTCGATAGAAGCGACATGGCGCAGCAACTGATAGGCCAATAAGGGGTCGGCCAACACCACATTGGCCACATCCGCAACATTCAGCAAGCTTTCATCTGTTCGCCGCAGATGCGCCAAACGATCAAGACTCACAGAACGAATCGGTAGCGGCTCGGTTGCCATCGTACGAAGCCAGTTTTTCATGCTCTATCCTTCGGTTTCTGCCACACATACAGACAAGAGCCAATACGATCATTGATAGGAAATGATTGCTGGGCCGGCTGTCCTGGTATCGTAAAAGTATTGCTAATCAGTTGGCCATGTGCCGGTGCTTGTTGGCAAAATTGTTGCCAAACTTTTGGCATGGGCTCAGGAGAGAGATAACAGTATACGATATCCGCTTCTTGCAGTGAGGTTTGCCATAAATTGGCAAATTTCACTTGCACATTGCGCACAAAACACGCTCGTATCCGTGCAATTAAAAAGGGAATCATACTGTTTTCTACCCCAGTCAAGATCAGATCGGGGCGCAGGCGCGCTAAACCAAATAAGACCGTGCCAGTACCACAACCCAGATCAATTAACCGTGCTTGCGGCGGTACGATATATTGCAGTTGTGAAAGTGTGGCCTTAGTGGATAAAAACAGAGGCACCCGTTCACGCCACGCATTGCCAGAGATGGCAAAAGTCAGCATGGCTAAAGCCAGATACCACTCGGGCGCAATGTCTAGCATTAAAGCCCCCCATAACAAAGGGAGAGCGACAAGATGCAATAAACTTGCCCACCAAGGGTGGCGGCGAAAACGACTCAATAACACCGCACAAGGGCCTTGTAGTAACAGCGCAGGGATAGAAAAAGAAACGGCGACCGGCCATGCTAATAGCAAACCGATCACCATCACTAAGCCGTGCTCTAGCCAGCGGCGAATTGAGAAAGACATTGAAATCTGGAAAAAGGCGACAGTGAAAAAGTTACTGTCCTGCCGTTTCTGTTGTCTCTGCGGGGGCTGGAGACGGAGCAGCTGCCGCAGCACGCTCTGCGACAGAGGGGCCTGATTCGCGCAGAATTTCTTCTTCCGTTTTCTTATTGAGGACAATAATCGTGATGCGACGGTTAATCGGATTAGTTGGGTTGGTTTGATCGAGTGGATTCGCTGCAGCCAAACCGGTCACTCGTAACATTTTTTGCTCAGTCATCCCGCCCAACAACAATTCACGACGCGCCGCATTAGCGCGGTCAGCCGATAACTCCCAGTTACTGTAGCCACGTTCACCGGCGGCAAAAGGGGTGGCATCAGTGTGTCCAGAGATTGACAACCGATTTGGCACATCATTCAGAATTTTTGCCATTTCCTGCAATAACAGGCGAGTGTGCGGCAACAAACTGGCACTACCTGAATCAAACATCGGACGATTTTTTTCGTCGATGATTTGCACCCGCAACCCTTCTGGGGTCATTTCAAGGGTAATTTGATCTTTAAACTGTTTTAAGGTTTGGTTTGACTCAATCGCCTGAGTGATTTTTTGCGAAAGCTTGTTGAGCAAGACACGTTCTTTGCGCTCATCTGTCACGATATTGCTGCGGTTCACCTGTCCTGCGGAACGGGTTAAGTCCTCACCCCCGCCCTTGATGGGACTGGTGGCATCACCCGCACCATCGCCCCCGAGCAACGCCACTTTCAATGGTGTACGGAAGTATTCAGAAATCCCCGCTAACGCGCCTTGGGAGACCGATGATAACAACCACATCAACAAGAAGAACGCCATCATCGCTGTCACAAAGTCAGCATACGCAATCTTCCACGCACCACCGTGGTGGGCATGCCCCCCTTTTTTGATGCGCTTGATAATAATGGGGCGTTGTGATTCATCAGCCATGCTCGGCTCCTTTTAACCTACTAAACAAAGCACATAAAAATTAGCGGTTCTTCGCGTTTTTCACGTGTTCTTCCAACTCAAGGAAGGTTGGACGATCGGTGCTTTGCAGAGCTTTACGACCAAATTCAACCGCCACAGGAGGCGCATACCCGTTGAGCGATGCCAACAAGGTAACTTTGATGGTATTGAGCATCCGCGTTTGGTCGTTGAGTTTGTGTTCTAGGTTGGTTGCCAATGGACCGACGAAACCGTAGGACAGCAAAATACCCAAGAAGGTACCAACCAGCGCCGCCGCAATCAGTTTACCGAGTTCTGCCGGCGGAATCCCCACCGATTCCATCGTATGCACCACACCCATCACACACGCCACAATACCCAAAGCAGGGAAAGCATCAGCCAAGTTACGTACAGCATTGACCGGCACTTCGCCTTCATGGTGGTGGGTTTCAATTTCGATATCCATCAAGTTTTCAATCTCGATAGGATTCAAATTACCCCCAACCATCAAGCGCAAGTAGTCACACATAAACTCTGTGACATGGTGCTCAGCCAAGATAGAAGGATATTTGGTAAACAAAGGGCTTTCTGCCGGCGCATCCACATCGGCTTCAATCGACATCAAACCCTCTTTACGCACTTTGCCAAGAATTTCGTACAGCAATGCAAACAGCTCCATATACATTGCTTTATCGAAGTTGGATTTTTTCAGCGTGGTTGGCAAAGCCTTCATGGTGGCCTTGAGTGGTGCACCTGCATTCGCCACCAAGAACGCGCCCACCGCAGAACCACCAATCATCAGCAGCTCAACCGGCTGGAACAGCGATGCAAGATGGCCACCGGCAAGTACAAAGCCGCCGAACACACTGCCTAATACAATGATGTAACCGATGATGACAAACATTAAAGCCCCTTAAGAATGGCTATTTCTCTGTGATGTCCAGCACCCTGATGACGCAGCGCAAAAACGGCCACTATTGTAACAAACACTGGCTATTCGCCAATAGTTCAACTCGCATGACGCTGTAGAAATTTTGCCTATTTGCAACATGAAAGGATGAGCAATCGGGCCAGCTAAGGCTAAAATGACCAGCAATCTTGTGATCTCACCATGGAGCTTAGCAATGGATGTTGGTTCTCGCCTACGTCATGTCAGAGAAAAATTTGGTTTATCACAGCGTGAATTGGCAAAACGGGCTGGCGTCACCAATGGGACAATTTCCCTGATTGAGCAAAATCGTGTCAGTCCCTCGGTTAGTTCATTGATGAAGGTACTCGAAGGGTTGCCGATGACACTGGCTGAGTTTTTTACCTTTGATCTGGCCCCACAAGCCCCTACACCGTTTTATCCCAAAGCGTGTCAACCGAATGTGGGACGGGAGCAGATTTCGTTTTTTTTGGTTGGGCTCAACCACCCTAATCGTAACCTGACTTTATTACGCGAGATTTTCGCCCCAGGGGCCAATACTGGGCCGGATATGCTATCGCATGATGGTCAAGAAGGTGGTGTGATTGTCCGTGGCAGTATTGAGCTTACAGTCAATGGTGAGACCCAACGCTTAGAAGCAGGCGACGGTTATTATTTTGACAGCCGCCTGCCGCATCGCTTTTCAAACCCCAGTCATGAACCGTGTGAGTTGATCAGCGCCAATACCCCCCCATCAGTTTAGTCACGGAAATTATTGAACTGCAGTGGGGTATCCGTTATTTCCTTACGAATCAAAGCAATTGCTTCTTGCAAAATGTCACGCTTTGCGCCGGAAACACGAACTGTGTCACCCTGAATAGCAGCCTGCACCTTCAACTTGGCATCTTTTAGCAAGCGCACAATTTTTTTTGCAAGTTCCGTTTCGACACCGACTTGAATGGTCACAGTTTGCTTGACTTTATTACCGCTGACTTTTTCTAATTTACCATAATCTAAACAACGTACATCGACATTACGTTTGGCTAACTTGGCAATTAAAATGTCTTTCACTTGATCGAGTTGAAACTCTGCATCAGCAAATGCCGTTAATACCTTATCACTTTGCTCAATACGGGCATCAGACCCCTTAAAGTCATAGCGGGTGCTGATTTCCTTATTGGCTTGTTCTAAGGCATTACGCACTTCAACCAAATCTACTTCTGAAACAACGTCAAATGATGGCATAGGTTTTACCCCCTTGTTATTTTTCTAAAAAATAGCTGACCAGAAATTCTTTGAAGACAAATCCAGTCACTCCCGTTCCAAGTGCTAAAAATAGAACGAACATCCCAAATTTTCCGGCATCCGATTTCTTACCCAGATCCCAAATAATAAAGCCCATAAAACCAATTAAACCTGTCAGTAAAACCCCCATCGACCATCGGGTAAATTCTTCTTCTGACATGTTATCTCCTCAATCTATGTTCATTCAGTGATATGACAGACTCTGTTATGCCAATTTCAAAACGACAGGCAGACTATGTGACGTTTTTTTTCCAAAAAAATGAACCACTCGGCTATAATATTTCCTTAATTTTTCTTAGAAAAATATCTTTTTTGTTTTTTACATAAAAAATAAAAGATTTTTCAAAGAAACGGGCAGAAATATCTGTTTTTACCATTTTTGGAGGGTTCATGTTCGGTTATCGCCACAAGCAAAGAGCGTTAGAGCTAGAGCGTCGTTTACAAAGCCTAGAGGAAGAACGGCGAGCAACAGAACGAGAACTGGAGCAATTACGCGCCAATTGGGAACCCGCCCAAAAAGAACTGGCTGACTTTCGCGAACGCGCTGGCCGTCGTGCTTCTTACATCGATCCTTTTGGCTTATTTTGTAACAACGTCGAAGAACTACGCGGCACTTTCTCACTTTTGGCCGAGCGCTTAGAAAGCGACTTTACCGTAGCCTGTGATGCGGTTTCAACTCTCCACCGCAGTCGCGAAGCACTTGATGTCATCATCAATAGCTTTAATCACATCGTCCAAGCACAAGGGCAGACTGTCCGTGCCATGGATACCTTAAATGATAATACCGGCAAAATCAGTCAATTTGTTCAGTTAATTAAGGACATTGCCGATCAAACCAACCTTTTAGCATTAAATGCAGCAATTGAAGCTGCACGCGCCGGTGAACAAGGTCGTGGTTTTGCCGTGGTTGCAGATGAAGTACGGAAATTGGCAGAGCGCACCGCACAAGCCACCAGTGAAATTGCTACTTTGGTCACCACCATTCAGGATGGTTCCAGCGCCACCAAACAACAGGTACAACAAGCGTCGGAACAAGCGATGGACTACCAACGTTCTGGCGTCGAAACAGCAGACCAAGTCAGACAGTTAGTCAAGTTTAGCGAACAGATGGCGCACACCATCTCAATGGCGTCTAACACCAGTTTTATGGAGATTGTGAAACTCGATCACATCGTTTTTAAACTGGATATTTACAAGGCATTTATTGGCTACCACGATTTGCGACCAGAACAATTATCTAGCCACACTAACTGCCGACTGGGTAAATGGTATTACGAAGGACGTGGCCATGAAGAATGTCGTCACAACCCGGTGTATGGCAAATTAGAACAGCCTCATGCCCGTGTTCACGATGCAGGGAAAAAAGCCTTAGAGATGCTCAACCAGCGACAATTTGATGGGGCACGCCAAGCCTTGTTGGAGATGGAAAAAGCATCGGATGACGTGATGCGGATGCTGACAGAAATGGAAAATGAACGCTGCACAAAAGATTTTCGCAGCTAGGGACTAGTCGATTGGGGGCAGCATCTATTAAGCTGGCACCATGATGCTGATGCTGCCCGTTATGGCCTTTATGTGATGGCCTCACTGCCCCCTTCAATGACACCTCGAGGCCATGTCCCTTGGCTGTTTGCCGCGATTTGCTTAGGGGTTATCGCTGTTGTCAGCCTATATCCTTTAGATAGCTGGCAAGACAATACTGAACCGCTGTTCGATTTTCTGTTTTATCCGCTGCCATATTACACCCGCCGCTTTGACACCATTGTTAATGTGCTTGCCTATTTTCCCTATGGCTTTGCCTTAGCATTGATTCCACGCCAACGCTGGTTGGGGCTGTTATTAGCATTGGTGGTGACCAGTACCACTAGTTTAAGCGTAGAACTGATTCAACAATTTCTGCCAAGCCGCATCTCATCCAATCTTGATCTACTCTGCAACAGTGTTGGTGGCACGCTGGGCGCCTTATTTGCGCTCAATCCGCTATCGCGTTATATCGGTCAACGCCTACACCGCTGGCGGCATCGCCATTTTCACCCCAGCCGAGTGACTGACTACGCCTTATTGCTGATGACCTTATGGTTTCTGACCCAACTTGATCCCTCGGTGCCCTTCTTTGGTGTGGTGGTGATTCCCAAGGGATTACCACAACCTTTTATTTCACCACTGGAAAATCCAGCACTGTTTCTATTTCTGATCGAAGCAGGCAGCGCCATGTTGAATCTGCTGGGGACATTACTATTGGTCAGTCTATGCGCGAAGCGGTCGCAGTCAAAATTACGCCTTGTGCTCGGCTTTTTATGTCTGGCGACGTTAATTAAACTCGGTATTGCCGCTGCTTTTCTGCGTGAATTTGCCTTCTTCGAGTGGATTAACCCTCGGGTCTTGCTTGGCTTGTTAGCGGGATTATTACTCTTATTGTGGTGGGTACGGTTACCGTACACCGCACGCGCTGGTTTAGGTGCCATCACCTTGGGGGGGATGCTCTATCTTGCAGCACAATGGCCACTACAACCCGACCGCAGTCCAAGTTTTAGCCATCTGCGTTGGAGCCACGGCCATCTCACCAACTTAAGCTTGTTGGCAGAAGTCGCCTCTCATGTCTGGCCGTGGTTAGCCTTAACCCTATGTTTCATTGGCTTTATACGACAATCGTTGTTTGCTTCGCGATACACAGGCTAAGCCGCGCCAGCTGTGGCAGCGCAGTAATGCGGTAATCGACATAAGGGGGCCGACGCGGTTGTTTGTGCAGCCATACGGTGGTCATCCCCAGCTGTTTAGCTGGTCGCAAATTCTCCACGGTATCTTCCACCATCACGCAATCAACTGCGCGCACCCCCAAACGATGCAACACGGTAAGATAGGCCTCTTGTTTTGGTTTGGGCCGTAGGCGCAAGCATTCCACGCCAAAGCGCGCCAGCAAATGTGGGTGTAAACCAAGCTTTTTGGTGACGGCTTCAACATAGTGTTTGGGGCCATTCGAGAAAATCACTTTTCGCCCGGGCAAACACCGCAACAGTTGTCCTACTCCGGCTGGTTTTTCTAACAAGGGAAGTAAGGCAGATACAGGATGGGTACGAGTAAGAAAATGTTTTGGTGCAACGGCATGATGTCGTTGTAGTCCATGCAATGTTGCACCATAGCGTTGCCAGTAGTGTTGGCGCAGTCGATGCGCCTCGGCTTCGTCCATGCCCAACTCTGCCATGATAAAAGCAGTCATTTGCTGGTTAATATAAGGAAACACCCTGCTCGAGGCAGGGTGTAGGGTGTTATCTAGATCAAAAAGCCAAGTCAATGCCACGTGTTTACCTAAGCAGGGAATTGAGGTATCAACGTCAACTGTGAATGTAATGTGATAATTGGTCAATCAGGAAGTTCTGTTCCGCAATCGTCGCACTCACCACATCACCAATCGATACCATCCCCACCACGGCTTCATCATCAATTACCGGTAAGTGGCGAATACGCTTATCTGCCATCAAAGCCATACATTCGTTGATCGTTCGGTCGGGCGAGACAAACAATACGCGGCGGGTCATGATTTCACCAACACGCGTTCCAGCGGAGGTGCGCCCTTGTAGCACCACACGGCGCGCATAATCCCGTTCCGAGAAAATACCCTGTAATTTGCCTTCTTCCATCACCAACACAGCGCCGATATTATGCTCGGCCATTAAACAGAGTGCTTCATACACCGTTGCTTGTGGTGTGACGTGATACAACTGATGTTTATCACGTTGATCGAGCAATTGCTTGACTGTCATGACCATGTTATTCCCCCTTGGATCAATAAAACGGCGTTAACGACACGCGATTGCAGTATAGAAAAAGAAATGTATTTTTTTAGTGGTTTTTCTGCAAGCTGACCGAAGTCAAGCTTGCAGTACACAACCACCAGCTTAACTGGCTTTAATCATGGTGCCAACACCCGCATCGGTCAAAATTTCCAGCAGCAAAGCGTGTTTTACGCGGCCATCAATGATATGCACTGAATTAACGCCGTTTTTCGCTGCATCAAGCGCCGAACTGATTTTTGGCAACATACCACCATGAATTGTGCCATCGGCAAACAATTCATCCACTCGCTTGGCAGTCAAACCAGTCAACAAATTGCCTTCTTTATCCAACACACCGGCAGTATTGGTCATCAAAATCAATTTTTCAGCCTTAAGTGTTTCAGCCAACCGACCAGCGACCAAATCCGCGTTGATGTTATAGGCCGAGCCTTCAGGCCCCACACCAATCGGGGCAATCACTGGAATAAAGGCATCATCTTCCAAGGTCGACACCAAACTGGGGTCGATATGTTCAATTTCCCCAACCAGACCGATATCCAGTGGCTCACCCTCTGGCGAACGCAGGAACATTTTACGAGCGCGGATAAACGAACCATCTTTACCAGTCAAACCCACCGCTTTACCACCGGCTTGGTTAATCAGGCTAACGATTTCTTTATTCACCAAACCGCCTAATACCATTTCAACCACTTGCATGGTTTCGCGGTCGGTGACGCGCATGCCTTGTACAAATTCACCGTTTTTGCCCAAACGCTCTAGCATCTCGTTGATTTGCGGCCCACCGCCATGCACTACAACCGGATTGAGGCCAACCAATTTCAACAGCACGATATCCTGTGCAAACCCTGCCTTCAATTCATCATCGGTCATGGCATTGCCACCGTATTTGATTACGATGGTTTTACCATTGAAGCGCCGGATATAAGGCAGCGCTTCGGCCAAAATAGAGGCTTTTTCTTGGGCTTCAGTCAACATAGAGCAGTATCCTTGTTCGATAGTCTAAAAGGGCAGTGACACAACAGCACCGATTGTAACCAATGCCAAGAGTGCTATCGAATTTTAATCCCGCCCAATCACATTATCGTGACGGCCTCGCACAACGGTGCTGACAATCTGCACATGCGTTTTGCTCTTGCAACCCCACTTTCTCTAGCCCCTGCTTCAAGGCACACACGGAACGGCGACAAGCAATCACATGAATATCCCCGCTGTTGGCCAATTCACGGAAGTGTTTCATCACGTTATGACCCAAAAAATCCGTAAACAGAATCAGCAAGTCCGTTCCCGCTGGTAAGCGATCTACCTTACGTTGATGAGCGCTATTGCGGCCACTGATGTGTTTTTGCACGGTAATGCCAAAAGATTGCAAGACATTAGGGATATTTCCGAGTGTATCGGCACCAACCAACATGGCGTTCATGCTCCACCTCCTTACAAATGAGAATTGTTATCATCTTTGCAAGGCTATTGATGACTGTCAAGGGTATTACGAAATAGTTTGATAACTATTCTCATCATTGCTACAATTTTTGCCACACTCTCGCTTGAGTTCACCCTCAGGCAAATCACACCCATACATCATTTCTGAATAAGGTGATTAAGACATGAAACGTCTTTCTTTGTTGTGTGCAGCGTTAACCGTTGCTTTTGCTGGTCAAGCATTGGCAGAAGAAGTTGTGGTGTACAGTGCGCGAAATGAACAGCTGATTAAACCGCTGTTTGATGCGTACAAAAAAGAAACTGGCGTGGATGTAAAATTCATCACCGATAAAGAAGGCCCACTGATGCAGCGTCTAAAATCAGAAGGCAACAATACGCCTGCTGATATTTTGCTGACGGTGGATGCGGGTAACCTGTGGCAAGCCAGCCACGAAGGTCTACTCAAGCCAGTCAAATCCGCTGCACTGGAATCTAACGTGCCAGCACACTTGCGTGATCCAAAAGGGGAATGGTTTGGCCTGTCGATCCGTGCACGGACAATTTTTTACAACACCAGCCGCGTCAAACCTCAAGAACTAAGCAGTTATGAAGATTTAGCGACTGCCAAATGGAAAGGCCGTTTGTGCTTACGCACCTCGAAGAAGGTGTATAACCAATCGCTGGTAGCAATGCTGATGGCAGAACATGGTGAAGCGAAAGCTGAACAAATCGTCAAAGGTTGGGTGGGTAATTTGGCAACAGATGTCTTCCCAGACGACACCAAAATGTTAGAAGCCATTGGTGCAGGTCAATGTGATGTTGGGATTGCCAACACCTACTACTACGGTCGTTTGATGGAAAAAAATCCAAAACTGCCAATTGGCATTTTCTGGGCTAACCAAAAAGGCAGTGGTACTCATGTGAACATTTCTGGTGCTGGGGTGACCCGTTATGCCAAGAATGAAAAAGGCGCGATTCGCTTGCTCGAATGGTTATCTTCTGACAAGGCACAAAACCTCTATGCCGACAGCAATATGGAGTTCCCTGTCAATCCAAAAGTGAAATCTGATCCAAAAGTCGCTGCATGGGGTGATTTCAAACACAACTATATCAATGTCGCCAAAGCCGGCGAACTGCAAGCAGCGGCAGTGAAATTGATGGACCGCGCAGGCTATCGTTAATTATTGCGTGTTGTTCACCCACAGGCAGCGGTACGACCAACTGCCTGTTTGTCTTTCTGCTTGGCAGCATTATGCTTGAGTTTCTTGCATAAAAAGTTCGATAATTGCTGTTTTCCTCGACGATTTAGACAGATTTTCTTCAATGGCCCTTTTTCATTCCACTCGGCGTTGGTTTGGTGTCGCAGCAGTTTTCAGCCTGATTACCTTAACCCCGCTGGCGGTAATCCTTTCGGCCTTTCTCGACCCTAGCCCAGATATTTGGGCCCACCTCAGCGAATTTGTCCTCCCCCGCTTGTTATGGAACACCTTCATTTTGATGCTTGGCGTCAGTGTGGGTGGACTGGTGTTAGCGGTACCGTTGGCTTGGCTGATTGCCATGTATGATTTTCCGGGAAGACGTTTTTTTAGCTGGGCTTTGATGCTGCCCTTGGCAATGCCGGCGTATGTGATGGCCTTTACGCAAATCGGTTTGTTTGATTTCACTGGCCCTATTCAAACATGGATGCGCGAGGTTTGGGGTACTAGCGCAGCCATGCCGCCAATTCGCTCGACTGGTGGGGTGATTTTGGTGATGAGCCTTGCCCTCTACCCCTATATCTATCTGCTTGCCCGTGATGCTTTTGCCAGCATGGGACGACGTGCGCTAGAGGCGGGCCAATCTTTAGGGCTCAGCCGACGGCAAGCCTTCTTTCGGGTGGCCTTACCGATGGCACGGCCTTGGATTGTTGGCGGCGTGAGTCTGGCCTTGATGGAAACCTTAGCTGACTTTGGAACGGTGTCGATTTTTAACTACGATGCTTTTACCACTGCCATTTACAAAGCATGGTTTGGCCTATTTTCACTGTCTTCTGCCTCACAGTTAGCCTCGTTATTAGTGTTATTGGTGTTTATTTTGGTGTGGTACGAACTGCGCGCACGCGGACGGCGTGCTTATACCGTCACCGGACGCGGCAGTATTCAAGCAAAACGCGACCGTCTTCCCACGCTATCCGGCCTATTGGCCACCGCTTGGGCCAGCGTGGTTTTGGGACTGGCCTTTGTAATTCCATTTGCTCAGTTGTTATGGTGGTGCCGACAAGCGATTACGACCGACCTCGACGCCCGTTACATCCGTTTTGTTTGGTATTCCTTACTGCTGGCCGGTCTTGCTGCCGTCGCGGTTGCCGTCGTCGCCTTGCTGATTTCTTATGCACAACGTCGTGATGCGCGCCAGCGCACTCGCTTTGCGGTTCGATTGGCGACACTTGGTTATGCTGTCCCCGGTACTGTGTTAGCCGTAGGTGTGTTTATCCCCATCGCTTGGTTGGATAATGTCTTACTGAATGTCTTTTCCAGCTATTTACCAGAAGGACAAACAGCTATTTTCAAAGGCACGCTGCTGGTAATGATTCTGGCGTATATCGCGCGTTTTCTCGCCGTGGGCTTTCAATCGGTCGATGCCGCGATGCAAAGAATTACCCGTAGCCAAGAAGAAACGGCGCGAGTCTTGGGCGAATCAGGATGGGGTTTGTTACGCCGTTTATACCTGCCGTTATTGCAGGGAGGGTTATTCACTGCCTTGTTGATGGTGTTTGTTGATGTGATGAAAGAAATGCCCATCACCCTGATGACCCGTCCCTTTGGCTGGGATACGCTTGCTGTACGGGTGTTTGAGATGACCAGCGAAGGGGAATGGGAACGCGCTGCGCTGCCTTCAGTCGCGATTGTCTTAGTCGGTTTATTGCCGGTGATTTTGTTAGCACAACGTCGCCATGCTTAATGCTTTTTCTGTTTGGGATACCTGATGTCGGTCTTGCTTGAATTGCGCCATATTAGCCAGCGTTATGCAGCACAAGAAATCGTCAAATCACTTTCACTACAGCTTGAACAGGGCGAAATTGGTTGTTTGCTTGGTCATTCTGGCTGTGGCAAAACCACTGTTTTACGCTGTATTGCTGGGTTTGAGCCGATTCACGATGGTGAAATTTTATTAAAGCAACAGCCAATCAGCCGCCCGAACCAAAGTGTTCCACCCCATCAACGCCAAATCGGCATGGTGTTCCAAGACTATGCTTTGTTTCCACACCTGTCCGTCGCCGATAACATTGGCTTTGGCCTCCACCAACACACCGCTTCACACCGACAACAGCGCATTACCGAATTGTTGGAACTGGTGGGGTTAACCGCACATGCCCAAGCTTATCCGCATGAGCTCTCTGGTGGTCAGCAACAACGGGTGGCACTGGCGCGGGCCTTAGCACCCAAACCCCAGCTTTTGCTACTGGATGAGCCCTTTTCAAACCTAGACGTCGCTCTACGCGAACGCTTGGGGCAAGAAGTCCGTGATATTCTCAAGCGCGAACAAATGACCGCTATTTTGGTTACCCACGATCAACATGAAGCTTTTGCTATTGCCGATCAAATTGGGGTGATGCAAGCGGGTCAAATTGTGCAATGGGCAACACCGTATGAACTCTATCACCAGCCAGCCAATCGCTTTGTCGCCGACTTTGTTGGTAAAGGCGTGTTTGTCCCCGGCACCATCACCGGCAGCCATTGTGTAGAAATCGAATTTGGCGAAATTTGCCGTGTTGACCTCGATAGCCGTGGCTTTGCTGTCGGAAGCCGTGTCGATGTGTTATTGCGTCCCGATGATGTGGTTCACGATGATTTCAGCCCCTTAAAAGCCCAAGTGGTCAACCGTGCATTCCAAGGTGAAGTGTTTCTCTACACCCTCGCCCTTGCTTCGGGACAACAGGTACTCGCCACCGTCGCCAGCCATCACAACCATCGTATCGGCGAATGGATTGGCATTAAATTAGACCTTGATCATCTGATTGCTTTTCCAAGCTAGGGCCAGTGCATGTCAAGTATTGCTTGGGCTTTATTGCCAGATTTTGTGCTGATTCTGCTTGGCTTGAGCCTACGCCGTTGGTTTGGTTATCCAGCGGAATTTTGGGGCCACTTAGAACGCCTCGTGTATTACGTGATGTTCCCCGCTCTGCTCTTTCGTTCAGTGGTCAAAAGTGAGCTCGAATTTACGCCTGCCCTCGATATGATCGCGGCAGGCGTCGGGTTTACCGCTGGAGGCTTGGCATGTGGTTTATTGCTCTGTTGGTGGCTACGCCCTTCATCACAAGCCTTTGCTTCAACCATTCAAACAGCCTTTCGCTTTAATACCTATATTGGTATCGCCGTTGTAGATCGTTTGGCCGGTGGGCCGGGGATTGCTGCCTTAGCCTTATTAGTCGGCGTGTTAGTCCCTGCGGTGAATGCACTGGCAGTGTGGTTTTTGGCACGTCACGGTGGCCATTCGGTATGGCGAGAAATTGTCCGCAATCCTCTAATTATAGCCACTGTCAGTGGCTTTATCTGCAAGCTATTCGGTGTCACCGCCCCCGACACCGCCATGCACCTCCTCGATCTCTTTGCCGTTGCAGCCACACCACTGGGATTGTTAGCAGTGGGTGCAGGGTTACGCAGCGAAGGGTTACGGCAAAACTTAGCACTGATTAACGGCATGACCGTGATCAAATTGGTTGTCGTACCGGCGCTGGCATGGGGTTTGGCGGAATGGTTTGATTTACGCGGCATGTATCGGACTGCTGCCATTGTCCTCGCCACCCTGCCAACAGCCTCGTCAGCCTATATCCTCGCAGTACGGATGGGCGGTGATGGTAAGTTGGTCGCTTCCATCATCACCATGAATATCTTTGTTGGTATGTTGACACTACCGTTATGGCTGGCGTTTACCTTATGATGAGCGTTTTTCTCTCGCCGCCCACTTATGTACCAAGCAAAATTATTATCGCGCAGTGAATTCCCGCCGCTGGCAGTCGACCGCCCCCGCCTGCACGTCCGTCATTGGGGCCGCGAGGGTGCAGCAAAATTGTTTTTGTTACATGGCTGGATGGACAGCAGTATCACTTTCCAATTTTTGGTTGATACGCTGGGAGATCGTTGGCATTTCATTGCCCCTGATTGGCGTGGGTTTGGTCAATCACAGGCCAATACCGCTGGTTATTATTTCCCCGATTACCTCGCCGATTTAGATGCACTGTTGCATCACTATGCTGCAAACGAAACCGTCACCCTGATCGGGCATAGCATGGGCGGTATGGTCGCCAGTCTCTATGCCGGCATTCGTCCACACAAAATTGAAAAACTCATCTCCATCGAAGGGTTTGGCTTACCAGATAGTGATCCCAATGAAGCACCAAAACGCTATCGTCGTTGGCTAGATGAACTACAACACCCCCCGCGCTTTGATGCACTAAGTTTAACCACAGTGCAACAACGGCTACAACGGCGTAATCCCTTGCTGTCCGCCGACCGTGCGGCTTTTCTTGCTCATGCGTTGACAGAGAGCGATACGGTCAATGATGGCTATCGTTACCAAGCCGATCCACGTCATAAAATGGTCAACCCAGTACTGTATCGTTTAGCCGAGGCTAAAGCCTGTTGGCGGGAGGTGACAGCGCCGGTGTTGTGGGTGGTCGGCGGTGGAGACAGCGATCATCCGCTGGCCCGTTCGGTGTTGGCCAGCTTGGACGAGCGGCGAGCATGTTTTCAAACCATCCAACAAGTCACCCTCAACCCGTGTGGTCACATGGTGCAATGGGAACAACCAGAAGCCCTCGCCGCCGCCATAGAAGATTTTTTGGCCTGCTGAGGCTGGGCAAGCTTCTGTTATCATTGTGCTCTTTTTACCAGTCATTGAAGTGGAATTATTGTGAGTCAGCCCTCCTTGTACGATGACGAGGCACCCAGCAAATCGCAAAAAAAACGCGATGCTGAGGCATTACAGGCATTAGGTACCGAACTGATTGCGTTGTCGCATGACAGCCTGAAAAAATTGCAGCTACCAGAAAACTTATATCTGGCCATCCGCGAAGCGCAAAAAATCACTGCCAATGGTGCCATTCGGCGCCAGCGGCAATATATTGGCAAATTGATGCGTGATATCGACCCCGAGCCTATCCGCGAATTTTTAGCGGTATTACGTGGGGAATCCGATCAACATACGGCATGGTTACACCGTTTAGAACGACAGCGTGATCGCCTGTTGCAAGACGATGAAGCCCTCGCTGAATTTCTTGCGGCGCATCCTGATTGTGATGTGCAAAATCTGCGGCAACTGATTCGTAATGCACGCAAAGAACAAACCGAGAGCAAGCCACCAAAAGCCTATCGACAATTGTTCCAACTGCTCAAAAGCCTGTCACCTGCACCTGGCCTACCACAACATGCAACGGCCAGCGATAGCGACGAGGACAACGAGGATAACGGCTAATTATGCCCAACTACCGCGCCCCGCTTTGGTTACCCGATGGCCACAGTCAAACGGTTTGGCCAGCTTTATTTTTGGCGGGGGCGGTACCTCATTATCGGCGCGAACGCTGGCCGACACCGGATGGCGATGAAATCGCTCTTGATTTCCTTGTCAACGACAGTACCTCGCCACACGCACCATTAGTCGTCTTGTTTCATGGTTTAGAAGGCAGTTCGCGCAGTCACTATGCGCGAGCCCTGATGCGCGAAGTGGCTTGCTGTGGTTGGCAAGGCGTCGTGGTGCATTTCCGTGGGTGTGGCGGACAACACTTCCGCGCCCCCCGCGCCTATCATGCCGGAGACTCCGCTGAAATTGCTTGGGTGTTACAACATCTGGCACGGCGCTTTGGCTGTGTGTTGACTGTTGGTGTCTCGTTGGGTGGCAATGCGCTGTTGAAATATCTTGGCGAAGCAGGACAACGCGCCATTCCTCATGCTGCTGCCGCCATTTCGGCCCCATTGGATTTAACTGCCGCTGGCCATGCCCTTGAACACAACCCGATCAATCGTCAGCTCTATACCCGCATGTTTTTACGCAGCTTAAAACCCAAAAGCCTGCGCCTGCTTCAACATTATCCACATCTGCTCGATTCACACGCACTTCGTGCCAGCCGCACCCTCCGCCATTTTGATCACCATGTCACTGCACCATTACATGGATTTCATGGTGTAGAAGACTACTGGCAACGCGCCAGCAGCAAACCCTATTTACCGCACATCACCATTCCAACTTGGGTATTAAATGCCCGTAACGATCCCTTCTTACCTGCCCACGCCCTACCGAAAAAACAGGAAGTCAGTCCGCAGGTTCAATTAGAGTTTCCAAAACAGGGTGGGCATGTTGGCTTTGTCAGCGGACATTTTCCCGGCCATATTCAATGGCTACCGCGACGGATTGTGGATTTTTTCACCCAACAACTTAGCTAAAAGTACACGACAAAATGGACATCATCATTCGAACCGCGACGGTTGACGATGTGGCGGCAGTCGCCGTGTTATTCGATCACTATCGCCAGTTCTACCAACAAGCCGCCGATCTCAGTTTGGCGCACCGTTTTATCCAAGATCGTTTGCAACAGCATCAATCGGTGATTCTGGTGGCAGAAACATCAGCGAAAACCCTCGTCGGTTTTTGCCAGCTCTATCCAACATTTTGTTCAGTGGCAGCACAACCGATTTATGTGTTGTACGATCTATTTGTCAGCGTTGCAGCGCGGCAATCTGGCATTGGGCAGCAGTTATTACAGGCTGCCGAGGCACAAGCAAAACAAGATGGAAAAGCACGCTTAGATTTATCCACCGCCAAAGACAACCATACCGCACAGCGACTGTATGAGCATCATGGTTGGCAACGCGATGAGATCTTTTTGACCTATAGCCGCAGCCTCTGAACACATTTTCTTCGAGGGTTGAGATCATAGCGTCGTCGGGCGGTTTTGCGACATGGTGTGAAGCAAACCGCCAAAACATACTACAATCAGCTGTCATCCTCAGTCCCCACCCCAATCATGCTGCCGCTGCTCGATCCAAAGAACGATTACATCTTCAAACGTCTCTTTGCCCAATCACCCGAATTGCTGTCTGACTTGATTAACAGCATCCGCTACGATCAACCACCGATTACCATCACCG